>CAYXVU010000291.1:0-6809 GCA_964468725.1 uncultured Clostridia bacterium
GGCGACCGCCAGACCGGCAAGACGGCCATCGCGCTCGATACCATCATCAACTCGAAAGGCCGCGACCTGATCTGTATCTACGTCGCCATCGGACAGAAAGAGTCCACCGTCGCGCAGGTAAAAAAGACGCTGGAAGATTACGACGCGATGGATTACACCATCATCGTTGATGCGGCGGCGTCCAGTCCGGCAGCTATGCAATACCTTGCGCCCTATGGCGGCTGCGCGATGGGCGAATCCTTCCGCGACAACGGCAAACACGCGCTGGTGATTTACGACGATCTTTCGAAACACGCCGTGGCCTATCGCACCATCTCTCTGTTGCTGCGTCGTCCGCCGGGCCGCGAAGCCTATCCCGGCGATGTCTTCTATCTGCACTCGCGGCTATTGGAACGCGCGGCGAAACTGTCGGATGCCAAAGGCGGCGGCAGTCTGACGGCGCTGCCGATCATCGAAACGCAAGCGGGCGACGTCTCGGCTTATATTCCGACCAACGTCATTTCGATCACTGACGGGCAAATCTTTTTGGAATCCGACCTGTTTCACTCCGGCGTGCGCCCGGCGATCAACGTCGGTATCTCGGTCAGTCGCGTCGGCGGTTCGGCGCAGATCAAAGCGATGAAGCAGGTCGCAGGCACTTTGCGATTGGAACTCGCGCAATATCGTGACCTCGCCGCCTTCGCGCAGTTCGGCTCCGACCTTGACAAAGCGACGCAGCAACAACTCAATCGCGGTCAGAAGCTGACGGAGTTGCTCAAACAGCCGCAGTACTCGCCCATCGCGGTTGAGATGCAAGTCGCTCTGCTGTGGGCTGGTACGAATGGCTTCGCCGATGATATTCCCCTTGAGAAGGTCAAGCGATTCGATGATGGGCTGCGAACCTTCTTGGAGAATTCGAAGAGTGGCCTGCTCAACAAAATTCGTGACCGCAAAGCACTGGATGACGAACTGCGCGAGGAGCTGCGCGCCGCCGTCAGCGAATATAAAGAGAGATTCCTTGCGGAGTAAGGTTCTTCGTCCGCCGTCCATTGCTTTTGACCGAACCCGCCGTAAGCGGGCCAGTGACGGAAGACAGAGAACGGACAATTGACATATGCCAAGCCTTCAAGACTTACGTCGGCGGGTTCGTTCCGCCCGCAACATGCAAAAGATCACCAAGTCGTACAAGATGGTCTCGGCGGCCAAACTGCGACGCGCACAAGACCGCGTCATCGCTGCGCGTCCGTATGCCAACTCGATGATGCGGGTGCTCGGCAGGCTCGCCGCCGGGGCGGGCGATACCAAACACCCGCTGCTCGAAGTGCGCGAAACCGATGAGCATTATGTGTTGGCATTGGTGACGGCGGATCGCGGACTCTGCGCGGCGTTCAATTCGAACCTCATTAAAGCGGCGCAGCAATTCATCCGCGAAAACCCTGATAAACAGATTGATCTGGTGACCATCGGGCGAAAAGGGCGCGACTTCTTTCGCCGCCGCAAACCGCCGATCAACGAGTATCTCGGCGTGACGGCCAAAACCGTAGATCACGACGAAGCCGCCAACATTGCGCGCAGTTTGATGGAGATGTACACCCAAGAAGGATCAACCGTTGATCGCGTCTTTATTCTGTACAGCGAATTTAAGTCGGTCATCGCGCAGCGCCCGGTTGTCAAACAGTTGCTCCCCATCAGCAAAGAGGCGTTGCTCGGCGAACCGGCGAGCGATGCGGGAGCCGAAATCGAATATCTTTATGAACAAGCGCCGGAGGAGATTTTCTCCCGCTTGCTGCCGCGCTATATCGAAACCCAAGTCTATTACGCGCTGCTCGAATCGGTAGCCAGCGAACACGGCGCGCGCATGACCGCGATGGATTCGGCGTCAAAGAACGCCGGTGAGTTGATTGATTCGTTGACCTTGACGATGAATCGCGTGCGACAAGCTTCGATCACACGCGAAATTATTGAAGTGGTTTCCGGCGCACAATCGCTTGGTTAAGTGGCGAAATCGGTCTGCCGCTCAGTAGGTTGGTCACGGCGTTATCTGAAATGATTTGCCCCGCTTCGCAAACGAGCGGGGCTTTGTTATTTTGCTTGGCGAATTCATATGGCGGAAAATCTGACAGCCCCGCGTAGCTCGATCATTGGCAAGTTGATTCGCTACTGGCTGCCGGTGTTGTTGTTTGTCGGCGCGATCTTCTCTTTTTCAGGGGAGGCGATGTCGGGCGAAAACACTCGCAGCGTATTACTTGAGATTATTGTGCGCACCTTTCCGAATGCGAGTTTCGAAACCGTCATCTGGACGAATTTTCTCATCCGCAAAGCCGCCCATCTGGTCGAGTATGCTATCTTCGCCGCGCTTCTTTATCGCGCTTTGCGCGCTGATGCGCCGGTGCGATGGCGCGCCGATTGGGCAGCCTATGCGCTGGCGATAACCGCCGGTCTGTCGCTCCTTGATGAACTGCGGCAATCGTTGACACAGACGCGCACCGGCTCGCTTTATGATTCGCTGATTGATACGGCAGGCGGCGGGCTGGCGCTGTTGCTCATTTATTGGCGATGCGCTGCTCGCAAGCTGCAGAAGCCGGTTGCGTCGCCAGACCCCTAGCAACCGCCTGATTGAACTTTCGAAGCGGTTGATTACACTATCATCAGCCCGTTACCCCATTACCAGTAAGGAGGAATGCAGATGCGATGTCGCAGGCTTTCTATCTTTTCATTGGGCGCTTTTGGTTTGGCGATGCTCGCCGCTTCCATCTCTTCGGCGGGTCATCATACAAACGTTGGGGCAGACTCCGACAACGCACAGATTGAGCGCGGCTTTCAGTATCTTACCCAGCGCGCCTATGGCCCCGGCTTTCTTACCGAACAAGTCATGAGCAGACTCTGGACGGTATGGGACGACGAGTGGAAAGCAAAGGTCAACCCGAATGACCCGGAGCAAATCCGGCGACTGACCTTCGAACGCTACGGGTTTACGCCTGCGCCGTATCCGAACGGCGGTTTGCCCATGCAGTTCGTCTCGAATGGCAAAGGCGGATGGGCAACGACCTGTATGAGTTGTCACGGCGGGCGATTGCCTGGCAGCGGCGCAAGCATGATCGGTCTGCCCAACAGCGAACTGGATTTAGGCACTTTTCTCGAAGACGTTTACAAACTGAGCGGCGGCAAAGCCAATGGCGATCATCAATCGGTCAGTCGCGGACGCACCAATGCCTTCATCTTCAGTCTGGAACTTCTACAACGCCGCAACCCGGATTTGTCGTCCAGTCCGACAAAGATCGAGATGGGCGATTACAAAGATCACGACCTCGACGCGCCGCCGTGGTGGCATTTGAAGAAGAAGAAGTTTCTCTATGCCGATGCCTTTGTGAGCGGCGATTTCGCGCGTGCGATTATGCAGTTCACCATGCCGGAACCGAGCGGCGAAAAGATCAAATCGTGGGAGAAGGATTTCGTTGACATCTTCGCTTATATGAAATCCATAACGCCGCCGAAGTACCCTTGGCCGATTGATCGAAAGCTCGCCGCCGCCGGTAAACAGATTTTCGAAAAGACCTGCGCCGAATGTCACGGCACGTACGGCGCGCAGGGCGCGTATCCGAATCGTGTCGTGCCGATTGCAACGGTTGGCACCGATGCGCTGCGCCTCACCGGATTGACCAAAGAGTTTCGCAGCTATTACGCGCGCTCGTGGTTCGCGCAGGACGGCGCAAAAGTGGAGAGCGAGCCGATTGGTTATCTAGCGCCGCCGCTTGATGGAATATGGGCATCCGCGCCCTATTTTCATAATGGCTCGGTGCCGACCGTTTACGGAGTGCTGACCCAAGAAGCGCGACCGAAATACTTTCGCCGCGTGGGCACAATCAAAGATTACGATGCGGTGAATTTGGGGTTGAAAGTCGAATCGCTCACCAGTCCGCCGCCTCAAAGTGCGCCCGGCGAAGCGCGGCGACGGGTTATCAATACGACGCTGCCGGGACTGGGCAATCAAGGCCACCCCTTCGGCTTTCACCTGACCGAAAAAGAGAAGCGACAAGTCATCGAGTATCTGAAGACCTTATAAAATTCATCGGCGAAGCGCGTCTATCCTTTCCAATCCGATTGACCCTTATAGACACGTTTCGCAGGTTCCGTGTTTCCTTTGCGAACAAGAGAGCGTCTGAGTTTTCTTACCCGGATGCAGGCGAGTTGCATTCTCCGCACCGGTTGAATAAAAATTCGGGCGGCTGAACGAATTTCAACAGCGCAGGCATTTCCTCAGGCACAGCGAAGGCTGTTCGATAGTCAAGTCGGGATCACAGGCACTTTCGAGTGAAGTCTCTATTGCGGCAGGCAACATCGAGACTTCTCTTCAGCCCATGTTTGCTCAACGCGCGATCATCATAGAGAGGTTGTTATGGGAGTGATTCACTATCGCAATTTCGATATACAGGTTCGTCGAGCGGCAAAAGGATTTTCGGTCGAAGTGCGCTCTAACGAAGCCGGAGAGGCAAAGACCGAATTCGAACTTCCGTTCTCTGAAGATGAGTTGCAGCGATTACGCGCTGAACTCGGCGCTACCTCTGTGCTGCGCGATTTGCAGCCCGCTTCACAAGCATCAGGCAACGCTGCCAAAAGGCTCGGCGGTCAGCTATTCCACTGCGCGTTTGCAGGCCCAATCGGCAACGCCTTTGCGCGCAGCATCGAAGCGGCAACGCAAACCGGCGAAGGGCTACGCATTCGTTTGCGACTGACCGATGTTCCCGAACTGGCCAGCCTCCCATGGGAATATCTACATGAGGAGCGACGAGGCTTTCTTTCGCTTTACCACAAAACCTCTATCGTGCGTTATCTGGAAGTCCCGCAAGCGGTCGCCTCACTGACTGTCAAGCCGCCGTTGCGGGTGTTGGTCATGGCGGCAAGCCCGCACCGCTATGATCGGTTGAGCGTAGAAACAGAGTGGAAGAGTTTGCAAACCGCATTCGGCAACCTGCCGCGCGGGTTGGCCGAAATCGAACGTTTGGAAAAAGCGACGCTGAGCGCGTTACAAGAGCGGTTGAGTAAGGGCGATCCCGTACATGTCTTCCACTATATCGGTCACGGCGGCGTTGACCCGAAATCGGGCGTCAGCGAGTTGGTGATGGAAGATGAACATCACTACGCCGACCTTGTGGACGGGCAACGATTGAGCGTCGTGTTGCAAAATCACGACTCCTTACGATTGGTGCTGCTCAACGCCTGCGAAGGAGCGGCAGCCAGCGTTCACGATGTCTTCACGGGGGTGGCGCAAAGTCTGATTCGCCAACAACTGCCCGCCACCATTGCCATGCAGTTCAAGATTACCGACACGGCGGCGGTCACGTTGGCGAAAACCTTCTACGAAATGCTGGCGTGCGGCCATTCGGTGGATGCGGCAATTGCCGAAGCCCGCATTGCCGTCTTTGCCCAACGCCACAATGTTGAGTGGGGCACGCCCGTCCTCTATTTGCGCTCTGACGATGGTCACCTGTTCGATGTAGACACACCTCCGCCTGACCCCGCGCAACCGAAGTCGAGCCCGTCAACGGTTCAAAACACTCTACCGAGTGAAGCTGTGAAGCTGCCGAGAGGCGGCAGCTTGACCGGCGCGATGGATTCCAGCTCGCCTTTTTACATCGAACGCGAGTGCGAACGCGAAGCATTGGAGGCGATTACGGAATCGGGAGGCATCACGCTGGCCATTCAAGCCGTCGGGCAGAGTGGCGCAAGTTCGCTGCTTGCGCGTCTCAGAGAAACGGCGACACGGGCCGGGAAAGAGGTGATTCACCTCAACTTTCAGGGGGCATTCGACCCTTCTGACTTTACCAACACAGACGATTTCCACCGCCGCTTTTGCGTCATGCTGGCCAACCTTCTGAACAAAGAAGAACGGGTTGCCGACTATTGGAACCCCAGCCTGAGTATTAGCTATCGCTGCACGCGCTATCTGGAATCGTTGCTGCGCTCGATGGGAGAGAAATCTCTGCTGCTGGCAATGGATGAAGTAGATCGTTTGATCGTCACGGAGTTTCGTTCCAGCTTTTTCGGCGTGCTGCGGGCTTGGCACAGCGAGCGGGCTGGCAATGCGCTCTTTCGCCGTCTCGATTTGGTCATCGTCACATCGCTGGAGCCGAATCAACTGATTGATGACCCGGATCAATCGAACTTCAACGTCAGTCAAAATATCAAGCTTGATGACTTTACGCTTGAGGAAGCCCGTCGGCTCAATACGGCTTACGGTTCGCCGCTTACCGAGGCTCAGCTCCATCAACTGCACCAACTGATTGGCGGGCATCCGCGCTTATGGCAACAATCGCTCCATCGCATCCGAAAATCATACGCTCCGCTGTCTGGCGACCGCTTCGATAGTCTCTTACGAGAGGCAAAAAAAGATAGCGGCCTGTTTGGGTCGCATCTGTCAGCCTGGCATGACTTTCTGCAAAAACACGAAGCGTTGCGCGAAGCCTTGATCGCCATTCTGAGCGGGCGCAAATACGAATGGAAAGATTTTTTAATCTTGAGAAAGCAGGGTCTGGTGCGCCGCGAAGGAACGACCGTACAAGCGCGCTGCAAACTCTACGAAGAGTATTTCAAGGAGCATTTCCATGTCTGAAGACCAGCGTCAAGACAAGCGGATTTACACCTCCGGCGGGCCGGTGCAAGCCGGTGACGGGTTATACATCTCGCGCCGCGCTGACCGGAAAATGATTGGCCTCTGCCGCGCCGGAGAGTACGTCAGCGTGCTGTCAACTCGCCAAGTCGGCTATTCCAGCCTGATGTATCGGGCGGCGGAAGAGTTGAAAAGAGCGGACATTCTTTCCGTCATCATCAAC
>CAYXVU010000292.1:0-6783 GCA_964468725.1 uncultured Clostridia bacterium
CGAAGAGGGTCTGGCGCTCACCGAGGCGGATGCAGTCGTTGGCCGCCAGTTCGTTTACACATCGGGTAGCGGACGCGTGCGCGCCTTGTCTCGCGCGACGGGCAAAGAAGAATGGGAGGCGAAAGATTTAGGGATGACGCCGGAGATGCTTCTCGCGGGCGACGTTCTCTATGTGAGAACCGGCGGTCAATTCACCCGCTTAAAAGATGGGCAAACCATCGAGCGTGGCTCCTATGGCGTTAGCGCGCTTGATGCCTTTACGGGCAAGACGTTGTGGCGGTATAAGGGCGCGGATAAAGGCATCACCAACATCGCCCTTACCGATAACGCGACGGTGCTGATTGCCGACCGCGACGATTTGATCCTACTTGATGCTGGCTCCGGGAAGGTTCGAAAGAAAGTCTCTCATCGCGTCAAAGAAGCGGCCTTTGTGTTGCTGAACAAACAGAGTGAAGCGGTCATCGGCGGGCGCAACGAAATCGCGGCTTTTGACACCGCCGACGGTGCGAATCGGTGGCGAGCGCGGCACGATCCGCCTGGTCGCGGCGTCTTACGTTCAGTCTTTGCGATTACGCTGCGCGCGACATCGCTCTATTTCCGTTATGGCAATCTTGCGCTCTCTGCCGTTCGCGGGGTACATGCAGTTCAGTCTCTAACGACTTTGCGTTGGTCTGGCATCGCCCGCGCTGCGGGACCCAACTTAACGAGTCTAGCTGCCAATCGAGCACGCGATTACGTCTCTTCTCGTTTTGCGCCTATGGGCATCGCCGCCCGCATCAATCGTGCCGGTCGGGGCGATTTCATCGCCACACCGCGACCTTCGCTCGATATTGAAGAGCGGTTGATTGATCGGCTCGACCCGACAAGGCAAGCCGACCGACTGGCTCGGTTCTTATGGCATCGCCGCCAATTTTCAGCGATGCGAGGAGAATGGATGTACTTCTTTACCGATTTGAAACATCAGGGCGGGCGCGGCTTGTTAGGAGTCAATGTCAACACCGGACGTGCAGAACGAGAGGTTCGCCTGAATGACCCCGATGATCGCTTTTTCGCCGACGAAACCGTTAGTCTGTTGTTTTCAGCAAACGACAACCGTCTGTTGGCATATCGGATGGAGAGATAAGAACGTCTGTTGAAGCAAGCCCAAAAGTGAGCTATGAACAACTTCAGATAGGACTACCCATATGGCACAATCACAACTCATTCACGGCGCGTGTCCGCACGATTGCCCGGACACCTGTGCGATGCGTATCGAAGTTCAGGATGGTCGCGCCATCAAAGTTTCTGGCGACCCTATGCACCCGCCTACGCAAGGGTTTCTCTGCACAAAAGTCACGCGCTACCTTGAACGCGTCTACAACCCTGAGCGCTTGCTCTACCCGCAACGTCGCATCGGGAAAAAAGGTGAAGGCCGTTTCGAACGAATCTCATGGGATGAAGCTCTTGGCACGATTGCGGCACGCTTCTCAGAAATCGCTGCTTCCGCAGATGGCCCCGAAGCAATTCTCCCCTATAGCTATGGCGGAACCATGGGTGTCGTCAATGGCGAGAGCATGGATCGTCGTTTCTTTCATCGTTTGGGGGCGAGCCTGCTGGGTCGCACAATCTGCGCATCATGTGGCGCAGAAGCTTTGCGTTTAACTATCGGGCTGAAGATGGGCACCGATGTTGAAAATTTTCATCGAGCCAAGTTGATCGTGTTATGGGGTACGAACACACTGACCTCTAACATTCACTTATGGCCGGAGATCAAACGGGCGCTGGCTAACGGGGCACGTCTGATTGGCATTGATCCTTATCGCAACAAAACGATGGATGAATGTCATCAACACATTCAACTCAAACCCGGAACTGATGCAGCTTTCGCGCTCGGCGTGATGAATGTCATCGTCAGCGAAGGGCTACACGATGCGGATTACATCGAACGTCACACGCTCGGATTCGATAGGCTGAAGGCGCGTCTGACCGAATATGCGCCTGCATATGTCGCACAAATCTGCGGCATCGCGGAGAGCGAAATCACGACCTTTGCCCGCGAGTACGCGACGACTCATCCGTCAGCCATTCGGATCAATTATGGGCTGCAACGTCATGCAGGCGGCGGAATGGCGGTGCGCGCAATTACCAGTCTTCCAGCCATAACCGGAGCCTGGCGGCACGCAGGTGGCGGGGTGCTGCTGTCAACTAGCGGGTCTTTCGGTTTGAATGAAGCGGCTGTGCAACGCCCTGATTTAATACGCGGCAACCCGCGCACCATCAATATGACGCGACTGGGCGAAGCCTTGTTGGAAGCCACTCCGCCCGTACGCGCGATGTTCGTTTACAACTCGAACCCTGCGGCCATCGCCCCCGACCAGTCGAAAGTCATCGAAGGGCTGAAGCGCGAAGACCTCTTCACGGTTGTTCATGAACAGTTTCAAACCGACACAGCCGATTATGCCGACATTCTCTTACCGGCAACGACCCAACTGGAACACCGCGACATGGTAAAACCCTACGGCCATTACTATCTGGTCTACAATGAACCGGCCATCGCGCCGCTCGGTGAAGCCAAACCGAATTGGGAAGTCTTCAAATTGCTTGCTGCACGCATGGAATTTACCGAAGACTGCTTCAATGACACAGACGAAGACATCATCCGGCAAGCGTTATCATCAGGCAATCCTGCGCTTGAGGGCATCACTTTGGAACGATTGCAACGCGACGGATGGGCGCGCATAAACCTGCCTGAAGTCTTCGCACCCTTTGCCGATGGCGGCTTCAAAACCCCTTCGGGCAAATGCGAGTTTTACAGTGAAGAGGTGGGGCGTCTCGGACTCGATCCGCTACTTACCTTCATACCGCCCGTCGAGTCGCGTGAGGTATCGCCCAAAATGGCCGCTCAATACCCGATTCAGTTGCTCAGCCCGCCAGCCGGTAGTTTTCTCAATACTTCGTTTTCCCATCTGCCCTCTTTTCTCAAAAGTGAGCGCAGACCGATTATTGAAATCAATCCGGCTGATGCCCAGATGCGAGGTATCGAAGACGGCGAGTTGGTGCGCGTCTTCAATCAACGTGGTGAATGCGAACTATATGCAAAATTTTCCGAACGCGTGAAGTCAGGGGTCGCGGTCGCGCCCTCTACTTGGTGGAACAAGCTCAGTCCCGGCAATCGCAATATCAACGTAACCGTCTCTCAAGCTTTGACTGACATCGGAGCCGGAGCGACGTTTTACGACAACCTCGTAGAGATTGCAAAACGTTGAGCCAAGTTTTCGATTGCCGATCTCAAGAGGCAGTGGTAGAGTGAAGCCTGCAACGAAATAACCGCCTATGAGTAAATACTCGTAGGCGGTTTTCTTTTATGGCCGATTTGAACTCAACACGAATTGGAGGATAACGATGACCGATCAAGAATTTATTGAAGCCTTTGAAGACTGTTCTCTGCCTGCTGCCAACTTCGAACACAGCCAGCACGTTCGCCTTGCATGGTTATACTTGCAGCGGCATTCCGCCCTTGATGCGCTTGCGAAATTCACAAAAGGGCTGAAACGGTTTGCCGCGCACAATGGTAAAGCCAACCTCTATCACGAGACCATCACTTGGTCGTATATCTTTTTGATTCATGAACGCATCGCTCGCACGGAGGGAGCGCAGGATTGGGACACTTTTGTCAGGGAGAATACCGATCTGTTTAGCTGGAAACCGGGTATTTTGAATGCCTACTACCGAGAAGAGACATTGGCATCTGATCTGGCGCGAAAGATATTTGTATTCCCGGACAAGCACAATCATCAATAAACCAACCTCATAGAAAATTCTTTCTTTTCCAAACAGCGAACCGAGAAAATTTATCACGCCACGAAGACGCAAAATTGAAAGGCAAACTATCGAATGCCTTTCGGCAATCTCTGCGTCTTTGTGGCGGAGATTTGCGACCCGCCCTAACGGCACTACCAGTTGGTTAGCAAACTTCCGATTTCAGATGCTAAACTTTCATCGCGAATCGAACGAATCAATGTCAGACAGTGGCTCCGAAAGTGTTGGCAGGTTCGTAAATCTACGCAATCAGGTGCGAGGTTGATGAAATTCAGAGTTTGGCATTCGGCATTCCTTCTCTTCTTCATAACATCAATACTGGCGGCGCAGACGCCGACGACTGTTCCCAATGCAAAACCATCATTGCGCCGCGACCGCACACAAAAGGTTCTCTATCCCAAGATTATCGAATTTGAAGACGAACGAATGGTTACTCCCGAGCTGCTCGACCTGCTCACGCTCAATCACGGCGGCGTGAAGCGACGCGTCATCTTAGCTCTCGGTCGCATTGGCTACCCGACCGGCATTGCTGCATTGGTCGGTACGCTTAACAGCGACCCGAATGCTGAGATTCGCGCTTTGGCGGCATTCGCTCTCGGCGAGATTGAAAGTCACTTTGCTGTGACTGCACTACTGGAACGATTACAACCTGAAAAAGAGCCTTCCGACGAAGTACGTGCGCGCGCCATTGAAGCGCTCGGCAAGATTGCTGCCAACCGTTTATCAGCAGAAGCATTGACCAATTATGGAGTCAAAGGTATCGCCACGACGTTGGTCGCGTATTTGCCATCAACAGCAGAGCCGCCGAACGAAGCGCAGAAACTGATGGCTTCGATGACTCTAACGGCGCTCTTGCGAATTCGCCAACCGGCAACGGTCGAACCCATCATGGCGCAGCTTCGTTCTCCCGATGGAGATTTGCGTTGGCAAGCCGCAAATGCTCTTGCGCGCATTCGGGAGGGGATAGCTCCCGCTGTTCCATCGCTGCTCTCCTTACTCGATGATAAAAACACGTTGGCGCGCGCTCAGGCGGCTCGCGCTCTCGGTGTTGCAAAAGACAAATCTGCCGTCGCCCCTCTGCTCAAGCTGTTGAATGATGCAGACGAAAATGTCGTCATCAATGCCATCAATGCACTCGCTGCCATTGGCGATGAGCGCGCAGCCGACCCCTTGCTCGCGCTCGGCAATCGCTTGCTCGATGGGTATCGCACCTTTAACCGCGCCAAAGAGGGCGTGCCAACTCAACAAAATCAGCTTTTGTTGATCGCCTCTGCGCTCGGTAATCTCAAAAGCCCGCAAGCCCTGCCCTTCCTGAAAGCCTACCGATTCGCCGACGGCTATCTCGGCTCAAGTCCGGAGATCGAAATCGCCGTCGCCAAGTTTGGCGAAGCAGCATACTTGGACATTCCGGCAACGATCAGCTTACCGAAAGAGAATTGGCGAGCCATGCGCGCTTACGCACAAGGGCTTGGTCAACTCAGCGGGGAGAAAGCAAAAGCCATTCTGCTCGATTTACTGAGCGGAATGACTTACGGCAAACCCGATGCGCGGGCGATTTCCGACATCCTCAGCGCTTTGACGACTATCAAAGCGCCTGAGATAAAAGATATTTTACTCGCTCATCTCCTACACGAAGACGTAATTGTTCGCGCTACATCTGCAAGATTATTGGGCGAAAGTAACGACGCGGCGACTGATGTAGTCAAAGCCCTCAAAGATGCTTATCAAGCAGCGCGCAAAGACACCCTGAACGATGCGCGCATTGCCATCATCGAAGCTCTGAATAAATTGAAACAACCGATCAATGCGGAGACATTAAGCGGCGAGACGCGGGATGCGGACTTTGTTGTGCGCCTGAAAGCGGCAGAATTATTGAGGCAATCACCTGCCGAAGCCCCAACAACGCGCTTGCAAATCGGTAAGGTCGAAACCAAACGCGACAAAGCTTATTACAAACGGATCGGGTTGCTCTCGACTTCGGGAAAGAACCCAACGGCAGTTATTCACACGAAAAAAGGAAGCATCCGCTTTGAGCTCTTTGCCTCCGATGCGCCGATGACCGTAGACAACTTTATCCGGCTCGCCCGACAAGGGTTTTATAACGGCTTAGCCTTTGTGCGCGTTGTACCAAATTTTGTTGTGCAAGCGGGCGACAATCGCGGCGATCAAAACGGCGGCTCGGATTACCAAATTCGGTGCGAGATTAACTATCATCGGTACGGTATCGGCACACTCGGCATGGCGTTATCTGGCAAAGATACAGGCAGCAGTCAATTCTTCATCACCCATTCGCCGCAACCGCACCTTGATGGCGGGTATACGGTCTTCGGTCAAGTCACCAGCGGCATGGAGGTCGTTCAACGTATTGCCCGCGATGACATCATTGAGCGCATCGAAATTATCGAAGCGAAATAGAGGGTCTTTCCATCGCTCATCGGAGGCCACAATTGCCAAGCTACCGAGTCTTCCCATTACCGGATTGCCTGCTCGTTGTAGCTTTGGCGGCTTGTAAGACCTCTGCGATTTCGGCAATTCGTGCGAAGCTGGCCGAAGCGTATTCAATAGCTTCATAACGCTGAATCTGCTGCTCTGGCATTCCCAATCGTTCAGCTAGTTCTTTTTTGACTTAACCCCGCAGCAATGCGCGCACGAATTGGATCACGCGGAACAACTGCAATATAGCTGAGATCAGGAGCTGCCATCTTTCCGGTCCTCCCCTCCTCACAGTCCCGCAATTCACTGTCCAAAGACTCAAGCTGACTCTGCAACGCATCGGCCTGAGCTTTAATAAGGTGAGGATGAGTCTTACGATCACTGGCCGATTGTGCCGCAAAGATTTCAGAGCGGCAGCCAGCTTTTCCGCTTGTGCTTTTGTGATGCGGTATCGTCGTTCGTTCTTAATCATCTCGCCCGATCATCTGGGGTATGATCTCAAAAGGTCAAGTGCGCTCTTTTTACGGCGGCTATTCAGATGGTAAATTATCA
>CAYXVU010000293.1:0-6768 GCA_964468725.1 uncultured Clostridia bacterium
CCCGGCTTCGGTCGTTTCGTCGCATCAGTGCTCGGCGGCGCGCCCGATGTGACGCAACTGCAAAGAGGTCGAGACAGCTTTGCGGGATACAATGTGATGGGCATCGCTTTGCGAATCCCCATTTCCCTGTTGCGGTTGCGGCCTACTTCCGGCAATCCGGGAGCCAATATCATTGGCGTTTCGGGTGCCATTCAACGTTCGGAGCTGACCCTCATCAACCGGCAAGGCCTCTTCCCGACAGGCCGTTTTCGCCAAGTCGAACGCATGGGTAATCCCGCCATCAATGTGGCACTCATTCCGTTCGCGCGGAAAGACGAATACAACTTTGCCAGTCAACAGGACGATGCCCGTGGTCTGTTCGCCGGTGATATTGTTGCGACGTTGACGGCGCTCGGCACAAATGCAACGAACATCGGTATCCTCGCCAACGTTGCGGTGCTCAACGGCGATTTCCTACGAGTCAACATCAATGTCGCTAACACCGGAACCGGAGGCGGTAATAACTCAGGAGCCGGTTTCCCCAACGGTCGTCGCTTCGGGGATGACACCATTGACACCATCCTCTTCTTCATTGCCAATCAAAATACGCTTGGCGATAACGTTAATGCCAATGATGTTCCTTTGGGCAATACCTTCCCGTTTCTTGCGCCTTCGCAGCAACCCCGCGCGCCCGGAACGGTTGATGACAACACCCGTAACTAAGCCTTCGGGTTTTGATAGCGTCGGGGGCAATTCGCTCCCGGCGCTATTGTCAACCGATGCTCGAACTCACACCCTCTTAACTCCGTTTACGCACGCTGAGAAGATCATGATGAATTCGTCAATCGCATTATTCTTTCGACTGCTGGCCATCGGCTGTCTCGCTCTGATGACAAGTTCCTGTGGGAGTTGGTTGTCTGCGCCGAAAGCATCTGCGCCGCCGCCCGTGCCTGCCGCCGCCCGAATCACCGAAGATGCCCTACCAACTCAGCAAACCATTCGGTTATTAGAAGAGCAGGTGCACCGCAATCCCGATGATTTCATCGCCTATAACAAACTGGCGGGCTATTACCTGCAATTGCAGCGGGAGAGCGGCAGCGCCGAATATATTGGGCTGGCAGAACGCGCGGTGCGTTCTTCGCTTGCCGTGCTACCGGCAGCGCAAAATCGCGGCGCATTGGCCGCTCAATCGAGTGTCGAATTTACTGCCCATCAATTCGTTGCCGCGCGCGATCACGCGCAACAACTGCTCGACATGGATAAGGGCAAGAGCGCGCCCTATCAGCTATTGAGCGATGCGTTGATTGAGCTTGGCGATTACGAGCAAGCCGACCGATTGCTCACTCGCTTGCAACAACTCTCTGGTTTGGCGGTTGGCACCGAAACCCGTCTTGCGCGATTGGCAGCCCTGCGCGGCGAGGCCGACAAAGCGACGAAGCATTTATCAACGGCGCTGCTCTTAGCCCGAGAACAATTGCCGACCTCGAGCGAAACTGTTGCTTGGATATACTGGCAACTGGGCGAAGCCGCCTTCTCCATCGGAGATTATCAAACGGCGGAGCTGCGCTATCGAGATTCGTTGATCACGTTTCCTGATTACTATCGCGCGTTGGCCGGTTTGGGGCGTGCGTTGGCCGCACAGAGCGATCTGTCCGGCGCAATCGAACAGGTTGAACGTGCTGTGAAAAAACTTCCCGATTTGACGATGGTTGCTGCGCTCGGCGACCTCTACCTCGCTGCCGGACGCGAGAAGGAAGCTGCCGATCAATTCGCGCTTGTTGAAAAAATCGGCAAACTGAGCACGCAAAACGGTGCGCTCTACAATCGCCAACTCGCACTCTTTTACGCAGACCATGATGAGCAGGCGGAAGCGGCCTACCAAAACGCCCTGCGCGAATACGAAACGCGCCGAGACATTTATGGCGCGGATGCAGTGGCTTGGACGGCGTTGAAAGCAGGCAAAATCGCCGAAGCCCAAGCCGCAATCAAAGAAGCTTTGAAACTTGGCACGCGCGATGCAAAACTCTATTATCACGCAGGGATGATCGCGCAGGCTGTCGGAGAAACAGCACAAGCGCGCGCGCATTTAGTCCGCGCCTTGCAACTCAGCCCGCGTTTCGATGTGCTTCAAGCCGCCCGCGCAGAGCAGGCGCTTAAAGAGTTGAATTGAAGCGGTCATGAGGGAGAAGGGAATTATGTTGTTCGGAACGACGATGAAACGAATGCGCGTGGTAGCATTCTTGAGTTTAATACTGGCGATCTTTTTCTCGGTCGGCGCTTCCGTTTGGGCGCATCCGCTCGGCAATTTTACGATCAATCATTTCACCAACCTCTCAATCAACGATCAGGGCATCCGCTTGCGCGCTCTTGTTGATTTGGCGGAGATTCCCACTTTTCAGGAGGTGCAACGCCTCGATACCAACAGCGATGGGCAGACATCAGAGCCCGAATTGAATGCTTACCTTGAAACCTTCGCCGCGCAGTACACTGAAGGGCTGATTGTCACGGTTGATGATGAGCAACTGCCTGTCGAATTGACTTCGAAGAACATCCTCTTGCGCGATGGGGAAGCGGGACTTTCGACCATGCGCATGGAACTCGGTTATCAGGTTGCTTTCCGTGCGAGCCTCTCTGCCGCGTCGCATCGGGTGCGCTTTGAGAATCGCAATCAGAAAGAGAAACTCGGCTGGCGCGAAATCACGGTGGGCGCGGATTCGGGACTCGCCGTCTTTGACAGCACAGCCTATTCCAACTCGATCAGCAACGAGTTGCAGGCCTATCCCGAAGATCAATTGCAAGCGCCGCTCAACGAACGAACGGCAGACTTCTCCTTTACCAAAGGGGCGACGCCTGCGGGCGCACAATCTCTGATGACGCGCGATGGCAAAGCCGTCAGCGTAACGCGGGATCGCTTTGCTGAATTGATCGCCGTCCCGGAGTTGACGCCGACTGTCGTTTTGTTGGGTTTGCTCATCGCCGCTGTGCTCGGAGCCGCTCACGCCTTGTCGCCTGGACACGGAAAGACAGTAGTCGGCGCATATCTGGTTGGCACGCGCGGCACAGCCAAACACGCGCTGTTTCTAGGCGCGACCGTAACCATCACACACACGCTTGGCGTCTTCGCTTTGGGGCTCGTGACCCTCTTCGCTTCGCAGTATGTTTTGCCGGAAAAGCTCTTTCCGATTCTCAGCCTCGCTTCCGGCCTGTTGGTCGCCATCATCGGGTTGAGCCTGTTTCGCCAACGTCTCTTCTCAGCTATTGGGCTGACACACGGCCATCATCACCCGCACGATCATTCGCATCCGCACCCGCACGATCACGCCCATGCTCCCGAAGTAGTGCAAGCCCATGCTCATTCGCTCCATCACATGAAAATGGCTGCTCACACGCATGGTCAGCACGCGCACGATCACAATCATGACCATCGCCATGATCACGCGCACAATCACGATCATCATCACGATCACGCGCATGATCATGACCAGGCTCATGGGCACAGTCACGCCGAGCACCATCTTCAGCCTGATGCTTTGACGCACACGCATGGCGGCAGCACGCACACTCACGCATTGCCGGGGGCGGATGGCTCGCCGGTAACCTGGCGCAGTTTGCTGGCGCTTGGCATCTCCGGCGGTTTGTTGCCTTGCCCTTCGGCGTTGGTGGTTATGCTTTCAGCCATCTACTTAAATCGGGTAGGCTACGGGTTGGTGTTGGTGATAGCCTTCAGTTTCGGACTGGCAGCGACCTTGACAGCGGTGGGGCTGCTCTTTGTTTATGCGGGGCGACTCATGAAAGAAGTGAACGCTTCGAATCGTTGGTTCCGCCTGTTACCGGTAGCCAGCGCGCTGGTCATAACCGGACTCGGTTTGTTGATGTGCTACGAAGCCCTACGGCAAGTAGGAGTGATCTCTTCACCCTTTGCCAGCATCGGGTGATTGCGAGGAAGAATGCTAGAAAGCCTTGATTCAACGGTTGTGGTAATCGGCGCGGGCTTGTTGGTGGGACTCAAACACGCGATGGAAGCCGATCATGTCGCTGCCGTCTCGACGATTGTCAGCGAGCGCAAAAGTCTGCTGAGCTCGTCCTTAATCGGCGGGTTATGGGGACTCGGACATACGGTCTCGTTGCTGGTTGCCGGTCTTGCCGTCTTGCTGTTGCAATTTCAAATCAGCAAGCGCATGGAGATGGCGCTCGAATTCGGCGTCGGCTTGATGCTCATTCTGTTAGGGGTGAATGCGCTGCGAAAGCTGGCTAAAGGCGGCAAGCTTCACATTCATACCCACCAACATGGCGAGCACCTGCACGTTCACCCTCACATTCACAGCGTTGCGCCGGAGAGCGACCCGCACACCCATCATGGAATGAAACTGTCAGCGCGCCCCGTGATTATCGGTATGATTCACGGGTTGGCTGGCAGCGGCGCATTGATGCTGTTGATTCTTACCTCCATCGAATCGAAGCTGCTTGGCCTCTTCTATATCGCCGTTTTTGGCGTTGGTTCAATCGGCGGAATGGTCTTGATGAGCGCGTTGATCGGATTGCCCGTACACTTGACGGCGAACCGTTTCGCCCGCGCCAATTGGACAGTGCGCTTGCTGGCGGGGATGTTCAGCCTCGGTTATGGCCTGTTTATGGCTTATGAGATCGGATTCGTCGAAGGGCTGTTCGGCTAACGGCGCACAGGCATAATGAAATTCGGTATCATTCGTCTGATCGTCGTTGTCGTCGCCGGTTTGCTGACCTTGCTGCTGATCTTTCAGAAACCCTTTGCGCAGAGTATCCTCAATCGTCCGGCCCCGCCTGCGGACTATCGGCTATCATACGGCGACCAACCGCTGCAATTCGGCTATCTTCGCTTACCCAAATCGGCGGGCAAGCATCCGCTCGCTATTGTTATTCACGGCGGCTGTTGGCTGGCGGCTTACGACCTTGAACATATCGGTCACCTCTCTGCTGCGCTCACAAAAGAAGGCATCGCCACCTGGAGCTTAGAGTATCGTCGCATAGGCGATGCAGGCGGCGGCTACCCCGGCACCTTTGAAGACATCGGGCGCGGCGTAGACTTTGCCCGCACGCTGGCGCGCGATTACTCCCTCGATTTGAGTCGCATCATCATCATTGGTCACTCGGCGGGTGGGCAACTGGCGTTGTGGGCGGCGGGGCGCAAGCAGTTGCCGAAAACAAGCCTCTTCTATGCACCCGACCCGCTTCCTATCTCCGGCGTCGTATCGCTTGCCGGAATCACTGATCTCAAAAGAGCCGAATCGGTTTGCAATAACTCTGTGAGCCGCTTGCTGGCGGGGGCAGAGAAGAACGAGGCGTTGTATCGCCAAATTTCGCCCGTCGAGATGCTGCCGCTCAACGTTGAGCAGTGGTTGATTCAAGGCGAAAGCGACCGCATTGTGCCGGTCAGCTTTGCCGATGACTATCAAGCCGCCGCCCAAGAGCGCGGCGAAAAGGTGCGCGTCACGCGATTGAAGAATACGGGTCATTTCGAACTGATTGACCCGGACTCGACCGCTTGGCCTGCTGTCAGAGATGCCGCGTCTGCATTGCTCAGGCGGTAACTCCGCTTCGAAGCATTCCTCATATCTAAGCCTGCGAAGCGGGCGCGGGAATAAAGCAAGGTGTGAAGCATCGCCAACCGCCGCGTCATCGTGCAAACCATCGACTGACCCCGCAAAGCAGATAACGGAAAGTAATACCGAATTGCTCACAAAACGGAAACCTCCGTTGAGAGGCGGTCTTTGACCGCCGCACCGTGCGCAAGGGAGGCGGTCTCTGACCGCCTCTCAACCTTCTCAGCTTGATTCGCAACTCGGTATAAGGGTCTTCGTTGCCTACACCACAGGCTTGCCATGCAGAAGACAGGGCTGACTCAGGGTTATGTTGCGGTTCACCTTAGGCTTTATTCTGTTGCTCGCTTCGCATGCTGGGAGTAGAACTGAGGCGGCTTTGTACGCGGAAGCGGCGGTCTATTTCTCAGCCGGTTTGCTTTTCGGCGCAGGGGTTTTGTAATCGGAAGAACGCTTGAGTCCGAGAGCCTGCACTTCCAACGAGTCTTTGCCGAATTGAGCGCGGACAGAATCTTTGACTCCGAGCAGCAAGTTGTGAACGGCCCACTCTTCGGCAGCCGCCACATCGCGGGCGGATGCAAAGGCCGCCGATGCTTGGTCTTCGGCAGCCTGTGCGGCGCGCATTCTGGTAAAGGCTTGAGCCAATGCCGTAACAGCGTAGCTCGGATTTGGGGGCGCGTAGGCCGTGATAGCTTGTAAAGCATTGAAAGCCGCTTCGTCTTCAGCAATTCTGGCAGGACTTAGCCGCCGGTTTTCGTTCTTGGCCATATGGATTCTCCTTTTTACAGAAACTCGAATGTCTGACTGATAGCGTTATCATAGACTTAGACGCCGTGCAGTGCAATCAGAAAGTTAGTAATTATTATCGCGGTTAAGATTTAGCAGCTTGCCGGTTGTCTGTAGAGAAGGAGTTGCCCTGCGCCGTCGTGCCGTTTCAAATGGTCAGGTTTGGCAGCTTTTTCACCGCAGAGGCGCAGAGAACGCAAAGACAGCGCAGAGAACAGCAAAAGAGGATGCCCGATAACCAACTAGCCTGTGGTCAGCAACACCGCTTGCGTTTGCTGAAGCCGGATGCCGCGCGAGTCTGCTCTCTTTCTAGCAAGGCAAGATGATGATATAAGCACGCCTGCGCGGAATCTTGGCATGTCTGCGAACCCTTCTATCACGCCTGACAATAGAGTTGTCAGGCGTGCGAACTCTATTGCCGTGCCTG
>CAYXVU010000294.1:0-6748 GCA_964468725.1 uncultured Clostridia bacterium
CTCCAGCGGAAAAAAAATCAACAAAAAAAATACAGATCACTAAAAAGCAACATCATCTAACTGTCGATATAAACAAAATCTAACAACACGCGCTCGCTCTTTTTTTTCAAGCTTGCCAAGAGCAGTTTATTCTTTGGAATCCCTATTGATTGGCAAACGCAGACAGGCGCTATTGAGCGATTCATGAAGCCCCCACAACCAATCATGCTGATCTATACGAGCACGACATTTCTTTCGGCTATAAACTTGGAGCCGGATGGCGGCTTTGTTAGAATCGTCTCGTCAGCGCCCAAGGCAGGGACGCGCGCAGAGGCCGGAGGCCACTTGTCACCAACATCTCACAATGCAAAACCGGCGAAGTTGACCGAACGCGGTCGTCGCAGGGTGACGACTGTCATCATCCTTTCGATACTCGTATTGCTGCTCCTACTTTCGTTGTTGGCGCAAAGCGGTTTCAACCCTGAACCCTTTTTGATGCCCGATACTTCGGGGCAGACCCTCACCTTGTATGCCCTCACGTCGCTGAACTTTCTGGCCTTTGTGACCGTCTCCTTCGTCTTGATGCGGCAAGTGTTGAAGCTGGTACAGGAGCGGCGCGCCGGGCGTTTGGGATCGAAATTCAAAGCGCGCATGGTCAGCTACGCTATCGGGTTGTCGTTGCTACCGGCATTGCTCTTGTTCTTTTTCGCTTTCGGACTGCTCAATCGCAGCATTGACCGTTGGTTCGGCGAACCCGCTCGCCAAATCAATAACGATGCGAAGGCGCTCGAAGAGAATTACTTTAGCAAAGAAGAGGCCGAGCTTGGGGTAATCGTGCGTGCTGTGGCGCGTTCTTTGCCGCTCGTCTCAACCGGGCTTTCATCAAGAGCCGATATCCGAAAAGGTCTGCGGCAAGAGATTAACGAATATAACCTTGCGCTCGCACGGCTCAGCGTCGACGCCGAGCGGCTGATGGTTCCCAACGATAATTCGCAACTGCGCGAACTGGAACCGGCATTGCAACTGGCCGAACGCAGCGCCGGACTGGAACCGCATACGACTCGCTATAAAAGCGAGGCGTCAAACGCCATCTTCTTCATTGCCTCCGTGCGCCTCTCCGCATCGCCAAGCGATAAGCGAGTTCTTACCGTCGTCCGCGAATTCCCGCCCGAACTATCGCGACTGGCCGCCAGTATTGACGCACAGCATCAGAGTTTTCATAACTTGGCGGGCAAAATTAAACGCATCAAAACAATCTATGTGTTGCTGCTCGGCGCGGTCACTCTCTTGCTGATCTTCGCAGCCGTGTGGCTGGCGCTTTATGTTGCGCGCGGCATCACCGTACCAATTCAACTATTGGCAGAAGCAACCGACCGGGTCGCGCGCGGCGACTTTTCGCATCCGGTCGAAGCCTTGGCGCAAGACGAACTGGCCGCGCTCGTCCGTTCGTTCAATCAGATGGCCGCTCAGTTGGCCGAAAACCGCGAGCGCCTCGAACACGCGGCGGAAGATTTGAAGACCATCAACGAGGCACTGGATAATCGCCGCCGCTATATCGAAACGGTTCTCGAATCGCTTTCGACCGGCGTCATTTCGACGGACGAAAAGACCGCCATCACAACGATCAATCGCGCCGCCTTGCAGATGCTTGATCTTGACCCCAAACCGCAGGTTGGCACTTCCATTGAGCAAATCATTAACGGCAAACCGGGCGACGATCTGGCCTTGCTCTGTCGTCGGGCGCGACGTGGCGCGGCAGCGCAGACCGAGATTGAATTGCCCCGCCCTGATGGCAGCGCGTTGCTGACGGCAACGACTGCGATAGCGTTGACAAACGCCGAAGGGGTACTCGAAGGCTTTGTCATCGTCATCGAAGACCTCACCGATTTGATTCAAGCGGAACGCGCCGCCGCTTGGGGCGAAATGGCGCGCCGCATGGCGCACGAAATTAAAAACCCGCTGACTCCCATTCAACTCTCCGCCGAGCGCATCGCGCGCAACTACAACCGCGAATTGATCGCGCAAGGCGACGGGCGATTCGACCGCATCGTCAATGAAGGCACGGCGACCATTGTGCGCGAAGTGGCAACCTTGCAGCGCATGGTCGAAGAGTTTTCGCTCTTCGCTCGCTTGCCCGAAGCGCGACCCATTGAGGCTTCGCTCAATCAGGTTGTGCGCGATGCGGTGAGCCTGTATGCCGAACGCCTCCAGGGCATCGTTCTCACCTGCGATTTGGCAGCCGAGTTGCCAACCTTGCGGCTTGACCCGGAACAGATCAAACGCGTCTTGGTCAACCTGATTGACAATGCCATTGAATCGCATCACCTTGATGACGCCTCCACAACCAATGGGGCAAAGGGCGCAGCCTCGATTGCGCCACAAAGACGGATCGCCCTCGAAACCCGCTATCGAAAGGCGAGCGAAGTCGTTCGGCTCGTCGTCGCCGACACCGGGCATGGCATTCGTCCGGCTGACCGTGACAAACTATTCTTGCCGAAATTTTCGACCCGCGACCGCGGCACCGGGTTGGGGTTGGCGATTGTCAGTCACATCATCGCCGACCATCAAGGCCGCATTTGGGTCGAAGAGAATCAACCGCGCGGCGCGCGCTTCGTCATCGAACTGCCGGTCAGTCGCAATGAATGAGCGACGGAGCCCACCCGCCTCCTTTTGTGAAGACAACCGATGAGCGCAACAACCACATTCATGACCGCAGATGAATTGCTCGCCCTCCCCCGCGATGGCTATCGCTATGAACTCATCAAAGGGGAGATCCTTCGTATGTCACCTGCTGGAAGCGAACACGGAATGATGGTGGTCAATTTCACAGTGCCGCTGGCTCACCACGTCAAGCAGCATCAACTCGGCATCGTATTCGGCGCAGAGACGGGATTTAAGATTGCGCGCGACCCCGATACCGTGCGCGCTCCCGATGTTGCCTTCGCGCGCCGCGAACGCATCCCGGAGGGCGGCGTACCGAAAGGCTACTGGCTCGGCGCGCCGGATTTGGCGATTGAAATCATCTCTCTCGGCGACACCTACACGGAAGTCGAGGATAAAGTCAAAGCCTGGCTCGAAGCCGGAGCGCAGATGGTCATCGTCGCCAATCCGCGCAATCGAACCTTAAAAGTGCATCGCTCGTTGACCGATCTTACTGTGCTTGCCGAAGCCGATACCCTCGACATCCCTGATGTTGTTGCCGGGTTTCGGTGCGTGGTCGCTGATCTTTTTGCCTAGCCTCTGATTCAGATCTCGCCGTTCAACACGATATTGTCAATCAGCCTCGTCGTGCCGACATAGACCGCCATCGAAATCAGCGTCGGCTTCTGGGAGGGAATCGTTTCGATCAGATCAAGCTGCTCGGTATCCGTAAGGGCAAGGTAGTCAATGCGAGCCAGCGGCTCGGCTTCGATGATGGCGCGCATCGCGGTGACAATTTTTACGGCATCGCGTTCGCCGCCCGCGTGCAGCGTGCGCGCCCGCTCCAATGCACGGCGCAGTACGGTGGCGGCTTTGCGCTCGCTCGTCGAGAGGTAGACATTGCGCGATGAGAGCGCGAGTCCGTCCTCTTCGCGCACGGTGGGGCCGACAACGATTTCGACATCCAGATTGAGATCGTGCGCCATCCGTTTGAGGACGATGACCTGCTGCGCGTCTTTGCGCCCGAAGAAGGCAAAGTGCGGATGCACGATATTGAATAACTTGGCGACGACCGTTGCCACGCCACGAAAATGGCCGGGGCGACTAGCGCCTTCCAGCTTATGGCTCAGACTCTCAACGGTGACAAAAGTGGAAGCGCCCACCGGGTACATATCCTCTGGCGTCGGCGCGAAGATGAAATCCACGCCGCGCGTGAAGGCCAGTTCGGCATCGCGCGCCAGATCGCGCGGGTACTTTTCCAAATCTTCATGGGGGGCGAATTGCGTCGGGTTCACGAAGACGGAGGCGATGACAACGTCGCACATCTCGCGCGCACTGGCCATCAAGGAGAGATGGCCTTCGTGCAATGCGCCCATCGTCGGAACCAAACCGAGTCGTTTGCCTGCGGCGCGCAGTTCGCGCGCCACCGACATCATGCGCGGAATTCGATTGATGATTTCCATAATCTCTGTCTTTCCAACCTACTCTTCAACCCACCTCTTGCGTCCGCAATACAGTCGTCCGGCGATTCGCCTCGCTGCCAACCTGAGCCGCTCATCCTACTGATCCGAAGCGCCGAGAGCATCTGCGCTCCGCGCCATTCTAATCCGCGCGCCCGACATCATTCCAGCGGCTCCGGTCTCCGAGCAAGCGAAAGCAACGAATTTGTCATCATCAGCCTGCTATGTAGTTTACTTTACTACTTCTCCATCAGGTCTTATTGCTTGACCTAAAACTTGTCTGGCAGTAGGATGGCGGGGCGTTATTGCTCTGGAATGGAGAGCTTCCCTAACAACGGCACAGACAGGGCATACGAAAGCGCGAATGAAAGACCTCAGCTTCAGCGTTCCGGTCACGATGATAATCGAGTATAAAGAGTGGAAGAATTTGGTTGCGCGCGGCGTACTAGGGGGGGGGTAGGTGGCTTGCCTGCGTCCCTCGTTTTTATTCCCGAAGCCCGAGCGTATTTTACTTTCTTCTTAACAGGCGCCTTTCTACCGTATATTTTGCCGTGCACAATGATGACTGGAAGCATCATTGGATTGCTGGTGTGGTGGGCGCATATGCGAACCCGGCGCAAGGTTGGCATTCTCTTTCGCTGTCTCATTGGCGCCCTCTTTGCAGGCGGCCTCGGCGCGCTCATTTCTTTCCTCCTTGCGTATCAAACTTATCTTGCTTACGACCCCATCCAGCGGTCTATCGTCGGCGGCATTCCGTTCACTATGACCTTCACCTGGTATGGCATAATAGCCGGAGCCGTCGCGGGCTTGGTCGTCGGTTCGCCTCCCGATGCAACCCGCCGATAGTTCGCCTGCTGCGGCCACTGACGCCGACTTGCGCTCTGCACCTGGGCGTCAGAAGCGGTTGCTCAAATGGTAACCGACAGGCAGTTCCATTTACCGCTTCGCTGTCAGGCTCTGATTACTGACCTGAAACCCTCCCCTCGGTCAGATGGCGAGGCCTTACAGTTTGATCGTAAATCTTTACGACACTATGACTCCTAATTGCTTCGTCTATCGAAGCTCCAGCTTTTGAAAGGTAGAGCCATGAAAAACTTTGCGAGAGTTCCTGTACTGCTTGTCATGCTGTTTTCCTTTTTGTTTGGATTTACGCCGCTCACGCAAGCGCAAATTCAAGATGCGCCGGAGGGTCAAGCGCCGAGCCCTTGTCACCGCTTATTCCTCAGCGACCACTTAGCCGCGACTCCCTTCATTGGCCTGCCGCTTGATCTGGCTTGCTCGAACGCCCCGGAAGTCTACACCGAAGCTGGCATCCAAAGAATTTCCGGCCCGCAAGGTTTGAAATACCTCTCGCATACGGCAACCATACGCGGCACAAAGACGACGGCCTTCGGCTACACCACGCGAGACCTGACGAGTTGCGGCAACGAATCCTTCCTGCCGCAGATCACTATTGAGCTTTCGCAACCCGCCTCATACGTTCAATTTTGTCTCATCAACAATTTGCCCGAAGCGATGTCGTATACCATAACGGACAATCTCGGACATCGGCGGGTGGTTGCCTTGCCAGATAACCGGATCACCGGTTGCTTTGTTGGCAATGTTGCCTTGTATGGCGCAGGCATCACCAGCGTGCGGATTACGCCTGACCGCGATAGTTCGAACCCCGATATGCGCTGGCGCTTCGCTTTTCTCTCGCTGCAATGGCTTCCCGATCTGCCGCCATGTGATTGTACGCTCGACACCTCCGTGCCCGTGCCTCACAATGTGAGCGGACACAATTGGACAATGAATGTCACGGCATCGGAAGATGACGGCATCGTGCTGCGCGATGTCAAACTGGGCGACCGTTACCTGGCGAAAGAGATGAGTCTGCCCTATTTTGTTTTGCAAACCAGCAATCTGCTGCACACACGCGGCGAGTTGAAGCCCAACGGCACTGATGCAGCGGCTCGGAGTAAGCTGATTCAGTACGCCGAGATTATGGATGAAGAGAAACTCACTATACTCGCTTCTTATGTCGTGACCAACATTCCCGCCGGGTCAGGCAGTTGCCTGCGAATCACCCAACGCTATGAGTTTCATAAAGAAGGCATCGGATGCGAGCCAAGTGAGAAGTTGCGTTGCAATCGCTTTAAGCCGATTGTGGAGTATAAATTTTATGGAGCAGGCGGAGAAACTTTAACATTGCTCAACACCGTGCAGCGTGGATACTTCCGCGTAGACGAAGTAGATGGAAATGCCATTGCCCTCTTTCGTGACTGCGAAACTCCGTTTGAACCTTTTCCTGTCTGTAATGGTGATGATGCCATAGCATTTCGGAGAAATCCTCTGCTGACTGAAGAGTTGACTCGAGTAATCGAAAATGGAGTTGATAGAGGAACGTGGGACAACATCCACCAGACCTACAACTCCATGGTAAAGGAACCGAATTTAATCACTCTGTCGCCAGGGTGTGAAGAATGCCTTCACCTACATTGGCGTTGGGGGCGCATTGCTGCTAACCCACTTCTTGGGGGAGGTCCATCTTTTGGAGACCCGCCGGGTAGCCCGCTTATCTCCAGAGGCTCAACACAGTCTGTAGATTTCGCACTCACGCGTTGGCATCAAGATGAAGATGACCCTCAAGACTATACAAACTTAGTTCTTAATGCTCCCGAACCTTTAAT
>CAYXVU010000295.1:0-6722 GCA_964468725.1 uncultured Clostridia bacterium
AAAAGAAATTTCAGCAAGTTATGAATTCGTTTTCAGATTACCAAGAGAGGTACAAGTTTATTGACAATGACTCTTTGGGTCAGCTTTATTCAGCCGAAATCAACTTGAGAGAGTTGAGGGTTGAAATCGGCTTATGATGTTACGTTTAGCAACTCAAACGACTGTTGTTTCCTTAGTAGTCCGGGCAACAGCCGGTTTCATTTTTTCTTGCTGAGGTATTAACTATGCCGCTTGATCACGATAGAGCAAATCGCGTACAAGAAGTAGTAAAAAGCATACTGTTAAGCCGTAAAAACAGTTTTCCTGACGAAAGCTGGAGAACTGGAAATGCGCCCTTCCATGCAGCTTTTTTCAGCCTATTCACAGAGCCTCCCGGACGCTATAACAGCCCAACTTCTAAATTATTTTCTAATGAAACTCCGCGCAGGAAGCTGCCTATCGTGGGAAGGGGCGGAAACGGAGACGCAGCAAGCTGCGGTGAATTGTCTCACCCCTCCGAGATTGAATGTGGGATTTTTGACTCAAGAATTTCTTTCACTAAAAAAATGAAGAACTTCGCTAACGCTCTCAGCGGTGGATATAAAAGGCGATTTATCAAACCATTCGCTCTTGACGTAACGAATACACAGATCAGACAAATACTCAGAATTATGCATCGATTGGATCAAAACGAATCTCCGAATCTTCATAAAGAAAATATGCTGTTGTTATCTGAAGCAGCTCTGCAAGATAGAAGAGAAAGGGCATTAGGATTTACAGTAGATAATTATGTCGAAACAGATTCCTTTGTAGAAGCCATAAAGCTGAGGCCAACGATTCATAGCTTTGATAACTGGAGAGAAACGAAAGAGAAACTCCTGTACGCTAAATCTGCACTCAAACTACTCCATCCTCAAAAAGAGATTCGGTTTTATATCGGCTTTCCGTTTGACCCAACCTCCGATACACCTACCGGGCATAACAAAGAAAGATTTTTTGACTATCTGGTTGAGTTCAAGAAATTTTTTGCCCCTGATGAAGTGCTCATTGGCAATGAATTATGGAATCATCTTTCAGGGCAGCCACAAACAATGGAGAGCATACTCGAAATCATCAGGGCGACTGTCCAAACCTTTAGCTTAAAGAAACACTCGCAAATACTGTTGGGGTGAAGACCGCTCTTGTGTAAATCGCCAAGCCTGACCTTACCCTTTCGGGGCGAAGTAGCCTTTGCGGGCGCGGGTCGAAAGTCCCGGACGCGTTACCTTGACGTTGAGTTTGCGCCAACGTCCGTCGCGTTTCTCGTTGGTGGTGTAGTAGGTCAGAGTGTATTGATTGCGCAGTTCGTCAACGATATTGAGGAAGGTCTCTTCTAATCCTTCGCCTTGCGGCGCGTGAACGTAGCGCCCGCCGGTCTGCTCGGCGAACTCTTTCATCTCGCCGCGCCCTCTGCGTAATAAGATCGCCACTTGCGCGTTGCTGCCCTGTAGCTCTTTGTCTTCGATCAAATCAAGAGCATAGACGGTCACTCCGGCAGCGTGCGCTTTCTTCATCACCGAGTCGAAAGAGGCTTTGCGGCTGCTGCTGTCCCATCCGTCGGAGATCAAGAGCACGGCGCGCCGTTTTTCCGCGCGTTTGCCGAGCGCCTCAATCGCTTCGCTCATACAATCGTAGAGCCGCGTCGAGTTGGCGGCTTCGGCATCCCAAATGTAATCGCTAATCAGGCGCGAGTCGGTGAAGTCTTGAAACAGGCGCACATCGTTATTAAACCCGTAGAGCGCCACCTGATCGTTGTCACGAATCTGCTCCAGAAACGAAGCCGCTGCACCGCGCACTAAACCGAACTTGTGCCCCATGCTGCCGCTCATATCCACCAAGATGGTCGCGGCAAAGGGCGCCTCTTCTGCTGAAAATGAATCGGCCAACTGGGGCTTGCCGTCTTCGAGGATGGTGAAATCGTTGAGGCTCAACCCGTGCGCGTACTGCCCCGCCGCATCGGTGACGGTGACGGTGACGACGACCAGATCGCTTCGCAGTTTGAGAACTTCATCGGGCTTCGATTGCGAGCCGCTCTTTTCCTGTGCGCGCAAGGTGTCTATTGCTAGCAGAGAGGCGCTGACGATCAGCAGCGTGCAGGCGACAAGAGCCGAACGAACCAAACGGCGAGATGTGGAGGGCGAGTGGCGCATCAGTCTTTCGATTTTTTGGAGCGCAGAATGAATTTGGCGAGGCCGATGATCTTATTCGAACTGCCGATGACCACATAGGAGACGACCAGGCGGGTCTGCGCCATCAAGTTCTCTTTGATGGCGTTGGTGGCGTCGCTGATCTCTTTGAGCGCATCGCTAAGTAAGATGTTGGCCGGTTCGTTCTCTTCGTCTTTGACTTTGCTGCCGCCCGCATGAGAGAGGATGCGGTTGGCGAGTTTTTCAATCTTAGCAACTTTTTTCAGGTCGTCAGACGACAGATCGCTGCGCTCGCGGAAGGACTGTTGCACTTGCAGCGAGAGGGTATCGAGTTGTTTCACATCCTCGACGAATTTGCGATGCTCCTCTTCGTCGCGTTCAATGGCGAGCCGCACGCGCATCTCTGGCGGCAGTTGCGGTTCTTGACTGCGCTGCGGTTGCGGGGTCGGTGGCGGAGGCAAATTGCCGTTCGGGCTGCTTTGTGCCGCAGCCGTCACCACTAAAACGGCGACGAAAACTGCCAGGGAAAAAAGCCTCTGCACCATGATCGTTTCGATTCCTTACCCTATGCTTGAGCGATTTTGTTTTATCACAACCGCCTGCCTGCTTCCAATCTGAAATGTTTGTAGGGACATGCGTACCGATGACGGAACGCAAACCTTCAGCAACCTTGCAGAGATTTCCGTTCACCTCACCTTGAAAATCACCCTTCGCAGGTCTGCCATCGGCGCTAGCCGCAGACGGAAATCTACTGGCTCATCGCACCGAACGATGTCGGTCAACGACAACCCTTTCGGCTGAGAAGTAACGTACAGGGGCGACTCACTTCGATTGCGCGGTCGGCGCGTCCCCATAGCGTTTGCCAGTTTCGCGGTCGAAGACGGCATTGCGTAAAAATTGTTCGGTCGTCCAGGGCGGCGCGCCGCCGCCCAAATACTTGTGGAACCATTCCAGATGCGCCGTGTAGTAGAGCGCCATCTCGTACCAATTGGGCCAGTGTCCGGCATCCGCATAGATCAGCAGCCGCGACGGCACCTTCATCTTTTGCAGCGCCGTGTAGAACTGCAAGGATTGCGTATATGGCACGCGATAATCGCGTTCGCCGCTGATGACCAAGATGGGCGTTTTAAAGTTCTTCACATAATTCGATGGCGACCATTTCTCATAGAGATCGGAATTCCATGGTTGGCCTTTCAAATCCCATTCGGGAAACCATAACTCTTCGGTTGCCCCGTAAAACGAGCGCAGGTCATAAATCCCCATCATCGAAGCGAGAGCTTTGAAGCGGTCTGTGTGACCTTCGAACCACATCATCATATAGCCGCCATACGACCAACCCATTGCCCCCATGCGATTCTTATCCACATAGGGCAGCGTCTCCAGATAATCGGTCACTTTCATGGTGTCTTCAAACACGCGCCCGCCCCAGTCGCCGGAAATCTGCGCCGTGTATTCTTGCCCATAGCCGGTCGAACCGTGCGGGTTCGGAAACGCAACGATATAGCCCGCGCCGGGGTAGACTTGCCAATCGCCACGGAAGGCGTCCGCCCACATGGACTGCGGCCCGCCGTGTACGTTGAGGATGAGCGGATACTTTTTCGCGGCATCGAACGCGTGCGGTTTGACAATGAAGACTTGCAACTTTTTACCGCCCGCACCTTCAACCCACACCGATTCCGCTGGACGGATGTCGACTTCGTTGGCTACCGCTTCATTGATGCGCGAGAGGCGAACCGGCTTGGCGGCTTTGTGGTTGGTGATCGCCGCACTGTAGATTTCGACGGGCTCGCCAACCGAGCGTTTCAGATAAACCAGCCGTTGCCCATTGGCAGTAAAATCGAAGGCGTCAATCGTTTTGTCCGTGATGACGGCACCGAATTGATTGGTTGTGAGGTCAAGGCGATAGATCGGATTCTGCCCTTCGACGGAGCCCGTAAAGTAGAGCGCGCGCGAATCGGCAGCCCAACTGAAATCATCCACCCAATTACGAAACCGCTCGGTCAGAACGGTTGTCATATGACTGGCTCGATCATAGAGCGCGAGTTGGAAGAGGTCGGACTCATACCCCGGTTGCTTCTGTATGCGGTATGCCAGATAGCGACCATCGGGCGAATACTTCGGGCTGCCATCATAAGCCGGATTGGCTGAGGTGATGTTGCGCGGCTGCGCCCCTTTGTCTGTCAGCGACAGCACCCATACATCGTTGTTGGTCGAAGAGGCCTGTTCCATATCGCGTTTCGAGACGAATGCCAGTTCGTTGCCATCGGGCGAGAAGTCATACTGCAATGGCCCGCCGAGTTGAAACGGCGGCGAATCGAAACTGCCCGGCGTCGCATCGCGCACCTCGCCGCTTGCGACGTTGGCGATAAAGATATGGGTGCGCAGTCCATCGCGCCACGCCGTCCAATGGCGGTACAACAGTTCGTCCGCCATATGGGCGCGCAAACGGCCTTTCTCCCATCGTTCGCTGATGCGTTTGTTACAGGCGTCATTGTCGCCGCATTCGGGGTAGACATCAGTGGAAAAAGCGATGAGCTTGCCATCGGGCGACCACAACGGGTCGGCAACGCCGGTCGAGATTTTGGTGACCTGTTGCCACTCGCCGCCGCTTGCGGGCATGACATAGAGATTCGGGCTGCCATCTTTGGCGCTGATGAAAGCGAGCCAACGGCCATCGGGCGAAAAGAGCGGCGCGCTTTCGCCTTGCGGAGAATCGGTGATCTGCCGCGCATTCGTGCCGTCTAGGTTCATCATCCAGATATGACTACTGCGCCGCGCGCGCGCCAGATCGGGCGTGCCGACGACATAGACAACCGATTTGCCATCGGGCGAGACGTGCAGATCGGAAACCGATTTGATGCGATACAAATCTTCTATCGTGAAGGCGCGTTTCTGCGCGCTCGCCGCCACCAGCGGCAGAAGCATAACAATCAAGGCCGTCAGAATCTCTCTCTTTCTCTGCATGTCACAACCTCCAAAACGAATGATGAGTGATGGCTTGTCACAAAAGCGATTTTATGTGAAAGCCATGTCTCTCTGCCAATTATCCCGTCCACACGAATCGTCCGCAGCCTTTCGTACTATCTTCGAAAAGATTCGTGTCTGGCAGGGCAGCGGGGTCGGCTGCGCCTTCCATCCACACACTTGCCGGACGATTTATTCTCTCTACGCTTCTTCGCCCCGTTACTTGCACATCCCTTCATCACTGCTCTGCCTGTGCGGTTACACCTGATTGAACTCCGGTTGATACTTCACCAGTCCCTCGTGTCCGGCAAGAGCACCCGCGCGCAATTCAATCAGCATGAAGTGCTCGTCCGGCACATCATATTCGCAGCGCACTCCGTAGCGGCTTGCGGGGACAAACCCGAATCGCGGGTAGTAGCGCGGATGGCCGAGTACGACCACACATTCATGCCCCGCCGCCCGACAGGCTTCTAGCCCGGCGTGCATCAGTTGCGAGCCGATGCCTTCGTTTTGCAGCTCCGGCAATACAGCAAGCGGCGCAAGCCCAATGGCCATCAGCGACTCGTCATTCGATTCGATGGTCACCGGGCTGAAGAGAATATGGCCGACGACCCGCTCATCTTTCTCCGCGACTAGCGAAAAGGTGACCTTTCCATGATCGCGCAGCAAATCAACGAGGTGGGCTTCCTGCGGCTGACCGAAAGCGGCTTCGACAACCTGTCGAATCGCTGCACGGTCGCGGGGTTCTTCCGGGCGAATAATCATCATGGCGATTCCGTTACGAGGCAAAATCGGTAAGCTCTTTGCTCACCGACCACAATCTTTTTGTGTTGCCCAAATGATAAGACTCTTCAGATGAGCGCACAGGTTTTCGGTCATCGAAATACTTGCCGGTGACTGATTCGACTTTGGGCGAGGTGGCCAGATAGAGCGTCGTTGCCGCGCCTTTTTCTGGGCTTGTAAAGATCAGTTTGAGCGCCACATCAATCAATTTGGGCATGTGGCGCGCGATGTTTGTCCCGATGATCCCCGGATGCAGGCAGTTGACCGTGACGCTCGTGCCTTCCAGCCGTCGCGCCAGTTCATAGGTGAACATGATATTGGCCAGTTTCGATTGCCGGTAGGCCGTCATGCCGGAGAACTCTTTTTCGCTTTGTAGATCGTCGAAGTTGATCGTGCCGGTGCGATGCGCCAGCGAGGCGACATTGATAATGCGCGCGGGCGCGCTCTTTCTGATGACCGCAAGCAGCAGATTGGTGAGCAGAAAGTAACCGAGGTGATTGACCGCAAAGGTCATCTCCAACCCATCTTCCGTAAGCGTCCGTTTGTTCATTATCAACCCCGCGTTGTTGATGAGCACATCGAGGCGGTCGTAGCGGCGCAAAAATTCGTCGGCCAACTGACGAATCTGTTTTTGCGAAGCGAAATCACAGGTCAATAGCTCAACGGAGCCATTGCCGCTTGCTTTGCGAATCTCTTCGAGCGCCGCTTGGCCGCGCTCTGTATGGCGGCAGACGATGACGACGTGCGCGCCGAGTTTGGCCAGTTCGCGCGCCGTCACTTTGCCGATGCCGGAATTCGCCCCCGTCACCA
>CAYXVU010000296.1:0-6703 GCA_964468725.1 uncultured Clostridia bacterium
GGCAGCCTTTGGAGTGCGGCAGCCCCTCGCCACTTTGGTCTTAGCTTAAGAAAAGCGGCGTCGAGCCGCCGCACTCCAAAGCGCTTCGCGCTCCTGACACGCCATCGCAGTCGGCTTTAACTTGATACGTTGGCTCACCAGATTTCTTTCAAGTCCAACGTAAAGCCTCGTAAAACCGGGTCGCCCGAAAGCGTTTGAGGGTTGTTCAAGCAGACGACTTTTCTCTTTGGGCGATAGACATAGACGGTTTTCTCTTTCGGGTCAATGAGCCAGCCGAGCTTTGCGCCGCAAGCGATGTACTCTTCCATCTTCGCTTTCAGCAGGTTCATACCGTACGAACGCGAGCACAATTCGACGACGAAATCCGGGCAGATAGGCGGGAACTCTTCTTGCTCGTCTTCGCTGAGCGTTTGCCAACGCGCGAGCTTGATCCATGAAAGATCAGGCGACCGCTTCGCGCCGTTGGGCAAGGTGAAGCAAGTGGATGAATCGAAGCCGATACCTGTGCCGTCCGCTTCTGCCCAATCAGCAAACAGGCCGATGAGTTTGAAGTTACGTTTTCCTGTCACTCCTCCGGTTGGCGGCATAATGATTAACTCCCCTTCGGCGGTTCGTTCGATGCGCCAATCGCGGTTGCGCTGACAGAATTCGAAGAACTCTTGATCGCTCATCCTCTGCACGATGGAGCCGAAATCCAAAACGATGGGTTGAGTTGGGGAGGAAGTGATCGCCTTGCTCATGGCATTTTCCCTTTCTTGCTGAACGCGGCAATTTTAACACATCAAGCGTCCGTCAAATTGGCCAAACCGTTGCTTGCGAAGCTTTGCGATTTTGCTTGATGCAAATCGTCGTTTATAATCACCAAGTCCGTTTGGCCGGGGTGGCGGAATGGCAGACGCAGAGGACTTAAAATCCTCCGAGCCAAAAGCTCGTGCGGGTTCGACTCCCGCCCTCGGCATTCGTTCGATCTGACGATCAGAATCTCTTTCTCTCTATTTGTGAAGCGACTGAGGACTTCTTGTGACGATCAAACGTTCGCACGGTTTGCTCTTCCTGCTTGTCCTCGCGCTCTTCTTTCTCGGACTGATCTTCACTCGCAGGCTCGTTGATTTCCCCGTTTACTATGCCGCAGGCCAATCGTTGCTTGCCGGGCGGACAGATCTCTATTCGCCGACCTTCGCGCTCGGGGCGGTGATGGATTATCGCTACCCCCCGTTTTTCCTGCTGGCCTGCGCGCCGCTCTGGGTGTTGCCCTATTCGGTAGCGGCTTATCTTTGGTATTGCGCCTCCGTCTTGCAAATCATCGGATGCGTTCTCATGCTGCGCGCTCTGACCGGTCATCTTCCCATTCCGAAAGCCGCGATGCTGGTCATCTTCTTTACGGTTGCGCCCTACTTCGTGCAGCAATTGCATTATGGCAATGCTCATCTGCTGGTCATCTTTCTCCTCTTTGCCGCGCTCTATTTGTATGCTCGAGGCAAGGCGGCAACTTCGGCTCTGCTGCTGGCGTTGGCGATCACCATCAAGCTTGTACCCATCGGGTTGCTGCCCTATTTTGCGATCAAAAAGCAGTGGAAGTACCTCGTACTGGTCGCCACCTTTTTTCTCCTCATCAACCTTGCGCCCGCCAGCTATTTTGGTTTTCGACAAAACGCTGAGCTATTCAAAACTTGGTTTTCGCACGTCGTCATCCGACAGGAGTTTCATGAAACCAACGGGCCGATCAATCTATCGCTCAAAGGTCAGCTTCGCAGGTATTTCTCCGAGGTTGATTACACAGAGCGTGTGGATGGAGACGTAAATTATCCGGCCATTCACTTGGCAACCCTTTCACGCGCGCAAGTGGAGCGCATATGGATGCTGCTGGCGGGAGCGGTCTTTCTGTTAGCGCTCGGTCTGATTTGGCGACGCTCACAACTGGCAGAGCAGACATCCGAGAAGGGAGAATCCGTCCGTCAGTCGCTCAGTGCAGAACAGACGAAGGAGTTTGTTTTCGCTATCGGCTTATTGCTGTGTGTGATGTTATTTGTCGGGCCGCTGACATCGAAGATTTATTTCATCGCCTTGCTATGGCCGGTCTTCTTTCTCGCTGCCGATTCATTTGCGGCCTCAACTCGTGCCGCGCGGCGCATCAGACGATGGCTATGGGTTACGGCAGCTTTGAACTTGATCTTGCCTTTGCTGCCGGGAAGCTCGATTCAGCGGTGGCTTCTGGTGTTGGGAGCAGATTTTTATGTGAATCTATTGCTGACAGGGTTGCTGGTTGTACACTCTTCGTTGCGTTCGCCTCTTGCAAAACCAGACGCCGCGCTGCAAAGACCAAACCCATCAACAACCAAAACGTCATGACCACTTCGCCGTCGCCGAAGTTGAAATGGAATAATGAACTGGCGTGGAAGGCGACGAACGCTCCCATCCCCCCCAATGTCAATCCCCATACGTCCCATCGCTGTTGCGCTCTGACTCGCTGGGCAAACCTCCACATCTCAAAAAAGAAGATGGTCATAAACGCGCAATAAAACGCCAACGCCGGAAGCCCCCACCAAGTCGCAACCTGAATCGGCGTCGAGTGAAAATGCCCCGGCGGCAGTTTGCCATTGCCAAAGAGCTGAAAGCGCTCTTTCAAATTGCCTTCGCTGCCTTTGCCGATGCCAAAGAAGGGGTGCATTTTGATGAGTCGTAAGGCTTCGCCCCACACTTCGACGCGGTAGGCCGTGCTCCCCTCTTTAAGGTCTACAAACGAGATGCCGCGCGATTGTTGCAAGGCGAAGATCGCCACCGGAATGAAGACGACAGCAAAGAATACGGATGCAAGCAGAACGCGACGGCGCGCGCTGGCAAGCGCCATCACCGCTGTGGCGAGTACCAAACCAAATATGGCCGCTCGTGTCGAGGTCAGGATGATCGTGCCAGCGATTAACAAGACCGAGGCTGCAAGACCGAGAGCCGCCGCAGAGGCTTTGCGTTTTTGGGAGATGAACAAACCTAATGCCAGAGCCGCGATGAGTTGCAGCACTTCGGCATAGGTTTCGTAGTGACTGTAGAAGCCTGAGACTCGGAAACTTCTTCCCGGCGATGTCGTCATGCCGAGCCGCGCGATACCGCTCTGCTGGGTGTTGACGAGGGCGCGCCGGGAAACGGTCGTCTCTCTGGTTGATTCGTTGCGTTGATAGATGACCGCAAGCCGCCCGCGCTGTTGGTCTACCAATTGAGAAATCTCTGCCGCCGTGCTGACCTTTTGCCCGTCCACCTTGATGATGACATCGCGCACGCGCAACCCGGCTCGCGCAAATGCCGAATCGGTGCTGAGCGTATCAATCCGCACGCCGCGCCCTTTGGCCAATTGCCAGCCGCTATAGCCGACATTGACCAGACACGAAACGATCAACCCGTAACCGAGCAACTTGGCAAAGCGCAGGCTCGATACCCGATTGCAGACGAAATAGAAGGCAAGAAAGAAGGCGGGACTGCGTAGCCCCTTGATACTGATGAGAGGGTAATACGACAAAAACGAGGACACGACGCAACAAGCAAAGAAGCCGAGCAGCGATAGGTCTACAGGCGTTCTCACGGTGCGGAGCTTGCGCGTGAGAAGCAACTCGACCGCCCATACCAGCATGCCAAAGAGATAGGCTCCCTGCGTCACGGCTATCGAATGCGGCGCAAAGACCGCATAGACGACGAGCGCAAAAGCAATCAGTCGTTGGCTGATGACGGCAACTGGGGAAAGGGCTTGGCCGAATGGTTGAGATAAATTCGTATCTGTCAAAAGTCTCTACCTTTTTCACACACCTTTCGGGCAAACATCCATATGCACATCGAAGAGTGCCATTCTATTCTCCTCCCTAAAGCAAAGCAAACGCTCGACTGAGAATGAGCGCCTCTGCACATCGCTTCAGAAAAGCTCCCTTTTAGATTCCCTCAGCCTGCCGCAAGAACTGCCTTGACCGCATCAGCCCTTTAGTTTAGCCTGCATGTCGGGATGCGATAACCAAGACAACCACGCCCAATCGGTTTCAGCGACTCGCAAGGCACGGAAGTTACGGGAGGTAAGAAGTATGTCAGCCAATGTGAACGAAGAAGGAAATCTGCACGGCGAACCATGCGCGCAATCGGAAGCAGCGGAAGAGGTCAGAAAAGCCTTTTCATCTTTGCCGCTCGGAGCGCGCGTCGAAACGCTCGTCAACGTGCAACTCGATATGCTCGGCGATGTGGTCAACAAAATCGCCTCAGAGACTTCGAAAGTTTTTGATGATCTGGCCGACTCCATTAGCGGGGCGAAGCCTTGCCAAGAGGAGGAAGCGAAAGCGGACGAACCAGCCAGTCAAAGCTAACGGCCAGTTTGTCGCTCCCCTCGAAAACCGCGATGGACAGACTGCGAGGTTGATATGAGCGAAGCGATTCAGTTACAAGACCCGCTTTATAAGCTGACGATACGCTTTGGCAGCGGCGAGAAGATCACCTACATCGCCGATCAGCCGCTCGATGCCAAAGCCCTGTCGCCCGAGACGCGCTATGTCATTGTCAACGCCATATCTTGTGCCGATCCGAGCGAGTGCGTCGAGACCGCCGTCCTCAATCTCCGCGACGTGACGATGCTTAAGTCTGAAAAAGTCACCCTCGAACAATTGACCAGTCGACGGCGCAGCGCGGGCATTCGCTCAACCTCTGCGCCCGATCAGGACGACCGCTTGCCGAAGAGCCTGGTGCGGTTGAGGTTCATTTAGGGAAGCCTTCCGTCGCTGCGCCTGTGTCGTGTGCGCGTCCTTATCTGCTTGTGAAACGTTCTCTCTTTACCCATCATCGGTTTTCGCCTCTTCTCTTCTGTTGCCGTTTCGGCGTTGGATTTCCCTTCATCTCTTTCAGGAGGCAACTGTGAAACGAGTCGCCGTCATTGCGGGCGATGGCATCGGCCCGGAGGTCATTCACGAAGCAGTTGCGACGCTCGAAGCGGCGCGCGAACTCTTCGAATTTGCAGTCGAGTTGACGCCCTTCGATTGGGGCGCAGAGCGGTATCTAACGACGGGCGTCTCGCTGCCGGACGGGGCGTTGACCATGTTGGCCAATGAATACGATGCAATTTTAACGGGCGCTTTCGGCGACCCGCGCGTGCCCGACAATCAACATGCTGCCGACATTCTGCTCGGCATGCGATTCAAACTCGATCTCTATATTAATCTGCGTCCCATCAAACTGCTCGACGCACGCTTATGCCCGCTCAAAGACCGCACTCCTGCCGATGTGGACTTCGTTGTGCTGCGTGAGAACACCGAAGGGATGTACACCTTCATGGGCGGCAACTTCAAAAAGGGGACGCCTGATGAGATTGCGACGCAAGAGGAGATCAACACGCGCAAAGGCGTCGAACGCATCCTTGTTGCCGCCTTCGAATATGCGCGCGCGCATGGACGCAAGCGTGTCACCATGAGCGACAAATCGAATGTTCTGACCTACGGCCACGACCTCTGGCAACGCACTTTCAAAGAGGTCGCGGCGCGCTACTCCGACATTGAAGCCAATCATTTGTATGTTGACGTGCTGGCGATGTGGATGGTGCTTGATCCCGGTCGCTTCGATGTTATCGTCACCAATAATCTGTTTGGCGACATCGTTACGGATTTGGGCGCGGCTTTGCAGGGCGGATTGGGCATGGCCGCATCGGGCAACCTGCACCCTGGCAAAGTTTCCCTTTTCGAACCCGTACATGGCAGCGCTCCGCAATTCGCAGGGAAAAACGTGGCTAATCCGGTCGCCGCAATCACTACTGCCGCGATGATGCTCGATTATCTGGGCTTGTCGGATGCCGCTGCTGCTATTGAACGCGCCGTCGAAGGCGCTGTGCTAGCCAACGAAATCACCAAAGATATTGGCGGCAGTCTGTCCACAACGGAAGCGGGCGCAGCCATCCGTTCGCGCTTGCGAGGCGCGTCGCCGTAGAACTGGCAACGAACTATTTCAGTTTGGCGTGGCCGTTGGTTTGGGCGCGGTCTTTGATTTCCGCCCGCTTGCTCAACTCTTGAATGATGGCGGCCAGATAATGGCGTACGCGTGTGAGCCGCAAGCGCGTTGAGGTCGTCTCTAATAGGTTATGTTTGCTCGCGTCATCAATCGGCAGCATCGAACAGACCAGCAACGAGAGGGCTTCCGGATCATCAGGCAAATCCTGCTCGGCGGGAACCTGCGTATCGTTGAACTTCTGCGCCAAAGCTAAAAACTTTTTACTTAAAGACAGAGTGTCGTTGAGCAGCGGGGAGAGATCAGACTCCGGCTCCAGATCATCCGTGAAGGTTTCGACGCGGGCGATGATGAAGGGCACAATCTGTTTAATCTCTCGTATGTGGTACCGTACAACGCCGGTGGTAATCATATTCATGCGCCCGTCGTCGAGCGGCATCACAGCATGGATGCGCGCCACACAGCCGACGCTATCGGCGTCGAGCAATGTCTCTTCGCCAATCTCGGCATCGCTGCGATAGGAAAGCCCGAACCATCCGCCATTATCGAGCGCATAGCGCATCATCTCTTTATAACGCTCCTCGAAGATGTGCAGCGGCAACAGCGCGCCGGGAAAGAGCACTGTGGCCAACGGAAAGATCGGCAGTTGTTCGATCTGTTCAAGGCTTTCAAATTCCATCTCCGGCATTATAACGGCTGCGGCGCGAGAAGGGAAAAAAGGAAGATGAAGACGCGCCGGTAGGCGGGC
>CAYXVU010000297.1:0-6689 GCA_964468725.1 uncultured Clostridia bacterium
GGAACAAGCCCCGGAAGCGAGAGCGAAAAGCCGAGCGGTTTGGCAACCTGAATGATGGCGATCAACCCGGCAACAATCAGCCCGAAGCCGATCATCGGCGCGCGGCGAGCCAGTGCTCGTCTGAAATTCTCTTCGTTTGCCGCAGGCGTCTCACCTTGCGCGATGGCCTGTGCGGTGCGATAGGCATTGATGATTGAATAGAGATAAAAACCGAGCCCAGCGAGCACAAAGAGGGCTTTGAATCGCATGACCCCCGATAGCTGAAACAGTCCGACGACGGTGATGAAGTGGACGACCGCTTTGACATTCTGCCGGTTATAGACCGCGCCCAGTCCGGGAATCAAGACTCCGCACAAAGCCGCCAGCAGCGCTTTGCCGCCGTTCGGTCGCGGCGTGTGGACAGTGCTGCGCGACAGCGATTCAATGCCGAGAACGATACAATCCTGACAATAGGGAAATCCTTTTATGCGATGATCACAGGCGACGCAAAGCGCCCGCGAGCAGTGCGCGCATTGGGCGCGCGCCAGATTGATAGGATGATACGAGCAATACATTTCGCTGAAAACCTCTTCGTTGATTCGCGTCCTCTTGGCGACGCTCATCAGTGAAAACGTTTTGCTTTGGGAGATAGTTCGCCGATTTGTCGGAGTTGACGATACTTTGCAAATTTTTTACGCGTCAAGGTTTTGTCGCGCGGCTTTTAGACGGAGCAGGCGGTTTTGAACTGGCGTCGGCAGGCGGATTCGGGGCGGCGGGTTTGTTGGTTGTCGCCTTACCGCCGATGGTATGCCAGATCTCATCAAGGTTCGATTTAACCTGCTCGATCTGCGCCATCACTTCATGCTTCTGCGCGTAGAGGTCAGAGCCTTGACTGTAAATTTCGACTGCCGTGACGCGCGCCTGACGAAAGATGCCTTTGACGGTTCGATCTTCGGAAAACCCGAAGAGTAAGGCGGAGAGCGCCGTGATTAGTAACAATGAGGCGGTTGCCACACTCCATCCAGCGCTTTGCGGCATGCGCGGCAACAGCCGGGTGCAAGCGGCGACGGCGGCGTTCGATAAAATCCGTCGCAGGCTATGCCGCGCAACCGGCATCACGCCTTCCAGTTTTGCCGTCAGCGACTCCGGCACGGCATACTCTTCGTAAGTATGAACCGAGTGGCAGGCAGCGACGGCGTACACGACTTCGGTGAGCAGGTTGGAGCACGATTCGCAACTCGTCGCGTGCTCTTCGAAACGGTGATAGACCTGCGCCGGAACGAATCCGTCAAGAAACTCCGTGATGATCTCTTGAAAGGCGAAGCAGTCAATGGGGCGTTGTTCGATGACGATACGCAGCAATAAGGATTCCAATTCGAGGGGCGCATCAACCTCATCTTCGTGGGTATGACAGTCTTGAACCGTCGTCTTGACTTCATCTAGCAACCGGCGACAGATGCGGCATTCCAGCGCGTGGACGCGAAAATGCGCGGCCTCATCGCGGGCAATCGAGCCGTCCAAATACTCGCTCAAGACATCTTCGAACCGACTGCAATTCATAAACATCCGTTCGTCAACTGTTGATCATCGGTCAGGCGATGGCCGCGTTGGAAATCCGGGCAACGGCTAAGTGATGACCGCGCACTATTCGCAGGTCACTTTCATTCTACGTAGCACCTTCGCCAACTCGATGCGTCCGCGATTGATGCGGCTCTTTACCGTACCTTCAGGAATCTGTAAGAGGTCTACGATTTCTTGATAGGTCAACTCTTCAATGTCGCGGAGAATGACGCACTCCCGCAGATCGGGCGAGAGCTTATTGATGGCGGCGAGGACTTGCAAGCGACGCTCTTTGCGTTCCAACGAACGTTGCGGGCTATCGCTGCTAGCTGGGAGATGGTATTCATGATCCGAGAGATCGTCGCTTGAGTCGGTCGGCGTGCGCTGCCGTTTGCGATAATCGTCAATAATCAGATTGCGCGCCAGCCGCATCAGCCAATTGGAGAGGTCGCCGAGCGAAGGGTCATATTGCTCAAGCGAGCGATAGACGCGAATGAAGACCTCTTGGGTTAAATCTTCTGCGCCCGCATGGCTGTTGGTGAATCGAAATGCAAGGTTATAGATGCGGCGCGAAAACTGACGCACGACTTCGCCCCAGGCATGTTGATCGCCTTGCCGACAACGCTGAACCAATTCAGCATCGCTTGATGTCAACGCTAGTCTTGCTCCCACCGTTTCGCCTTCTCGTAAGCTAGAATTTCAATGGCGCTACATCCCACCAGCCTTCCGACCTCGCTAAACGAGATGGTGACGAAAAATGTTTCATAAAGTTTTGATGGCTTTTCGCTTAGCTCATGGCCATCTCGAAGCGGGTGCGAAACCGTAAAACCTTATGCTAGAATCCGGCCTGACGCAGCCGCTTGCGGTTGCGTCATTGCATTATTACGTGCGGGCTGGTACAAACGGCGCGCCGACAATACGGCAGTAGTATAGCACGAGGGATTTCTGAACGCTTTGCGAAGAAAGATGAAGACCGTGGCCAGTCTCGGCCTCGGCGCCTTTTTTGTTTACTGGTTCGCGCATCGGCTCAATTGGCGAGAGGTGTGGGCGGAAGTGTGTCAGGCCAACTGGGTCTTTTTGGCGCTGGCATTGTCTCTATTCATTGGTACCTACTTTGTGCGGGTGATTCGTTGGCGAGCCCTGCTCGAACCGATGGCCAATGCCTCGCTGCGCGGCCTATTTCGCGCCACTGTGGTGGGCTTTTCGGCGCTCTTCGTGATGGGGCGGGCTGGCGAAATGATCGTGCGCCCGGCGGCGCTCAGCCTCAAAGAGCGTGTCCATCCGTCAGCCAGCTATGCGACGGTGATGATCGAGCGCGTCTTTGATATGGTAATGGTGGTCTTCTTCTTCGCCGTGAATCTGATCTTTTTGCAGTATGCCGCGACCGATGCCGAGTCGTTACGCACTTTCGGTTGGATCAAAGGGGTCGGCGTATTCTTGTTGTTCGTTGCCCTCGGCGGCATCTACGGTCTTTCGGTCTTTCGCACCCACCGCGATGGCGTATTGACCTTTTTGGAGAAGAAGTTCCAACGCTTGCCCCGGACGCTGTCGAGGGCGTTGCTCAGCTTGCTGCGCCATATTTCGGAAGGGCTGGCCGTGTTGCATAATGCCCGCGAATTGGCGGTGACGGTCTCGTACACCATCTTGTTGTGGCTGATGGTTGCGGTTGCTCACTTACTGGTTGTGCATGCGTTCGGGATCAGCTATGCGAAAATTCCGTTTACCGGCGCGGTCTTTGTGATGGGGCTTTCGATGTTGGGGTCAATCGTGCCGACGCCGGGCGGCGCGACCGGCCCGTTTCACACAGCGACCGCCGCAGCTTTGACCTTCCTCGGTGCGGTGGATAGCCCGGAGCAAGCGGCCTCTATCGCCATCGTTTTGCATCTGGTCATCTTCGCGCCTGCTACGCTTTTCGGGCTGCTCTATATCATTAAAGACGGACTCTCGTTGGGTCGCTTGTTGCAGATCGGTGAACGGCAGATCGAAGAGACTGACAATCCGGATTCGCTGCCGCCCGCGCAGAAGGAATCGGGAGAAGAAGCCGTCGCCGTATAAGAATCGGTTGCCGGTTGCAGGGTAGGCAGCAGGCCGATGCGGACTGGAACTGTCCGCAAACGAACTGCCTGCCAACTGACGACAGACAATCACAGGAAAGGGGACAAGGCGATGAAGTGTCCTTTTTGTGGCCACGTTGAAGACAAAGTCGTTGATTCGCGCGAAAGCCGCGAAGGCGATGTGATTCGTCGCCGCCGCGAATGCCTGAAATGCGAACGGCGCTTTACCAGTTACGAACGTATTGACGAGATCGCTTACATGGTGGTCAAAAAAGACGGTCGCCGTGAGCCTTTTGACCGCGAAAAGATTCGCGCCGGAGTGATGAAGGCTTGCGAGAAGCGCCCGATTCCGATGGCGAAGGTCGAAGCCCTCGTCCACGCCATTGAAAAGTATGTGCAAGATTCGCCCGACCGCGAACGCTCGACGGAGAAACTGGGCGAAATGATTATGCGGAGGTTAAAGGAACTCGATAAAGTCGCCTATGTGCGCTTCGCCTCCGTCTATCTGGAGTTCAAAGATGTGTCCGAGTTTATGAGCGAACTCAAGACGCTCGTGCGCTCAGGGCGCGTGAGAAAGGATTAACTGCGGTGACCAGTGACGAGTGACGAGTGACGAGCAAGAGGTTGAAGGGATTGGTTGGCGGCCGCCCGTTGCACCGGTGACCTCTCGGTCTTCAGCCTTCAACCTTGAACCACTGGCTCGCCTCTCGGCACTGGCCACTGGTCACGCCTTCAAACTATGTCGTCCATCATAGACACCATGGAAGTGGATGAAGTGCAGATCGCTGCAAGCGAAGAGGAAGTGATTACGCTTCCCGAATCGCTGCCCGTTCTGCCGCTCCGCGACATCGTCATCTTTCCCTACATGATCGTGCCGCTGTTTGTGCAGCGCGAACGCTCCATGCGCGCCGTCGAACAGGCGCTTGCAGAGACTCGCATGATTATGCTTGCGGCGCAGCGCGACCTGGAAAAAGAAGAGCCCATCGGCACAGACCTCTTCGATTACGGCACGGTGGCGACGATTATGCGCATGCTCAAGATGCCTGACGGACGCATCCGCATTCTCGTTCAGGGCATCAGCCGCGCCCGCGTGGCGCGTTACGATAGCAGTCAACCGCACTTGATTGCCCATATTCAACCGCTCACCGACGCCGAGCCGGATGTTGACGACTTGCAACTGGAAGCTCTCAATCGCAGCGTGCGCCACTCACTTGAACGCGCCATTACCCTCGGGAAAAACATCTCCTCGGAGGTGATGGCCATTGTCGCCAATCTCGAAAACCCCGGACGACTCGCCGATGTTGCGGTCTCGAACCTCGATCTCAAAGTTGCCGACGCGCAAGCCATACTGGAAGAACTCAACCCCGCAAAACGCCTGCGTCAAGTCAATGAACTGCTGGTCAGGGAGATCAAAGTGTTGACCGTTCAACAAGAGATTGATACGCAGGCCAAAGGCGAGATTGATCGCTCGCAGCGCGAGTTTTATCTGCGGCAACAGCTCAAAGCCATTCAAATCGAACTCGGCGAAGGTAACGAACTGGCCGAAGAGATCGCCCAGTATCGCGAAAAGATGATGCAAGCCCATATGCCGGAAGCGGTCGCTGAAGAGGTAGACCGGCAGATTAAAAAGCTCGAACGCATGCACCCAGATGCCGCCGAAGCGGCAACCCTCAGAAACTACCTCGATGTGATGGTCAACCTCCCGTGGTCAGCGCAATCGGAAGAGAACCTCGATTTGACGCGCGCCGAAACCATTCTCAACGAAGACCACTACGGTTTGGAGAAAGTCAAAGAACGCATCGTTGAATCGCTGGCGGTTCGCAAGCTCAAAGAGAAGGTTAAAGGGCCAATTCTTTGTCTGGTCGGGCCGCCGGGAGTTGGCAAAACCAGTCTCGGGCGTTCCATTGCCCGCGCCCTCAATCGCAAGTTTCAACGCCTCAGCCTCGGCGGTCTGCACGATGAAGCCGAAATTCGCGGCCACCGCCGCACCTACGTCGGCGCGATGCCCGGTCGCATTATCCAAGCCATTCAACAGGTCGGCACTAATAACCCGCTCATCATGCTCGACGAGATTGACAAAGTCGGCGCAGACTTTCGCGGCGACCCCTCTTCGGCATTGCTCGAAGTTCTCGACCCGGAGCAGAACTTCTCTTTCCGTGATAACTATCTCGGCGTGCCTTTCGATCTGTCGAACGTGATGTTTATGACTACAGCCAACGTCCTTGACACTGTGCAACCGGCCTTGCGCGACCGCATGGAAGTCATCCGCTTGGCGGGCTACACGGAAGAAGAGAAGGTCGAGATCGCGCGCCGTCACATCATCCCTAAACAGATGGAAGAACATGGCATCAGCGCGCAGCACCTTGCCCTCAACCGGCAGGCGCTCAAAGCCATCATCCTGCAATACACGCATGAATCGGGATTACGCCAGTTCGAACGCGAAATCGCCTCCATCTGCCGCAAAGTCGCGCGCCGCGTCGCCGAAGGCAACGCCGCAATCGTCAAAGTCACGCCCAATAACCTGCGCGAATTTTTAGGCGTGCCGCACGTACACCCGGATGAGATTCTCAAGAAAGATCAAGTCGGCGTCGCCACCGGATTGGCCTGGACGCCAGTCGGCGGCGATGTGCTCTTTATCGAAGCCTTGCTGACGGCAGGGAAGGGCAATCTGCTGCTTACGGGGCAACTCGGTGAGGTAATGAAAGAATCGGCGCACGCCGCGTTGTCGTGGGCGAAGTCGCGCGCCGAAGAGCTCGGCATCGATCAAGAGAAGTTCAGCAAATACGATATCCATGTCCACGTTCCCGAAGGCGCGATTCCCAAAGACGGCCCCTCGGCAGGCGTCACCCTGGCCACTGCTTTGGTCTCTGCGTTGTCGGGCGTGCCCGTGAAGCGTTCCGTAGCGATGACCGGCGAGATTACCTTGCGCGGCAATGTGCTGCCGGTGGGCGGCATAAAAGAGAAAGTCTTAGCCGCGCGCCGCGCCCGCGTCAGCACCATCGTCTTGCCGCAACAGAATCAACGCGACCTCGAAGAGATACCCAAAGAGGTGCTCAAAGACATGCAGTTCGTCTTCGTCGAATCCGTGCGCCAAGT
>CAYXVU010000298.1:0-6618 GCA_964468725.1 uncultured Clostridia bacterium
ATTGTTTTTTGCGGTGTCGAGGCCGATATATGACAGAAAACGAATGGCTGACGAGGAAGCAGCGAATTGATCGTAAACTTCGCTCACTCAATCCCACGTGGGAGATTATCCCGTTTCGGGAAGACTTGGATTTTTCTACTCTCACTCATCAGGCAGTTGAAGAGTTCCCTACTGAAAACGGCTTTGCGGATTATGCGCTCTTTGTAAAAGGCAAGATGCTTGGCATCCTCGAAGCCAAGAAAGTCACAGTTGATCCTCAGAATGTTTTAGAACTCCTATCAAAATGAGCAGGCATCTTGAATAATCGCCCGTAATTACGAGGGCGGGTTCATTTTGATAGGAATTCTTAGAACAAGCCAAACGATACGCGAAAGACCTTTCTCAAGGCTCCGGCAATTGGGATGGGTACAAAGTTCCTTTTCTCTACGCTTCAAATGGAGAAATCATCTGGTATCTGGACGCTAGACCCAGTAAGAAAATACAACGCAAAATCAGCAACTTTCACACGCCCACTGCATTAGGAAGTTTCTTCACAACGAACCTTGCTAACGCTCACGAGTGGCTCAAAACCAATTCACCCGAAACGATTGAACGACTCAGAGAGTATCAAACACGCGCGATTAGCAAGGTTGAAGAAAAGATTATTGATGGAAGGCGTGAATTGCTTGTGGCTATGGCGACGGGTACGGGCAAAACGTATATGACCGTCGCACAGATTTATCGCTTGCTGGAATCGAAAGCGGCTCGTCGAATCCTTTTCCTCGTTGACCGTCGAGCCTTAGCCGCGCAAGCCGTCCGCGAATTCGCAGCCTTCAACACTCCGCGCGGGAATAAGTTCAATCAAGAATATGAAGTCTATAGCCAGCGATTCAAACGAGAAGACTTCGAAGACGATGAGCCTTTCAACGCAAACTTGTTACCAGATGCTTACCTGACCAATCCGGGCAACGCGCACACGTTCGTTTATATCTCTACGATTCAGCGCATGACGATCAATCTTTTCGGGCGCGAGAAGTCTTTCGCTCAGGATGCGTCTGACCCGGACTATGAAGATGACGCGAACAAATTAGACATTCCCATTCACGCTTTTGATGTCATCATCGCTGACGAATGCCATCGTGGTTACACCTCGCAGGAAACAAACATCTGGCGTGAGGTTCTCAATCATTTCGATGCGGTCAAAATCGGACTCACCGCAACGCCAGCCGCGCACACCGTCACACTATTTGGCGAGCCTGTCGCCCGTTACACCGTTGAAGAAGCTATTGCCGAGGGCTATCTCGTTGACTATGAGCCGGTGACCATCAAATCAAATATCAAGATGAATGGTGTTTTCTTACGCGAAGGCGAGCAGGTCGGCAAGATCGATCCGGCAACCGGAGTTGAGACGTTTGACGAACTCGAAGACGAGCGCGAATTTTCATCCGAAGAGATCGAGCGCAAAATCACCGCACTGGACAGCAATCGAAAAATCATCGAAGTGGTTGCCAAGTATGCATATGAACACGAGCGCGAAACCGGACGTTTTCCGAAGATTTTGATCTTTGCCGTGAATGACATTCAGCACACCTCACACGCTGACCAACTCGTTAGGATTTGCCGCGAGGTCTTCAATCAAGGCGATGATTTCGTGCAGAAGATAACCGGCAATCCAAATGTTGATCGCCCGCTGCAAAAGATTCGAGAGTTTCGCAATCGCCCGAATCCCAAAATCGTCGTCACAGTTGATATGTTAAGCACCGGCGTTGATATACCGGCATTGGAATTCATCGTCTTTTTACGCCCGGTCAAATCACGCATTTTGTGGGTGCAGATGCTCGGACGCGGCACAAGGCTTTGCCCGGAAATCAACAAATCAAAATTCACTTTGTTTGATTGCTTTGATGGCACTCTCTTCGCGTATTTTAAGAACACCAACGATTTCAAAATCGAGCCGCCGAGCAAAACGCCAACGCCGCTCGGACAGGTCATTGAAAACATCTGGCAAAATATCGAGCGCAGTTATAACACTGGCGTTTTAGTCAGACGGTTAAGCCGTATCGAAAAGAACATGACCGGCAAAGCCAGAGAGGAATTCGCCCGTTTCATTCCTGATGGCGATATAGGGACGTTTACCAAACAATTGCCCGAACGTATCAAAAATGATTTCACAGCGACGCTCGCGCTTCTCCGAAACCCGGAGTTTCAAGGCTTGCTCATCAACTACGAACGGGCGAAAAATCCGTTTTGGGTGGCCTACGAAGCTGTAGACGAAGTTAGCTCGCGCCGTGTTGCGAGCTTCGGTCAGTTTGAAAAGCCCGAAGATTACCTTGAAGCCTTCTCGAAATTCGTCAAAGAGAATGCAGACAAAATCACGGCTTTGAAGATTCTGCTTGAACGTCCGAAAGAGTGGCGACCGCAAGCCCTCGAAGAGTTGCGAAAGAAACTCAGAGAAGGAAACTATACGGAAGACAAACTGCAAGACGCTCACCGCTTGGTTTATAACAAAGCCCTTGCGGACATCATCTCGATGGTCAAACACGCGGCCAAAGCCGAAGAGCCGATTTTGACGGCAGAGGAAAGAATCAGCCGCGCTTTTGATCGCATCACCGAAGACCGAAACTTCAACGAAGAACAACAGCGATGGCTTGGGCTTATTAAAGAGCATCTGATGACTGGACTTTCGATTGATGAAGAAGATTTTGACTTAATCCCGATCTTCAGCAATCGCGGCGGCAAAGGCAAAGCGCGAAAAGTATTTGGCGAGCAGCTACCAAGATTGATCGAAGAACTGAATCAAGAGATAGCAGCGTAGAAATTCAATATGTCTGACATCGTAAATAAACTATGGGGACTCTGTCATACGCTCCGGCATGACGGCGTTGACTATGGCGATTACATCGAGCAACTGACTTACCTGCTCTTTCTCAAGATGGCTGATGAAAAAGGCGTTGCCATTCCGAAGGATTGCGACTGGGCGAGTCTCAAAGACCGCTCCGGCAATGACCTGACTGACCATTACACAGAGATTCTTCGCAAGCTGCGCGAAACCTTCGGCTTGCTGCGCGACATCTTCGCGCAGTCCGTCCCGCGCTTCAACAATCCCGTCAACCTCAAACGGCTTATCACGATGATTGACGAAGAAGACTGGTCTTCGATGGATGTTGATGTGAAGGGCGCAGCCTTCGAAGGCTTGCTCGAAAAAGCTGCGAGCGAAGGCAAGAAAGGCGCGGGGCAATACTTCACGCCGCGCGTATTGATTCAATCTATCGTGCGCGTGATGAAGCCCGACCCGCGAGGCAAAAACGATTTCAAGATTTGCGATCCGGCTTGTGGTACGGGCGGCTTTCTGGTGTGCGCCTATGAATGGCTGATGGAAGTTTCGAAGGGGGTGTTAGACCGAAACGACGCTCATCGTTTTTGGATTTCGGCAATAGGTTTAACTCCATTGCACGTCTACCCTGATCGCAAGCCCCGTACCTAAGCGATTTTGCTGAATTTTCATAGACTTAGCCTGTCTGATTCGGACGTAAACCGCAGCAATTCAATGGCAGGCGGTGCAGGAAAAGCGAATCATCAAGTAGAACAGGGCTTTGGCGCACCTCTCAGATGGCAACCTCCGCATCGCGCACGGAGCGACTGAGCCAAACAGGGGACGGCTCGTTGCCGCAGCTTTTCACTCAAGAAGATTGCCTCGTCCTGATTACTTGCGTCACATCGAACCCGGCTGCCGCAGCTTTCTCAATCACTCTCTTGTATATCGCTTCTTCCATCTGCGGCGTGCGTGACAGTATCCATAAGTAGTTTCGATCCGGGGTTCCGACAACGGCATAGCTGTAGTCTTCCGCAAGCTCAATGATCCAATAATCTCCCCATACAAAGGGCAGCCATGACAACCACGAGGGGGCGAATCGCACTTTCAACTTCGAGTTGGGGCCGTTCTGATTTGCCAGTCGCCCCTTCCCTTCCGCCCGGTTGATCTGGCCATCTGACTTACGGCACTGATTGACAACTTTCAACCGGCCTCCTTCCAAAAGCGAGTAGGTAGCGATAACCTCCCCGGCACAACCCTTCTGAAACCGATTGGGTAAGCGTGCAATCTCGTACCATTTGCCGCTGTATCGGGAAAAGTCTACCGAAGGTACGACCTGCAAGACTTTACCCTCTTTATCCTTTCCTCTCGACATCGTGGAAGCACACAACAAAATGAAAGCGAGAATAAAAGCCTTTTTCATCCTCCAACTCCTTTCCCAGTATGGTTCTGCCTGAATTATACTACGTAAGCGGTTGGATAGGCGCGCGATGCCAAACAGGTGCGGATAGCAAGAGACATAGCATTTCACAGATGTAATTACTGCCCTTTGCTGAAGGGGCAAGCGGCTCTTTTGAGAAGAGGTCTCTACATCATGACAAACGAATCATCGTATAGAGCAATGTTAGAAGTCGCCATCGAGGAAGCTCGCCTAGGTTTGAGCGAAGGCGGCATCCCGATTGGCGCTGCACTATTCGATGTTTCCGGCCAACTGCTCGGACGCGGCCATAATCGCAGAGTGCAAGAAGGCGACCCTTCCATGCACGCCGAGACGGACGCATTTCGCAAGGCTGGAAGGCAGCGTACCTACACCGACAAGATCATCGTTACGACCTTAGCGCCGTGTTGGTATTGCAGCGGATTAGTCCGGCAATTCAGGATCGGCACGGTAGTCGTAGGCGAGTCAACGAACTTTTCAGGAGGGGTCGCCTGGCTAAGAGAGTGTGGCGTCCGAGTGGTAGAGTTGAATTCTCCCGAATGCACAGAGATGCTGAGTCGCTACATCAGCGCGAACCCGGAAGTATGGAACGAAGATATTGGCGAAGGATAGAAGCGGCAAAGACCGGCAGTTGGGAATCGAAGGGTGGTCAACCAACCGCTAACGAGGCGCGAAAACTCAAAGAGAGAACAAGCTGTCTCTTTTTGCTCCCTTGCGCTTGTCTGCCTGGGTGGTCGGAAAATCACTTGCCTTTTCAACCTGCTCTTCCCTGATCGCCCGCTCGAAGCAATGCTTGATCGCGTTATCGAGATGTGTTACAAACGGGCGCGAAGGTCGGCATTTTGACCACAAGGAACGTAAAGGAACGTTAGAGTCCCTATGTCTTCATCCAACAAAGTCTGCCCACAATGCGGGTTGCCGGTCGAGATCGGACTAGCCAATTGCAAATACTGCGGCGGGCAAATCGGCACCATGTTCTCACCCGACGCGCCGCCCTTGCCCAGTCCGAAAGCCAACGCCCATCAACGACTCCGTTCAGACATCAATCACTTTCAGCAAATCGAGAAGGCTCAGGAACGTTCCAATACGGCGGTGATCTTCGGGCTGATTAGTTTTTTTTGTGTTGGCATTGGCTTTCTGACTAGTCTGATCGCCATCTATTTCGGCTTCTCATCGCGCCGCACTCTGAAAGACTACCACATCGAAGAGGGGCAAGGCTCCGCTCTGGCCGGTCTGATCATCGGCATCCTCGCCTTGGTTGCGCAGATTTGTTATGTGATCTACATCGTCAAGATCGGCATACCCTTCTAAATTATCGCACCCCGGTTATCAGCGTCGCTTTAATCGAAACATCGAATGGCGCACCGTGGCGTTCGTCGTCAATGAGTTTGACGAGGAGGCTCAGAACCTCTTCGCGTCGCGCGGCAGGTACGATGCCCAGCCAATCGGTGAGAAAGATGTCCTTGATAATCGGCGATGTAATGAACTCTTCGCCGCTGGCAAAGAGAAACTCTTCCTTCTTGCTGAAGGTCTCTATGTGCATCAGGCCAGCGTCTTCTGCCATCGTTCGCGCATCGGAGATGGTCAACCGCTCGTTAATCAGCCGCTCCAACTGACTCCAACTCTCGTCAATCAGACCGCAGTTCAACAGCGCCTCCCAATAGATCGAAAAGAGTTCATCGAAGCTGCCATGGATGGTGATCTTTAGCACAACGCGCCCGCCAGGCTGAGTGACCCGCATCATCTCATCAAGAATCGCTTCGCTCTCAGCCGAGCTAACCATCGAAGCATCGCCAATCACCAACTCGAAGGCTCCAGTTGAAAACGGCAGATCGTTCGCCTCACCCTCTTCGAAGGTCACGGCGTCATTCTTTTTAATCTGCGCTTTCGCGCGCGCGATCTCGATGCGTTCGGCGCTCGGGTCAATGCCGATGATTTCGCCTCTGCCGCGCAGACGTTCGGCGATTTCAATCGTGTGCGCGCCGGTTCCACAGTTGACATCCAAGATGATGCCTTCATTTGGCAGTTTGAGCGCCTCGTTGACCAACGTGTCGAAGCGATCACGCCAATCGGGCGTAATCATCAGATCGTAGCGATAGGCTAAGTCTTTTTCTTCGCTCATACGGTGTGCCGCCATGATAGCACGCTCACCAACCGACACGAAGGCAACGCCCCCCGCTTTCTTTCGCGCCTCATTTCTGCTTTATTGACTGGGCAATGGATGACCGAAGGGTTTGGGAAACTCGATACAATACGGTCGAACGACGCCATCCGACGACGCCCAACGAATACCTGCGCGCGCAGAGCCACCGACTGCCGCCGCGCGGGCTGGCGCTTGACCTCGCCTGCGGCGAGGGTCGCAACGCCGTCTTTCTCGCCGAACAGGGCT
>CAYXVU010000299.1:0-6608 GCA_964468725.1 uncultured Clostridia bacterium
CGACTGCCGCAGCAAGCGGAAATTTTTACAGAGAAGATCAAAGGCATCGAAGACCCTGTCAGCTCGCTCACCCGAAAACCACGGCATCACGTAGGCTTTGATGCCGACTTCATGTTTTCCAAAGCCTTCGGACTAACGGTTGAATACCGCTTCGGCTCCTTGCCGCCAACCTTCAATATGGTGGATCACAAAGTCACAGGCGGCATCAAGCTCAAACTGGCACAGACTAATAAATAACCGAATACAGATTATCATCGGGAACGGAGCTCCTCATGACCCAACGATTTTTCAGCAGTGCAGATCGCCCTGCATATCATGACGGAATGTTGATTATGAAAATGCGCTCCGGTGTAGTGGAACCGCGCGCTGAGGCGCGGCGCGGTATCGCTGCCAATATCGCGACAACTCCGGGCCTTTCTGCGCTAGCTGCGCTCGAGCGCGGGGGCATGCTCAAACGAGTTATGCCGCTTTCTGAGCAAGCAGAGGAACGTGCAAGGAGTGTAGACGGGCGGCGCGGTATCGCTGCCTTAATGGAGCCGATTCCTGAAGGCGGTACGGATGTGAATGCAGGTGTCAACATTGTTGAGTTAGAGAAGAGTCAGGAATTGGCTTCGGTTCAGCAAGTCTTAGCAAGCGACCCGAACGTAGAGTTTGTTGCGCGTGTACCGGTTCGCTATTTGGTTGCCAGAGCAAATCCACGACCTTCTGCGGGGCGACCCCGTAGAGCAGGGGTTGCTGCTCTGCCGCCATCTGCGACTACGCTCTGGAACCTGAACAAAATTCAATGGAGCCAAGCACGGGCAAGAGCAGATTTCCGGGAAGCCGAACAGGTTCGGGTTGCCGTCCTCGATACAGGCATAGACCGGTATCACCCCGACCTCAACGGGCGGGTTGTCCACTACAGCTATCTGCATCCCGACTTGCTTGATGCTTCGGGCGAAAAAGACATTGTCGGACATGGAACCCATGTGGCAGGAACGATAGCTGCGCTGATTAATAATCGGGTAGGGATCAATGGTATCTGTATGTGCCAGTTGTTTGCCTGGAAAATTTTTACTGATGTGCCGGAATTCTTTTCGTTTGATGAAGGCTATCAGTATTTTGTTGATCCGATAATGTATCGTCGCGCGTTGGCGCAGTGCCTAGATCAACAAATTCAGGTTGTCAATCTGAGCATTGGAGGTGGAGGAGAGCCGGATCGGCAAGAGTTGGATTTGTTTAGGGCCTTGCTAGCAAACGGAACTACAATTGTTGCCGCCATGGGGAACGAGCGCAGGCGAGGCAGCCCTACGTCCTATCCGGCAGCCATACCGGGTGTAATTGCCGTTGGGGCTACGACTATAGACGACAGTATCGCCAACTTTTCAAACCGAGGGAGCCATATTACTTTGTGTGCTCCAGGGGTAGGGATATGGTCTACTTTGCCAACCTATCCCGGCCAGTTCGGGTTTGAAGCAGTGCGGAATTCTGCTGGACGACCGATAGAGGGTAGGCGAATTGAGCGTGAAGTCAACTATGACAGTTGGCCGGGAACATCAATGGCGACCCCACATGTAGCAGCTTCAGCAGCCTTGCTGTTAGCTAACAAAGGGCAGATGAGCCCTGCCGATGTCCGCACACAATTGCAAGCAACAGCCGATCACGTGTCTGGTATGGGAAACACAACATTTCATCCCGATTATGGTGCCGGGAGGTTAAACTTGATGCGGCTTCTGACCTAGTGCTATTCTCTGCCAAGAGGTAGAAGCCCATGAAATCTGTGATGTTTTCGTTTCACCCCGATGTGCCAGTTAACCGGCAAAAAGCGATTTTAGACGAGATTGGTTCTTGGCAGCAGGTTGTAAAGGCAGCCTGGCTGAACCCCGACACAAGACAAGCCGACATTCTTCGTATGGCGTATGCTTATGTTGATAGCCAGATGGATGTTCAAGAGGTTGTCGAACGCTTATCCAAGCTATCGGAAATTGAGTCGGCTTCTTTACCGACCCGACGAAAGCTCATTTGTGCTGACCCAGAGTTCTTTTAGCGACCCATTCTAACCTGCCTTTCCGCAAATGCTTGAACAGAAATCTCTCTCCAAGTAACATGCCCGCGCTTTCTGCGCAGTGGATCAATCCAATTTTCGAGGTTTGTGATGGGCAAACAATCGTTGTGTGCGATGGCGCTGCTCGTACTAGCCGCCTTGGGTGTTCGGGCACAGACGGACAGCACGCCGGAAGTGATGTCGCCGCTCGGCGCGAAGTTCTACGCGCAGGCAGACGAGAAGAACACCATCGGCGAAGCCCAGATGAAACTGGCCGCCGACCCGAAGAATATCGAGCTTATTATTGCCCTCGGTCGCGCGCAGGCCGGAGTCTGGCGTTACCGCGACGCGATTGCCACCTATACGCGCGGCCTCGAACTCGACCCCCATCACGCCATGCTCTATCGCCATCGCGGCCATCGCTACATCTCGACCCGGCAGTTCGACAAAGCCGTCAAAGATATGCAACGCGCTGCCGAACTGAACGATAAAGACTTTGACATCTGGTATCACTTGGGTCTGGCACACTACCTCAAAGGCGATTTCAAGAAGGCTGCTGCCGCCTATGAGAGATGTCGCGCAGTGGCGCAAAACGACGATTCGATCATTGCCGTCTCCGATTGGCTGTATATGACCTATCGCCGCCAAAAACGCGACGCCGATGCTGCGCGCGTGCTTGAACGCATCACGCCGGATATGAAAGTCAACGAGAACAAGTCCTATTTCGACCGCTTGTTGTTATACAAAGGGCTGAAGAAAGCGTCGGACATCTATCACGATAAGCTGACCGACCTTGAACTGGCGACGGTTGGTTACGGCATGGGCAACTGGTATCTCTATAATGGCGACAAGCAGAAAGCAAAAGCCCTATTTCAAAAGATCGTCGCGGGCAAATACTGGCCAGCCTTCGGCTTCATCGCGGCGGAGACCGAGTTGGTGCGTATGAAATAACTCCGAGTGATAGGTGGCGAGTGACCAACGAAGAGAGTTGAGGAATGCTGAATGGAGAAGCTGATTGACGGGCATCCATTCATCGCTCATCCTTCCGCTCGCCCCCTCTCTCTTTGCCGATCATTCACCACTCAAGAAAGGTTTTCATCATGGTGCAATACTTCTTACGACTGAGCGCCGTACTCTGCATCTGTACGGTTGTTATCGCCTGTTCCGGCAGTTCGCCGACTTCGCCGACCGGCACGATGACACCGGCTCCGGGGCCGGGGTCGGGGCAGCCGAGTACGATGACCCCTGCGCCCGCACAATCCGGTGCACCCGCTGGAGGCAATCTGCGCTATCAGGCTCCGGCGGCCTGGAAATCCGAGCCGCCCTCATCAGGTATGCGATTCGCACAGTTCGTTTTGCCGAAAGCAGATGGCGATGCGGAAGATGCCGCGTTGGTGATCTTTTATTTCGGACAAGGGCAGGGAGGCGGCGTGCAGGCGAATCTGGATCGGTGGGTCGGACAGATGCAACAACCCGACGGCAACTCTTCGCAAGCCAAAGCGAAGACCGAAACCGCGAAGATCAATGGCTTGAACGCTACGCTGCTCGATGTGACCGGAACCTACACGGCAGAGATGACGCCGGGCGCGGGCGACCGGCAAAACAAGACCAACTACCGTTTGCGCGGCGCGGTTGTCGAAACGCCGAAAGGCGCATACTTCGTCAAACTGACCGGGCCACAAAAGACCATTCAACGATGGGAGAGCGAATTTACTGCCTTCATCAACTCATTCGAATTCAAATGATGGGATGGGCCGAAGGTTACGGGTTTGAAGGTCGGAGGGTGCAGGCTGAAAGTTGAAGGTTGACGATTAGCGCCTGAAAAGAAAGAGGTGATGAACGAGGGTGAACGGAGTGAGCGAGAAAGTCGCCGCTGGCTATCTCTCGTGTTCACCCTTTCGCCTCTTCAGCCTTTCTCGGTTTCCTCTCTTCTCTCGACTATGCGCTTGAGGCGTGAAATCGCTCGCCAAATGGCTGTTCCCATCAGCACCCATGCAATTGCCGCAAAGATGAATAAGAAGTACTGCATCGGTAATGTGTAGCGAAACTCTGTGTGCATCAGCGACTGAAAGAGCAGGTAATAGATTGGAACCATCAGCAAAAAGAGGGCGCGGCGCGGGCTGGCGATGAGCATCACGAGCAGTCCGAAGAGGATGAAGAGTTGCATCGCCTCTTTGGTCAATCGTTGCAGCGCACGAACCGGCAGACGCAAAAAAGAGACAGCCTGACCGACCGCAATCGTTGGCCGGTCGGGGTAGACATCGCGCCACTCCTTGCGGATTTGTGATGGTTCTATCGCCCGCGTCGACTCGCTGGCGAAGACGAGCGGCGCTTGCGCCGAGTACTTGGTCATATCGCGCATGCGTTTGAGCATCACGCCTGCATACCAAACCGGATGTTGCGCGATGATCTCGAAACTCTTCTTCACGCGGTCGCGGTCACGTCGAACGCCATCGGGCGAAGACCACATCTCTGCGTAGGCCGGATTGCCGTACAGGAGGGCCTCTTGTTCGGCGACGCCTTGATCCGTAGCCACTGCACCGAAACGGTCGCCGCTGTAATCGGCGATGCCTTCCCACAAGTTCAACCCGACGCCGATATTGACCGGCACGAACTCGCCATGCACCCGGTAGTTTCGAATGGTGATCGGGATGATCGCCATCAGCGAGGCGACGATCATAACTGCTGCTTGCTTGAGAGTGGCGATGCGTTTGGTTGACAAGAGCGCGAGCAAAAGGGTGAGCGCGAAACTGAGGAGCATCGCTTGCGGCCTGAGCCAAGTCGAAAGCCCGAGCAGACCGCCGATTGCTGCAAACCACAAATAACGATAACGACACGGCTGTTTCATCTGCGTAAGCAAGTAAACTGCCGCCAAAATCGGCAACGCGCAGATGGAATCGGGCAGAATGAAATTTGACATGTACGACAGATGATGTGAGAGTGCGGCGAGAAACCCGGCGATTACCCCGACGCGCCAACTGATGACTGCGCCTGCGATCAAAAAGATCATGACGGCAGAGATCGAATTCAGCAGATTCTGAACGATTTGAACTTTGAAAAAGTCTCTGCCAACGACAGCATAAATCGCGCTCAGAAAGATCGCGTAGCCCGGCGCACGAGCGAGCGCCCGCGTATCGGTCGGCTCAATATCGTAAGGGCCAAGCAAGCCTTCGCCTTGCACAATCGCAGCTGCGCGTTGGTCGTAGCTGTAGGTGAGGCGGGCGAACGGCTGTTCGGCGGTGTACATCAACGGCGCGAGGTCGACCGCGTATAGCGATTTTGCGATGAAAGAGGTGAGAAAGATCAGGACAGCAAAAATAAGTTTTGTGCGCCTTCGCAAGGGTTGCCCAGTGCCGAGCGCAGTGCTCAAGCGACGGCGAAATGCGAAGGTGTTGAACGTGAGCTTCAATGGGTTGTTTGGCAATCGCCCCCACCCTGCTGTGGGGAGTGACGCAATCGGTTTTGTGGGCGATGAGTTGCTTACGCGCTCACGGCTTCGGAGGCCGGATTTCTGAGTGGACGCGCAAAGAAGCGTTCGATCATCGGCTCGAAATCGGAGAGCGGCAGCGTATCATATTCTGGGTCGAACGAGGCTTGATCCCATTCATCCGTGAACTTGATCGCCATCTCGTACCACGTTTCGTTGGCATACTGTTGCCGCGCGTTGGGGTCTTTCCCGATCAGCGCGTAATAGTGGCGACCTTGAAAATCCTGATGGGTGCGAACGATTTCATAAGCTTCGTGTGAGACATAGGGCTTGAGGATTTCCGCAGCGATAGCCGGGTGATTTTCGACCGAGATGACTTTGCCAATGTCGTGGCAGAGCGCCGCGATGATGATCTCTTCCGATGTGCCAGCGCGCAGGGCGCGCGTCGCGGTTTGCAATCCGTGAACCAATTGATTGACCGCAAATCCATCAACCTGTTCCTCCAATTGTAAGAGCAGAGTTTTAATCATCTGTGGCATACGGGATTGTCGTCTTTGCACCTCTTGGCCGATGGCCATCCATTCTTCGACTTTACCCTGATCCATTCTGCTAAACGCCATTGCCGAGTTCCTCCGAAGATTAGGTGAAGATTAGACCAGCTTGCCGAGCGAGCGTCAACTGATGGTCGGCCTGAGTCATGCCCAGTGGTTTTTGAACCTCTTTGAGCCGGAGACACAGGAAAGCCCATTTTTAGGCATTTTCCCGATCAGGCACCGCAAATGATGGTAGAAATTTAGCTTTCTGCGCAGAGATTAATCTGAAGCTGGTGCATAAATCGAGAATCAAGTTTTGATGCGCCAGCGGGCACAGTCCCAATGATCTTTGATATGAGCCAACGGCTTGCCTGCACGGTAGTCAGCCAAGAAGCAAACTTGGTAGACCCACACGCTCGCCAGCACGAAAGCCCCGTTGCGACCATTGCCTAGCACCGGACATTCATTCAACCCCGAGGCTTGAATGATCCTCTGAAAGAGCAACTCAATGCTCTCCTTGCCATAGGCATACAACTCGGTTTTCCATGACCGTCGTTGCCGAGTCAATTGCTTCGCGGTCAACACCCAGCCCCCGGCTTGCCAAGAGGCTTGCCGGAAGGTCGGG
>CAYXVU010000300.1:0-6598 GCA_964468725.1 uncultured Clostridia bacterium
ATAATCGTGGCGGAGGTCGTCTCGCAACTCATATTCAGTAACGTCAGGTTGTCGTAGGCTTTAAGCCGGTTTAGCCCCATCGCCTCATGCGCCGCCGTGTGAAAATAGGAATCGCTGCCGATGGCCAGTTTCACCTTGTGACGATTGAGCAATTGCAGATTGCGGACGAACAGTTTGCGCAGGTTGTCTGTCATCTGTCCGGTCGCGCGATTCGGGTCGAGCCGGGCAATACGATCAAAGGCGCGTTCAAGCGTCGTCACCACGACGATGTTCTTCTGTGCAGCCATTCGCGCATCGGCTTCGGCAATTTCGTAGCGCGACAGGTCTTCATACAAACGCAAATTGTCTTGTTCAGGGCGAAAGCCTGGCAGGTGATTGATTTCGTCCACGCCAGCAACGACGGCGTAATGGAAATCCGTGGCGGTTTCAATGTGGGTGGAAACGCGCAAGCCAGATGCGTGCGCACGTTTGACAATCTCCGGCAACATCACCGGATTCAGGCCGTGCCAACCGAAATGCGCTTCGCTCTCGCGGCGTTTGTCGAACTCTTCCGAATGGAGCAGGTAGGTTTTGATGAAATCCGGTTTGCCGGTTTTGATGGCCTCCCATTTGCGGTCGAGGTCGGCAACCGTATCCACGACATAACAGAAGGCTCCATCTTGGGCGTCTTCCTGACTGAAAACGCCGCGTTGCAGATTGAGGCGAACCATCCCCAGCGGATGCCCGCCTGAAGCCGTCAGTCCACCGTTGGAGTAGGTCACGTCAATGCTGGCCGGGATGTTCACTTTTCCGAGCAGCGCCGCTTTGTTACGGGGGAAATTGTTGGGGATTTTGAGATAAAAGATGCCAGCTTCCAGATACATACGAATGAAGCGAGCATTCTCCGCCGCATCATTGGACGTGGTGTTATGGTTGTGCGCTTCACCGAAGGGCGGAACAACGAATTTGCCCGCCAGATCAAATGTCTTATCCACTCGCGCCGGTTTCTTCACCGTCAGGTTGCCGCCGACCGCATAGAATTTGCCTGCGACAAATTTCTGCCCGTCAAACCATTTGCCGTTGACGAATTCGTAGTTCTGCGGCGCGTTCGTCTGCCCGTGTGAACAGATCGAGAGCAGGATCGCTACCAGCACAAGCTGATTTTTGCCTGCCCAAACGCTTTTGACATTTATCCTGCTCACTTTGTCATTTCTCCTAATCCGGCGCCTCTTAGTTACACCCCGGTGGCAGCGTCACCACAAAGCCAGTCTCGTGCGTGCCGGTCACTGTGGCGCTGCATTCCCGCGAAGTTGTCTCGTAGCCAAAGGTGTTTTGCCAATTCGTCAGCGTGAACAAAGCGCCCAGCCGCTCAAAGAAAAGCCCCGGACTGTAAATGTTATTCGTCGCCTGCCAATTGGTGACCGCGTAGTCGGAAAAGAAATTGCGGTTATTCGGCCTGACCGGCAATCCGGCCAGCACATTGTCGGCAAAGACGAAGTTCTGCAACGGGTAGGCGTCCGAGGCTGTCAGATGCGCGACCGTTCCGGTCGAAGTGCTGCCATTGAAGTCACAGACGTTGCCGCGAAAGACAATCGTGCCAGGACTCGTACCTTGGCCGTTGGCGGCTTCCGAGTAAAGGCAGTAGCGCAATCCGAAATCGCCGACGATGAAGTTGTTGATGACCGTGACGTTGTTGACCGACGAAGTGATCGTCGTGCTGTCGGGTTCATAGCCGATCTGGATGCCAGCAGGTTTGACCGGATAGTGATTGATGTTGTTGTAGAAGACATTGCCTTCGACCAGCACATTGTCTACAGCGCGCACTTTACAGAATGACGGCGCGCCTTTGACGCTCACATTGTTTTTCCAATTCAGCAGGATGTTGTTGCGAATCGTCCAGTCCACCGAACAGCCATCGGGAATGATGGCATTGACCGGGCCGGGGCGCGGATTCCAATTCTGCACGTTGGCATCGAGCAGATTGTCGAGCACTTCGATGCCGCTCACCATGCCCCACAGTTTGAAGCCGGTCGGGGTTGACCAATGGGCATGCGTACCGCAGGGTGGTACGCCGTAATCGCAACCGCGCGCCGTGTAGCTGATCTTCTGAAACCGCAGCGGGCCGTCAATCACGCTGGCCGAATCGCCAAAATCGCCGCGCGCAAAGTAGCCGCCCGTATCTTCGGCCTTGATGTTGGCGACGGCGAAGTGCTTCAGATTCAAGGTGGCGACAAAGAAGTTGAAAGCGGCGGTGTTGGTGTTGAGCGGCTTGCCGCGATTGATGTTGCTGAGTTCGAGGTCGTGAAGGTAGATATGTGTGGATGAGTTGCTGCCGCTGCGGCCTGCAAACAGAAAGCCGATACCGTCATTCACGTTGCCCGATCCATCGGCTGCCGTTTGATAGCCATAATCGCGCACGCTGAAGTGCGCGAGCTCGATAAAACTGCGCGGATTGTTGCTGGTGTTGAGCGTGAAGGCGCGTTTGAGGTTGGCTCCGTCCAGCACGGCGATGTCATCTGCATCAAACGGCGGATAGACGCCATCACCGTCATAATCCCAACCGACCAGCATGGTCGGGTCTTTCGGGAACTCCCAATCAATCGCTTCGCTGCCAGTTTTGGCCTTCGTATACGCGCCGGATACTCCTGACACGCCGGGCTGTAGGTTCTCTTCCCGCGCTACGCCGCGAAAACAGATGATATCTTCCGCGCCATCGCCGGGACCGTCGGCCAGGCTCCACGCTTTGCGAATGGTTTGATACGGATTGCCGGGGGTGCCATCGCCGGTCACATCATTGCCGTTGTCCGCATCTACATACAGTTGATCTTCGATCACGCCGTCGTTATCAATATCGAGTTGCTGACCATTGCAGACGCGGCAATCTTCCGGCTCGCCGACGATGCCATCATCATCCAGATCAAACCCGCTGGCGCGCGGCGTGTAGCCGACATCGGGATTCTTCAGGGCTGCCGCCAACGCCGTGCGCAGCCTCGCCGCAGTCAGCCGGGTTTCGGTCAGCGGGTGGTTAGCGGGAGCGGCGCTGCCGCCTCGCAGAAAGTCGCCGTTAAGCGAAATCATCATTCCCATACAGAGGAGCGCGAAGGTGATAACGAACGATCTCGGCGTTCTCGTTTTTTTCATGCTCTAACCTCACCGATATTTTCTGAACCTATTTGGCATCCCTCAGCTTGTGTCTGAACCAGATGGCGATCATCTCCGCGAGCTCCGGATGAGCAATCAGAATGCGGCTGCCGTGTTCCGTACCCGCAACCTCAAGGATCTCTGCCTTGCGACTCTTTTCGCGTAGCGCCGTGAACACCTCTTTGATGACCGGGACTTTTTCATCCGCTGATTTAACGAACAGTCAAGGGATGTCGCCGCCATCAATCAACTCCATAGACTCATCGCTGAACGATCCCGGCGAGAGCGCCACATAAGCGCGCCCGTAGCCGCTTTGCCGCGCCGCAATCGCCATCATTTCGCCGCTGTAGCTGGCTCCAACAAAACCGATTCGTTCCGGGTCAATGCCGCGCAGGGTTTTCAGATAGCGATGCGCTGCCGTTACATCCCGATGCGACGGTTTGATGGTCAACTCGACGCTCTGCTCGTTATAGGGGATGAACTTGCCTTTATTGATGCTCTCGCCGTGACCGCGCAAATCCACTCGCAAAGACGCAATGCCCTGTCGCGCCAGTTGCCCTGCCAGACCGGCGTACTCGGTTCGGTCGCCCGCCGCTCGATTGAGCATGATGACCGCCGGAGCGAGTCTATTGGACGGCGGAATGCACAGATCACCGACCAGATTCCAGCCGTCGCTTTCCACCATGATGCGCGTCATCTTGGGCGCACTCCGCTGCGTCTGCGCGCTAGCAAAGCCCACTATACTGATAACCAATGCCAGAACTGCCTTGACGGCTCTCGTAACTTGCATAGGCAACCTCACGATAAAGAACTGATCTGCTCTCACTGCCGCGCTTTTTCCAGCCGTTGCACGCGCGCAAAAAAGCCACCCGTCGCATACTGCCCGCCGCGCACACGCACCAAAACCTGGTTGACGCCCGGCGCGAGCTGGATATAAGCGTATTCCGCTGGATGCTTCGGGCTTTTGCCGAAGTCGTACCAGGCAAACTGATCGCGGTCGAAATAACCCTCAAATTTGCCGTTGCGCCACACCGCCAAGTTATCCACGGTGCTGAATTGCAGCGTGGCTGTTTCGCCTTCCTTGAGTTGAATCGTGGTGGCGAAGTAGGCCACCGTGCGGCTGCCCGTGTATTCGGTGACTTGCCCCGTGACCACTGCGCCGCGCGCATCAGTTGCAAATTTGCGCCAGCGTTGCGTGGCGCCCTCGTCACGCACGGAGGTAACCCGGACAGGCGCGAGGGCGGCTTCGATTGCCGGGATCGCCTTTGTCAGCGGGCCAAGCACCTGCCAGTTCGTCACCAACTTTTCCGGCTGGTAATTGATTTCGGCAGGCAAGCGCGGGCCGCGATAACTCAACTGCGGAATAGCTGTCACACGGATATTGTCGAGCCAGACCGCCCCGCCGACTTCGCGTGGCTTGAAACCCGCTTTGCCGGAATCGCCTTCATACAGATCAAACGTCACTTTCGGCGTTTGCAAATCTCCGACATAGAAATGGCACATCTGCCCGGCGACCTCCGCCGCAAACCACTGCCATTGCCCGGTACGGATGGCCGCCTCGCCTTTCAGCGCGGTGCGATACTCTTCATACAACGCGCGCGACGGGTTCCAGTCACGTCGCGGATTGACGCGGATGTAACTGTCGTTGCCTTTGATATAGATGCCACCGAGATCAACACGGCGGGCGCTTTCCTTGTAGTGGTAGATCAACCCTAAGTAATTATCCTGCTCATCGGGGAACAAGACTTCGCCTTCGATACGATAGGCGCGCCACTGAGCGGAGCCACGCATCAGGGCAAAGACTCGCGCCCCGCCGGGCGTTAGTTGCACGACCTTGCCGTGCATAGCCTGATTTGAATCAATGACGGTGACCCATCTCGGATCGCTGACTTCCCAACGTGCCAGCCCAGCTTCAAAATCATCGCGGAAAAGCTCAGCGAAGTTTCCCGAAACGGTCTGGCGCTGACCCAAGCCGATAGCTGTGATGAGCAGCAAACTCAGCCAGAGCCAGCAACAGCGTTGCACGATTTGCATTCTCATTCGCTCGAGCCCCTTTCAATGCGTGACGCGCAGGTTGGCAAAATGCGCCACCGTGCCAGGACCGATCCACAAGGCCAGCGGTCCTTTTGTTTCTCCGAGCTTCAAGTCATTAACAACCAGCACAGGCTGGGTTGTACCGTGAACGTAAAGCTTGGCTTTGAGGCCGCGCACTTCGATTTTCACTTTCGTCCAGGCGCCAGGCACGAGGTCAACATAACTTTCGTATTTTTCGGGAAACTCTTTCCGCAAGCGTGGCCAGGGCCAGTCCGGGTGCGCGACATATTGCGCCGAATGATTGCGCCGCATTTGATCATCTGCGCGCGCATTCAGCGGGCGCAGATAAAAGCATTCATACTTCGCAGCTTCCGGCGCAAGGTGAAACGCCAGACCAACAAAACCTCGCGACGATTCCGGTGCGTTGGGCAGCACATCACCTGTCAACTCCAATTCGATCACGCCATCCTGAAAATCCGTGCCTGGCAGGATGAGCAATCGCTCTACGTTGTCCGCCGGATTGGCGATATCAGCAACGCGCAAAGCCCGCCGCCCCTGGTGCGTCACTGGTTCCGCTTTCACATATTGCAGCTTGGCATCGCCAAGCTTATCCAGCGGAATGAGCGTCGCCCGCGCTTGCGAATAGCTTGTTTGTACCGCTATCAACATCACGGCGTTCATCAAGTAAACAGCCGCCAATCTCATCATTTTTCGGTTCATTCGTTTATTTCCTTTGACCCAAAATCACACCTTCGGTTTTCCCAATGGTTGCGCCAATATTCATCCCCGCACAGCGTCGCCCCTCGCCTTGATAGCCATGCCACACTGGTTCAATCAATTTGTCGGGCAACAGCACCGTCCCGCCCGTAGCCGCCGCTCGATTGAGCATGATGACCGCTGGAGCGAGTCTATTGGACGGCGGAATGCACAGATCGCCGACCAGATTCCAGCCGTCGCTTTCGATTACAACGCGCCGTTCTTTGAGGGCTCCTTTCTGACCAGCCAATCCGTCAAAACTGATCAATCCAATAAAGACCATCCAAACGATTGCGACTGCTCTAGCGTTCATTCTGTGCCCCCGCTAACCCCACAACGTAGACTTCAAAATTGCCATCTCGTTGAGAAGAGAATGCGATCTGCCGTCCGTCCGGTGACCAAGTCGGCGTACTCACTCTATCCGGGCGATTGGTAATTCTCTCTTTTGCGCTGCCATCGGCGTTCATCCGATAGACATACACCTGTCCGTCTTCCCGAATGGAGACAAAGGCAAGCTGTTTCCCATCGGCTGACCAAGCCGGACAAAAGTCATGTCCGCGATTATCGGTCAGCCGTCTGATGTTGCTGCCATCGGCATTCATCACATAGATTTCGTCGTTGTCGTCATTACTGTCCCGACGGGAAAAGAAGACAAGGCGTTGACCATCCGGCGACCATCTCGACCACG
>CAYXVU010000301.1:0-6492 GCA_964468725.1 uncultured Clostridia bacterium
CTCGGCGCGGCGATTTATGTCAGCTATAAGCGCAACTTCGATGCGCTGATCGCGCGCGCTCATCAGACGATGCGCTTCGGGCGCAAGACGACTGATGATCCGGTGATTCGGCAGAAGTTGGCGCAAGCCTTTCTTGAACTCGAAATCTTCCGCCTCAACACGAATCGCGCGCTGAGCAAGCTGGCGAAGACGCACATTCCGGGGCCGGAGGGTTCGATCTCGAAGATTTATTGGAGCGAGTTCAATCAGCGCTTTCAGCAAATCGCTATGGAAACCTTAGGGCCGCTGGGGCAACTGACGGAGCTGGATGATAATCGCTGGGTACATGGCTATCTGCGAACGCGCGGCAACACTATTGAAGCCGGAACCAGCGAAGTACAGCGCAACATTCTTGCCGAGCGTGTGCTCGGTTTACCGAAAAGTTACTAAGCAAGTGACGAATGACGAGTGCCGAGCCGTCCGTTGGCTTTTGTCAGCTTGCGCTCGTCACTCGTTTCTCGTCACTCGTCACTGAGGAATATGGACTTCGATCTATCAAAAGCACAAAAGTTATTGCAGGAGTCGGCGCGCACCCTGCTGGCGCGTGAATGCTCGACCGAGAAGGTGCGCGAACTGATGGCCGGTGCGACGGCGCACCATGAAGCGCTGTGGCGCGAGTTGGCCGATCAAGGGTGGACTGGGTTGATGATTCCCGAAGCCTACGGCGGACTCGGACTCGGATTAGTGGATATGGCGGTGATTGCCGAAGAGATGGGGCGAGCCTGTCTGCCCGGCGCGTTTCTTTCGACGTTGTGGGCGTCGGCGTTAATCAACGAAGCGGGCAATGACGAGCAGAAGAGACGCTTCCTTGAACCGATTGCTGCGGGCGAAATGAAAGCCACCGTCGCGTTGCTTGAAGAGTCTGCCGATTGGGAGGCCGAGTCTGTGCAGTTGTCAGCCGAGAAGAACGGCGACGGCTACCGCTTGAACGGACGCAAAGAGATGGTCACCGATGCCGAGGTTGCTGATCTGATCGTTTGCGTTGCGCGCGCCGATGACGGCGTAGTGCTGCTTGCGGTTGATAGCAAAGCGGCGGGGTTGACGATTTCGCCTGCTCAGGCGATTGATGATACACGCAAACTGTATCGCCTCGACTTTTCAGACGTGCAGGTGAGCGGCGCGAACCTGCTGGCTGCTAAAGGGCGCGCGCTTGCGGCCTTTGATCGCGCAACTGCGATTGCGACGGTCGCCATCTCCGCCGATATGCTCGGCGGCATGCAATGGACGCTCGATACGACGGTCGAATACGCCAAAACGCGCCAGCAGTTCGGCAAAGCTATTGGCTCCTATCAAGCCGTGCAACATCAATGCGCCGATATGTTGTTGATGACGGAAAGCTCGCGTTCGGCGGTCTACTATGCGGCGTGGACGGTGCAGGAGAATGATTCGCAAGCGCGGCACGCCGTCTCGATTGCCAAAGCCTACTGCTCGGATGCGGCGCGCGAAGTCGGCAATCGCGGCATTCAAGTGCATGGCGGCATCGGGTTTACTTGGGAGCACGATCTGCACCTGTATTACAAACGCGCTAAAGCGTCGGAGATTATGTTCGGCGACGGCAACTATCACCGCGAGCAACTGGCCAAACTCGTCGTTGATGCGCCGAATGACTGAGGCTAGCGGCTACTGACTGCTGAGTTTGGTTTTCGTCACCGTGATGCTGTAGTCAAGCCAACCGCGCTCGTTGCTGTTGCGGCAACGGGCGCGCAGTCCTTCTAAAGCCTTCAGTCTCGCTTCCAGCGCTTTGCGATTTGCGGCATCGGCTGCCAGTACGATGTCGGCCAAATGCAGAGCTTCGACCATCTGCCCGGTTTCGACGCGCTTGATCGCCAGTTCGATCAGGGCATCAGCGCCCGCCAGTTTCACCACTTCGGCATAGACCGCTGACTTCGGCGTTTCGTACATGGCCGCCGGATTCAGATCGAACCATCCGACATAGCCTTCATAAATGCCGCGCACAGACCAGGTGAGCTTGCCATAGCTTTCTCCGACATCGAGCGCCGCTGGCAATTTGACTTCGCGCATCAAGGTATAGACATCTTTGCCCGCATTCATGCCTTTGACGACTTCATCATGGACGTATTGAATCGCGTCGCGGTAGCGCGTGACCTGCCGGGTGATGTCGGCGTTACCGATGATGGCTTCGCCATGACTGGGCAGCAGAATCTCCGGTTTGAGCGCCAGAACTTTGTTGAGCGAGTGAATGTAATCGAGCGCCCAACGCGGTTGTGTGCCCCGCAAGGTGTAGATGTTTGGAAACGAAGCGTAAAAATTATCGCCGACGAATGCCGCTTTATATTTCGGAATCCAGACCGTCAGATGATCGTAGGTTTCACCCGGCGTGTGATAGACCTCAAAATCCAATTCGCCGAGTTTGAAGTTGTATGTCTCGTCAAAGAGAATCGTTGCTTGCACAGTGCCGCCGTGATTGCCCGCCCACTCGCGCGGCGGCGGAATGGGAAGGGCGAACTGTGCGGCATTGCGCAGGGCGTAAAAGCCCGCAAGCCGCGCTTGGTAATGCACGAATTCCGTGTGCTGGCTCTGCGCGATGATTTCCGTACCTGCCTCTTTCCATGCGGCAACGCCGCCGATGTGGTCGCCGTGCGCGTGCGTGAGGATGATGTATTTGATCGGCGCGGCGCTTTCGGCTTTGAGCAGTTGTTTATGGCGCGCGGCATTGAAGGGCATCGAAGTGTCAATGATGACGTTGCCCGCCGTCGTTGTCACCATAAAGGTATTGCTGAAGCCGATGGCTTGAAAGATGGCCTCATTGATTTTGAGCGCCTTCTTTTGATCCTGCCCGACTCTGAGCAGGGTGACTGGGTTTTCCGCCAGCGGTTGCGCTTGCTGCGCGTAAGCGGCGCTCTTTGCCAGCCCGATCAAACCAAACAGGCAGACCAACAGCCATGATGCAAAGGTTTTCATGTCTCCTCCTTGTCGCGCGCGATGGGAGCCGAGCCGAATGGCTAGGCTCGCGCGATGAGTTTACATCGAACCATCGCGGTCGTCACTTCGCGGGTGAGGCGGTTGGCAAAGGGTTTGAGTTTGCGAATAGGAACGGTTTCGAAGCGGGCGAAGCGTAGGGGACTGGCGGCAACGAGGCTTTCAAAGCGACGGATGGTCATCCGATTCAACCCGCCTTGACACTCCCGAAAACAGGTCGCGCCGTCGTTGGTGAAATCGGCGCGCCAGCGAATCAAGGCGCGTTCCGTAAAGACCAGATGCGCCCACGGGAAGATCGAAAACAGGTGGCCGCCAAGCGGGTGATACCAAGTCGGACCAAAGGCTGTCAGCACATAGCCGCCCGGTTTCAACATGGCGCGCATCGTAATCAGCACATTGAGCGGATTATCAAAATGCTCGAACGAGTCGAGCGAAATGATGATGTCGGCCAACTCATCCGGTTGTTGCAGGAAACGGCAACGCGCCGATAAGCCGCGCGTTTCGGCCAGCGCGCGGGCGCGGGCAAGGAAGCGTTCTTGAATGTCTATGCCGATGACTCTTTGCGCTCCGTGTTCAGCCATCTCTATGGAGTCGTAGCCTTCGCCGCAGCCAAAATCAATCACCACTTTGTCGGCAATCGTGCGCCAAATCTGCGCGCCGAGCAGAGTTTCAAGCTTGCTCTTGTTTGTATACGCGCTGCCATTGAGCCGCAGATTCTCGCCGCTGGTATTGAGAGCGCGTAAGAGATTGTAGCCCAGCTTGCCGCCGATGATTCCCATAGCCACTGACCGATGCGGAGATGTCCAGTTGTAGAAAAGAATCAATCGCCGCGCGATTCCATCGGGCTCGCTCTTGACGACGCGCAGGCAAGCGCGTAGGGTCAACTCACTCGATTCAGGCAACTGAATCCATCTCTGGCGTCGCCGGACTTCAGCCACCCGGGACACAAGGCCAGTCAATGCTGAAGGAATGTTCAAATGTGAAAATTGTGGTGTAACGTCAAAGCCTCGAACCTCCGCTCACAAAGTCGTCATCGAAAGTCGCATTGTCAGCTACCCGTTTCGACCGAAAGCCAACGCCTGTTGGAAGTGGGAAAAAGATCGCCATAAGTTTGTCAAGACGAATGACCCAGGCGGTCGAGGGCGCGAATGTGTGCGCGAATTGACGGTGTGCGCCGCGTGCGCAGAGAAGTTGACCGGCAGACTGCCTGAAAGGAAATAACTGCAAACACGGCTTCGTTGCGGCTGCGACGCCAACTGAATAGCCCAATCTGAAGAGGCTGGGCTACTCCTCTGTGCCGCGCCGCCGCAACCGGCGGACGCCGGATTACAGGAAGAGAAGCGAGTTGCGCGCGATTCCCCTGATTACGTGATTCGCGGCGCGAGCGGGGAGTCGTCTACCCGTTAGCCGCCGGTTTGACGGCAGCCATGATGCGTTTGAAAACTTCGTCGTGATTGGTTGCCCATCGCAAGACGACGACCAGATCGTGATCGGGGTCAACCCAAATCACATTGCCGCCTGCGCCGCGCGCCGCAAAGGTTGTGCGAGTTGCGTCCGGCCATTTCTTCAGCCACCACAGATAGCCATAGCCCGCGTTGATGTCGCACGGCGTCGTCATTAACTCTGCCCACTTTCCCGAAACCAGTTGTTTGTCCTTCCACTTGCCGCCGCGCAGAAAGAGGTAGCCGAACCGCGCCATATCGCGCGTGTTGATAAACAACCCGCCGCCCCAATGGCCGCCGCCGCTCACCGAATTGATCTTGCGCCCGCCGATCATCACATCGGAATTGCGATAGCCGTTCCACACCCACGTATCGGACGCGCCGATGGGGTTCATCACCTCTTTTTTCAGGAGTTCGGGCAACGCTTGATTGAAGAGGCGCAATAAGGCGAGCGACAAGCGATTGACGCGCACATCGTTGTAATTCCAGAACGTGCCCGGCGCTTGTTGCGTATGGTCGGGGCGTTCGTCAATCGTCGCAGGCTTCTCCCACAACCAGCCTTCCCATTCGCTGGTCTGTTGCAGCAAGTGATGCCAAGTGATTTTGGCATTGTGCGGCGAATCGAAACCGCCATCGTTGACATACTGCTTTACGGGGTCGTGCAGGTTCTTAATCAACCCTCTGTCAAAAGCCAAACCGGCGACGGTGGCGAGAAAACTTTTGGTCACGCTAAAGGTCATATCTACGCGACTCGTATCGCCGAATTCGGCAACGATGTAGCCGTGACGCAAGACGAGGCCATTGATCTCGCCGCGCTCTTTGGTAGGGCCGATGATCTCCGGATTCGACTCGGTGCGCTGACGGGCGGCGATCACCTCCGCTATGGTTTTCGGCTCCTTCTGCTGTTGGGCGAAGGCGATGGCGGCTTCCAATAACGTCGCGTCCATGCCGACTTGCTCCGGCTTCTTGCGCTCCCACTTATCGCCCGGCGGCGGATAGTAGGCTGCCGACTTCGACTGCGCAAACGCGGTAAGCGAAGAAGCGAGCAGCAACGAAGCCATGAGGAAAGAGAGGGTTATCACACGCAAGCAACGAATGATGGATCGGTTCATCGGTTCTCTCCCTGTTGGTTGATGAGGCTGAACTTGCTGAATGAGTGAAGCCGCATTCTATCAAAATAACCGGCAGCGGCAACGGCGTCTCGAAGTTTCCTTTCACCAAGTAGATTGCTATCATCGGAACCAAATTCATTCGGTTTGAAGAAGGAGAGAAGAATATGGCAGAAAAACAGGCTCAGATTATCACCCCGAATCTTATCAATATGCCGGAACTGCCGACTTTCGCCACCGTCGAAGAAGAACGCACGCATCGCAAACAGCGACTGGCCGCCGCCTTTCGCCTGTTCTCGCGGTTCGGCTTTGATGAAGGCGTAGCCGGACACATCACGGCGCGCGACCCGGAACGCACGGATCATTTTTGGGTTAATCCCTTCGGCATGCATTTCAGCCATATTCGCGTCTCGGATTTGCTGCTGGTCAATGATAAGGGCGAAGTCGTCGAAGGCAAACTGCCGGTCAATCGCGCCGCCTTTGCCATTCACTCGCAAGTGCACGCGGCGCGTCCCGACGTGATCGGCGCAGCCCATGCCCATTCGCTGTATGGCAAAACGTGGTCATCGCTCGGACGCTTGCTCGACCCTTTGACACAAGACGCCTGCGCCTTTTACGGCGACCATGCGCTGTTTGATGATTTCACCGGCGTCGTCTATGACACGGAAGAAGGGAAGCGCATTGCCACCGCGCTCGGCCATCACAAAGCGGCAATTCTGCGCAATCACGGCTTGCTCACCGTCGGGCAAACCGTAGACGAAGCCGCTTGGTGGTTCATCACGATGGAGCGCACCTGCCAATCGCAGTTGCTGGCGGAAGCCGCCGGAACACCGATCAAGATTGACCCCGACAACGCGGCGCTCACGCAACAACAGGTCGGCAATTGCTCAGCGGGCTGGTTTCAATTCCAACCGCTTTACGCGCGCATCGTGCGCGAGCAGCCCGACCTGCTTGATTGAGCA
>CAYXVU010000302.1:0-537 GCA_964468725.1 uncultured Clostridia bacterium
CGAAGGCTGTTCGATTCGTTCGACTGAGCGCATCACTGGCGTTCATCGTGACACCATCATAAAGCTGCTCTGTGTGGTTGGCGAAAAGTGCGAACGACTCATGCAGGAGCGCATCAAAGGTATATCGGTCGAAGAGGTTCAGTGTGATGAGCAATGGCAGTACATAGCCATGAAGCAGAAAACCAAAAACCGAAAAGGCATCGCAGACGAAACCGTTGGTGATTGTTGGGTCTTTACTGCAATTGAGCGTTACTCCAAATTGATTCTTGCTTGGCATCTGGGCAAACGCACCGCAGAAGATACTTTCATCTTCACAGAAAAGATTGACCACGCAACGGCTAACCATAGCTTCCAGATTTCAACAGATGGCTTTGCAGCATATCGTGACGCAATTGTTCATAATCTTGGAGCAAAGAAGGTTGACTTCGCGCAGGTGGTTAAAATCTTTGGAGTGCCGGAAGGTGAAGAAAATCGCTACTCACCACCCGAAGTCTTAGAGACAGAAAAAACTATAGTGTTTGGTAATCCCGATCTAAA
>CAYXVU010000302.1:547-6491 GCA_964468725.1 uncultured Clostridia bacterium
GGCCACAACCTCACACATTGAGCGTCACAATCTGAGCACGAGAATGCAGAGCCGCAGATACACAAGGCTGACAAATGCGTTTTCAAAGAGGTGGGAAAAGCATCATGCTGCGCTTGCGCTGTGGTTCGCCTATTATAATTTCTGTCGGATGCATAAGACCTTGCGAATAACACCAGCGATGGAAGCGGGATTGACTGACCATGTTTGGGGCTTGGAAGAACTGATTAAAGAATAAGTTGAGCCTATATGCCGAGTTCCTGTTTACATTTCTCTAGCTTCCCTTGCACTATCCGTAGCTCCTCTTTCTTGCTGTGTAATTGCTTCTCCAATTGCTCAATTTCGAATCGAATCTGCAACTCTTCGGCTTTTAACTTCTCGTAATCTTCAATTGTATTTCTCATTACTTCTTCCTGTTAGCGATGGAATCTAAGATATTGGATTGTACGATATGGTAACAGCTTAATTCATCTATAGCCTGCGAAAGTGCTTGTCCAAATCCGATCTAGTGCAAATCTCAGGGCTACCTTCTATGTATACAAAATAACCAATCTCCCCAAGAGGCTCTGCTTCGTATATTTGGCCTACCTTAGCTCCGCGAAAGTGTTCGCAGAAGCGAGTATCGTCAGTGCATTCTATTTTGAATTTCATAACTCCTTACATGAACGAGTCATTAAAAAAAATCAAGAGTTTGGTTGAGATTTTTTTCGCGGCCTCAAATAAAGGTGAGCACCACAAGTTTAGGACACTACCGCGGGTTTGATAATGTTGACAAAGAAAGGAGGGGAAAGTAACCTTTCTCTCGAAAATTAAGTCTTTTATCGGTTATTTGAGATATGGAGCAAGAGATTCAGTTCAAGCAGTATCCGGGCATTTCCTTTGAAGATGACCCGGACATTGAAGTCACCTATCACGAAGATGTCGCCCCTGCGCCATCCATTTGGGAAGAGACCAAAGCGATTTCACGGGATGTCATTTTCGCCGTCTTGATGGCTGTGCTCATCATCGTTTTCGTGATTCAACCGGTCAAAGTGGAAGGCACGTCCATGCTGCCGCGACTGGAAAACGAAGAACGGATATTCGTCAATAAGCTCAACTACAACTTCGGCATCGGAGAGATCAAACGTGGGGACATCGTGGTCTTTTGGTATCCGAAAGACCCTTCGAAATCGTTTATCAAGCGGGTCATCGGCTTACCCGGTGATCGCATTCGCATGGATGAAACCGGCCAACTCTTCATCAACGGCCAGCCCCTAGAAGAGCCGTATCTCGCGCCGGATCGCAACCAACACCCGCGCCCCATTCGCGACGAGATCATCGAAGACCATTACTACTTTGTGATGGGCGATAATCGAGATGCCTCTAATGACAGCCGCAGTTGGGGGCTGGTGCCGGAAAAATATATTTACGGCAAAGCGATGTTCCGCTACTGGCCATTGTCGCGATTTGGCGGGTTGGATTAGTCGCCTCAAGTCCTGAAAATACGCCATCGGCGAACCGACTCTCCTCGGCGTTCGGTTTTGTCGGTCGCCTTCAGACGTGGAAACTCAGTGATGACCGATTGGATCTGATGCTTGATATTCAAGGGAAACGAATTTTAGTGGTTGACGACAACCACGCCATCCGCGCCACCATCACCACCTACTTGCGCGACAAAGGCTATGAAGTTACGGAGGCAGTGGATGGGATACAGGGGCTGGATCGCGGACTGTCCGCAACCTTCGAAGCCATCATTCTCGATGTCGTCATGCCCGGAATCGACGGCTGGAAACTCTGCGGTATGCTGCGCGAAAAGGGCGTGCAAACGCCCATCCTGATGTTGACGGAGAAAGCCAGCCTCGAAGATAAAGAGATCGGCTTTTCCGCCGGTGCAGACGATTATCTGGCCAAGCCGTTCGAGCCCTTAGAGCTTGATCTGCGGCTCCGGGCGCTGTTGCGCCGCACCCTGCCGGATGCGCCGCCGGTTGAAAAAATGATCCGCCATGGCGATGTCGAGATTGATCTGGATCGCCGATTGGTGACTATTAAAAATCAGCCGATTGAGTTGACCCCGATTGAATTTAGCATCCTGCGATTGTTGGCGTCGAATCCCGGACACGTCTATACCCGCGACGATATTCTCAACGCCATTTGGGACACCAGTTACGAAGGCTACAAACGCAATATTGACCCGCACGTCAATCGCCTGCGGAATAAAGTCGAAGAGAATGCGCGCCAACCTAAATATGTCTTGACCGTCTGGGGAGTGGGATACAAATTCAATGATGTTGTAGCCGGTTGAGTCGGTGAGGGCTTTGCGAGCCGCCCCATTTTCCCCGATCTCCTCACCAATCATAGCCGCTTCGTTGCCCGCGCTATTGGGTTGTTGTATCCTGTGAGTCGGCTATCAGAAGAGAGACGAATCCATTATGTACGATGTCATCATCATTGGCAGCGGCCCTTCGGGGCTGGCCGCCGCTTTGACTGCCAAAGAGTGCGGCCTCGATTACTTGGTATTGGAACGCGGAGTGATTGCCAACACCGTGTATCAATATCCCCTTACCAAGCCGTTGTTCTCCACCTCGAATGAAGTCGAACTCAAACCCGGCGCGTTGCCAGCGGACCGCAAACCGACGCGCGAAGAGGTGCTTGCTCATTACACCGATTTGGTGGCGTGCGAAAACCTCAAGCTGCACACCGGCGAAGAGGTCAAGCGCATCACCCCGATGGCCGATCATTTCATTATCGCCACGACGGAGGCCGAATATCGCGCGCAGACCGTACTGGTTACGGTTGGCGGCTTCGGTCGGCAACGCAGATTGAACGTTCCCGGCGAAGACCCGACGCGCGTTTCGTACCGTTTCGTCGAAGCCTTCCCCTTTGCCAAGCGGCGCGTCTTGGTGGTCGGCGGTGGTAATTCGGCTGCGGAAGCGGCGCTCTTTCTCTCCGAAGTCGGGGCGCAAGTGACGCTCAGCGTGCGCCGTCCGGAACTGGAGCTGGTGGCAGAGGTCAGCTTCAACCGAGAAGGCAAGCCGCGCGGCAAGATCAAACCATGGGTACTGGAGCCGCTTGCGCATGCGCAAGCCGCAGGCCGCGTGCGCATCCTCACCTCTGCCGAAATCACAGAGATTCTGCCCCGGTCGGCGCGGCTGCGGGTCGGCGTTGCTCCGGCCTTCGAATGGGTTGAGGTCGAATGCGACCACATCTTTGCGCTCATCGGCGCTGACCCGGATACGAGCCTGCTTGAACAGGCAGGCGTCGAAATCGCGCCGGACGGCAGACCCGTCTATCATCAGGAAACCTACGAAACCAGTGTTCCGGGCATCTATGTTGCCGGACACATTACGCGCGAACTGCACATGAAGAATGCTCTCCCCGTTGCGCGCCAAATCATCAACCACCTCGCCTCACAGAGGGCTGAGAGCGCCCGCATCTAAACCGATGTCGGCTTGTTGTGGGAACAGGCTGATGGGGAAAGAAGGTTGAGTTGTTATGAAAGAAACTGCTTCGGCAACGAGCCTCAAGAGCGCGACGGAGGCAAGATGGTGGCGCGTCGCAGCGCTATCGGCGCTTGCCTGCGGGCTGTTGATTGCGTTGGGCGTTTATATCGTCAACCGCCAGCCTTCGACGGTAGATCAGATTGTCATTCTCACCGTGCCCTCCGGCGCGGAGGTCAGTTTGAACGATATCAGCTACGGGCAAACTCCTGTGAAGATCGAAAAGCTGCCAGTCGGAACCTACACGCTGACGATTACCAAAGATGAATATAAGACGGTCAGCGAAGAGGTCAACATCGCTGAATCGCGCCCCTTCGAATACAAGTTACAATTCTCTCCGCCTTCGGATGTCGGAGATTTGCCACTTGACCAACGCATACGCGAATTTGAGCAACGTGCCACCGATGCCTTCGCCGCATCCAAATATGTCTTCCCCCTTAAGGAGAGCGCCTATTACTACGCGCGTTTAATCGAAGACCTCGATTCAACTAATCCTTTTGCCAAAGACATGCTCGAACGCATCCGCGTACAGCTTCACAACCTTGCGCAGGAGGCGATGCAACGCGGAGACATCGCTGAAGCCAAAGATACCTACAATATTCTGCGCGAGCGATATCCCGATGATACGGAAGCGCGCAGCGCTCTATGGGGATTAGAACGCCAGTTGGCATCGAAACGCGGAGAAGTCAGCGACTGGATTCGCAAAGCGGAGATTGCCTTGCAACGCGGCAACTTAATCGAGCCGCCACGCGCTTCGGCTTATCACTTTGCGCGACAAGCCTTAGCCATCGAACAGACCAGCGTTGCGCAGACGATCTTGCGACAAGTGCGCGACAGCTTAGTTCAGCGCGGCGAACAGTACTATGCCAATGGCGAAACCGATGCTGCGATTCGTCAGCTCCAACTGGCGGCCAACCACTTCCGCGACGATCAGCAGATTCGAACAAGGCTCAATGAGTGGCGGGTGCAACGCGAACGCGATAGCCTGAAAGGCAGCGACGCGCTGGCGCGCAAGCAAGAAGGGTTGAAAAAGCACACTCGTGGCGATTGGGAAGGCGCCATTCAAGATTTAGAGTATGCGCTACTCTATAACCAAGGCACGACCGATGTGAGGTACGCCCTCGCCGATTCGTATAAACGGCTGGGGCACTTCGATCAGGCGAGCGAATACTTTCGTCGCCTCTCTGGCGAAGGCAACAGCGACCCGAACCGTTCGGCGATTGTTGACCTTGGCGACATTGCTCTGCAACGTGGCGACCCGGCTACCGCCTTGCGCTATTACCAAACGGCGCGCGAACTCGGCGGCAGCACGCGCTACTCCATTGCCGAAATTGATAACCGCATCGAGCGCATCGAAAAGAAGCAGCGCGAGAAGGATGCAGAACCAGCCCCGATTACCCTTGAGGCGACGCATCGTCACGGCGGCTTCGGCTTTGGCGACCGCTCCTGCAAAGGCACGCTGACGGTCAGTGGCAAGGGAGTGCGCTATCAAAGCAAAGAGCATAATTTTTCTGCCAATGTGATGACCGTTAATGTGACCGTGAAGAATGATGAGATCATCGTCTACGGATTGCACAAGGGAGAGCAGCGCTTCAAATTATCATCAGCCGATGCAGAACGTTTCCGCGAAACCATCGGCAAATATCAACGAGAAAACCCGCGCTAAGGGCAAGAACCGCGCGGCGTCGGGAACCTGCGCCGCACGAGAGCTTTCTGGGGATTCGCAAACGATTCTCAGAGTCGGGTGTAACCATCCCGTAAAATAGGACCATGCAAAACCAGAGGCGCGAAATCGTTACCACTTTGCGCCACGAGCACGGATTGAGCCAGCGCCGTGCTTGTCAGGCTGCGAGGCTCAAGCGCTCCGTCTATCGTTACCAGCCAGTTGCTTAACCCGATCAAGAGGTGGTTGTGGCGCTGATGCGGTTGGCGCATCAGAAACCCGACTCGGTTTTGGCAAACTCTTCGAGATGCTGCGACGGCAGGGGCACAAGTGGAATCACAAACGCGTACATCGGGTTTATTGTCAGTTGAGGTTGAACAAACGGCGGAAGGGCAAATGCCGCCTGCCGACGAGAAATCCAACGCCGCTGGCCGTCAGCCAATTGGTCAACGAGTGCTGATCGGCAGATTTTATGAGTGATGCGCTGTGGTGCGGAAGCGGCGTCCGCACCTTCAATGTAGTGACTGATTTCAATCGCAAAGCCTTAGAAACGGCCTGAAAAGGTTCAAAGCCAAGCCAGCCTCCCAAGCATCAGGCGCGTCATTGTCGCCTAGGCCATTGCCTCACTCGACTCTGGCAAGTACTCATAATCTTTGCTCATCCGGCGACTCTGATCCAACTACCAGAAGGTTCGTTGTTGATTTCAGAAAATTAACTACAGTATGAGGCTATGCTTGCGAGAATCAGTTCTGCGGTTTGTCAGGATGAGCGGCGATGTAGCTGCGGCGGGCGCGAACGACTGCGCCGG
>CAYXVU010000303.1:0-6478 GCA_964468725.1 uncultured Clostridia bacterium
GGATTGCTCAACTGGAGTGACCCGGTTTCGTGGGCAGAGAAACATCCATCGGAAAAGAGTCCACGATGCCCAAAACACATCCATCTTACCCAGAGAAATTCCGACGGCACAGGGGCGATCTTCTCCATACCGGATGCTCTACTCAGCAGTTAGCTAAAGAGTTCGAGCCTTAGGCTCAGGCCATCAGTAACCAGTCAAACAGGCTGATTTTGACAATGGCTGTCGAGATGACGGGCTGACTTCGACTGCGCGCGATGCGTTGCTGCGTCTACGCCGCGTATTGAATGAACCAACACCGGAAGGGTCAACAGACGATCTCATCAGCTTCATCCGGCGGTCGAGAGTCCGGTTTGAGCTGCCCTAAGACAATTCCGATGAGCGCCAAACTCGCGCCCACCAGCAGAGAGAGGCTCAGGTGTTCACCAAGGAGCAGAGTGGACAGAGTCAAACTGATAATCAATTCGAAGGTGCCGATCTGTGCGGCCTCCGCGCTGCCCAGTTTCTCAAGCCCCGCATAGAATGAAAGTATGGCGATGACGGTGGACAACAGGCCAATCCCCAAGACGACCATCCAGGCTCTGCCCGACAACGCGCTTAGCAATGAAAACCGCAAACCGCCTAACCCGACAAAGCCCATTGCTGCGAAACTGATGACATAAAGCGCCACTGTCTGCGGTCGGCTCCCCTGTAATAATCGCCGCGTAGCAATTACGTAGGCCGCATACCAGGCCGAACCGGCGAGGGCATACAGTAACCCGGCACTCCATCCGCTGGTTGCAGAAGCTGACACGCCAATCACTAATCCCGCAGAGATGACTAGCGCCCCGATTCGTATCTGCCTGTCCGGTTGCTCGCGCAGGATGAGCCAATCCAGCAGGATGACAAAAACCGGATAGCTGAAAAAGAGCAGGCTCACGGTGGAAGCGGGCGCGGCCTCGAATGCTTTGAAGAAGAACGTTGAGAAGATGCCATACCCTGCCAGCCCGAGTGCGGCACAGGTAGCCATCTCTTTACGCGTGATCCGCAGCGAAGGGCGGTCGAAGAGCGAAAAATAGCCCCATAGCGCAAGGGCTGCGACCAGAAATCGCAAGGTCAGTAACGACGCGGCATCGAGACCTTCGTGTTGTCCGAGCCGAGCGAATAATCCGAGCGTGCCAAATCCAATGGCCGAGACCGCCACTTGCAGACGACCGAGCAACTTGCGATTCGAACCGGCGGGTTTCAGAGCAACGAGCCAACTCTTCATCTCCATATCCTCATTCTGTACCTTCTCAATCAACAGGCATCATCTTCCGGCAAGTTGCCAGCCAGGACAACGGGTGATTGAACCGATGCGAGGCGGGTGCGGTTGTGCTACAAGCACAGCGCGCGGTATGGACATGATCTACTCTTGATCGGCAAGCAAGCGACGGGCAAGCAAAGCGATTTGCAGATTGAGGCGAATATCGGCGCGGTTGATGTCGCACCCTAAGACGCGGCTGATATTTTCGATTTGATAGGTCACCGTGTTGCGGTGCAGGCCTAAGGCCCGCGCCGTAGCGCGCAGATTACCGTTATGACGCAAAAAGGTTTCTAAGGTCACCAGCCAACTGGTCTGCTGTTCGCGGTCGTGGTGGATCAGCGCCTGGAGGTATTGCTCCGTGAAGCGTTGCAGTTCCACATCGTCTTTGAGTCGCAGCAACAGAGTCCAGACGCCCAGATCATCGTAGGAGTAGATCGTTCGGGTATCCGCCATCAGGCTGGTCACATACAAAGCGGCGCGCGCTTCGCGGTAGCTTGCGGGAAAATCTGTGACTCGCTTTGCCAGACGCCCGACGCCAACCCGCAAGCCGGAGGCCGGGGACTGCTCGAAATTGGTTGCCAGTGAGCGAACGAAGGGCTGTTCAGAATCGGCGCGTACCCCGACGGCAAAGATGCCGATGACGAAATTGGGTTTGCTGAAAAAGACGCCGCGTTTGGCTGTATGGTTGAATCGGCTGATGAGGTTCCGCATCTGCTCATCGCTCAATTGCTGATTGAACAACCCATCGGCAGGTTGCGCCAGCAGGATAACGTACGCCTGTTTGGCCTCTAATCCGATGGCGCTCAACCGGGTCAGCGTCTCTTCATCATCGGGGAGATTGCCTGCCAACAAGGCTTCCAGCAGATACTCTTTTTCGGCAACCGATGATTTCACCGCGAGGCGTCGCAGAATCGCTTCGGTCACATCAACAAAGGGCGTTTCGCGCGGCAACTCGATCAAGGGCAACCCGTATTCGTCTGCCAATTGACGCATGTGCAGCGGCGTTTGTGGCAAGTAATCTTTTGAGACCAGTACGGCAGCGACCCTTTTTTCGGCAGCTTCGCGCAGGTATTTCGACTGGGCTTGCGGGCTGTCGTGAATGCCAAGCCCGGAGGTAATGAGCACCTCTCCGCCTTTCACCCACTCGGCGACATCGGGCATATCAATGATGTGCGTCCAGCGAATGGGATTATCGAGGCCGCGATGGCCAGCGACGACTTCCGCCGTCTTCAAGACCTGAAGTGTCAGCGCTTCTCGTACCGTCAAACTCATGCGGCTCATTATGCTAGGGCGCGGAAAACGTGACAACTCGGCAATCGCCATGAGCACAGGAAAGAGGCGGACGGCAAGTTCAGAGTTGTTTAATCATCAGGTAACCGTCATCGCCGCTGGTGTAATAATGCGGCATGCGGCGGATGATTTTGTAGCCGATGTCGAAGTAGAGTTTTTGCGCGACCACATTTGCGGTGCGAACTTCGAGGCGCACGGTGCGCACGCCTTTTTCCCGAAAGCGGTGCTCTAATACCTGCATTAACTGTCGCCCCTGTCCGCGTCGCCGATGATCGGGGCTGACGGCGAGGGTGACCACGTGGCCGATGTTATCGGGTTCGACCATGCCGACGATGAAAGCGGTCATCTCGTTGGTCGCATCCATGAGTTTGTAACAGATGGCTTGATTGTGAGCCAGCAGGTAGCGAATCGTTTCGCGGTCGTAAGCTTCGCCATCAGTGAAGCAACGCTGGTCGAGCCGCCAGCATTCGTTCAAATCATCAAAACTCATTCTTCGCAGCATCGGTTCGGGCGAACCGATCAAAGCGCCATCGAGTTTCTGTTTTCGCCACCTCGGCCACATATCGAAGCTTTCCGAATGAAAAAGCGGGTTTCGCGTAAACCGCATGCGACAGCCTACAATACCGTGCGCCGTTGCCAAATGCGCTCGTATTATAAGCTAACTGCTACGCGAACGCATCAGTCAATTTCGTCTGTTTGACTTCCGCCAGCCGACGGCATAGGCTGTGGCTGTCACACGGAACCGGCGCGATGATTCATCGAGAAAAAATTCTTGCAGCACTCACAGACCGTCAGTCGGAATTCCTGACCTTCGAACAGGGGCGTCGCACTCAGTTTGAACTCTATCGCCATCATCTCGATCAACTGAGCAACCTGCCACAAGACCAATTGCGCGAGCAACTCAGTCTGTCGGCAAGCCCCGGCGCGGTTCCTGTCGAAGCCTTTCTGCCCGACACGGCGTTCATTGTTCCCTTTCCTCACCCGTTTCACCATCGGGAAGAAGCACGACAATGGGCTTATGAAACGCTGCTCGGACGCACCACCTTTGCCGCCGACGGCAGTCAGATTTTGCCAAGCAAAGATTATTCGCTGCCCGTCGCCGCAGTTCAGGTCGGTTGGTTCGAAAATCCGCATCAACCCGGCGTGCCCTATGCGAAAGACTTGGCCTTTGAAATCCTCACGCCTGCGGAGGTGATGGTGCGTACCGGCAGCGACACCGAATTTTCCGAGCAGATCGTTCACCGGCAACGCTACCGCATGGAATGTGAGGCGCTCAAACGGCTCATGCGGGCAGCAGCGCAGCGTGGATTCACTGCCGATAAGCCGCCCGTCGCGTTCTTCGATAGTCTGTTGATCATTTCGTTTGCCGAATTGTTGCCGCCCGAACAACGCGAATTTTACGTTGCCGAGATCGTCGCGCTGCTCGATACTTCACGGCAAACCGGCATCCCTCTCGTCGGCTACGTAGACACCAGTTTGGCGCGCGATTTGGTGAACCTGTTGCAAACCGTCTTTGCCTTAGAAGATTCGCCCCAAATATCCGATGCGCCGTTACTGGCGACGCGCCTGAAATGGGGAGACCGCACGACCCTGTTTCGTTCGGCGCGACGCGGCATCCTCGAAGATTATGGCGAACGGTGGCGGCGCGAAATCGGCTTTATCTATCTGCAAACGTCGAGCGATGCGCCGCCTTCGCGGCTCGATCTGCCGATGTGGGTGTACGAGCAAGGCTTGCTCGATTATCTGGTTGACACGGTGCGCGGTGAGATCATCGTCGGCAATGGCTATCCCTACGTCATCGAGTCGGCAGATCAAACCGCCGTCTTGACGACGCGCGACCGCGAGGTCTTCTATGCAACTTTTCAGGAGTTTGCCAAACGTGCAGGCCTGCACCTGCACATTGCGCGCAAAGCCATCAGCAAAGCGCAGAGAAGGTAAGCTTCCGGTTATCGCAAACGGTAAAAAGGCAAAACCGACTCCTTCCCGTTGCACAACGATAACCAGAAACTAGAAACCAGTAACCGGAATCATGAAGATTGCCAAGATTGTAAAATCGAATTCGCACGTTGATTATATTGGCCGCGTGTTGGATCGGTTAGAAGTTGCGACGCCGCCTTCGCCGAAGGATTATCGCTTCGGTCAGTTCGTCAGCCTGCCGACCGGCGCGACCAAGCCGATTGGCATCATCTACAACTCGCAACTCATCAACCCCGAATACGGGCGTTTGGGGCCACGCTTGGCAAGTTCTCCCGCGCTCAACGAAGTCTTCAGCCCCGACTTAGTAGATGAACAAGGCGTGTTGATCGGCATCTTGCTGGTCGGTTGGATGGATGAAAACTCGCGCCCGCATCAGGGCATCCCGCGCGATGTGATTGCCGTCAATACGGCAGTCGAGCGCATGAGCGAAGCCGAGGTGGCCGCTTTCCACCGCGATGCCGATGGACGCATCAACTTGCACTATTACGCACAGACGCTGACGCACGCGCGTCAATTTGCGCCGCAACTCTTGCTGACCGTGCTTGACCAATTGGAAAGTCTATTCGGCAACCAAGCACAAGCCGAACTCGCCGTGTTGCGCCGCACCCTCAACTGGCAAGCGATCATGCAGAACAAAATGTCGTGAGCGTTTCTACGCCGCCGGTCACAACCGAAAAGCGCCTTACTGCCAGACCTGTAAGGGCAGAAGCTGCGCTTTTCGGTTGTCGAAACAGCTTAACCGAAGACGGCAATTAGCATGTGATAAAAGGTGAGAAGCCCATAAATACCGGCGCAGAGTTTGATGCCGAGCCGCGCCGAACGCAGATACGCAAAGCGGTAACAAAAGAGCATGCCGGTAACGGTCACCGCCATCTTGACAAGGAAAAACAGGAGCGCATGGCGTTGAATGAGCGAATCCATCAAGGGATTGCCTTCCAGCGCAACGCCGCGCCCGATGTGTTGCATGGTAGCAATTGCGTCATAGCCCGACATCACAATGACCGCCAACATATACATGAACATTTTCTTATCTTGAAGGGAGCTTTCTATCCTAACCATAGTGACCTCGCCTGCTCAGTTCTAGCAATCGAAAACGTGTTCCGCTGCTCGCGGTTCCAAAATTCTCTCCAGATGACAAAATGTATAATGCCGCCGAAATTCTTTCGCAAGCGACCTGGCGCTACCCTGTTCGGGTGAGCCGATTCCCGGCGCACACCGACGCATTCGTGCCCTATCACTTAATTTGATACAATGCCGATTTTGAGAAAAAGATATGAATATATTGCCTATCAATTTAGATGATTTGATCCATGCTCGCTCGATTGAATCCGTGCGGCTAGAATTTAAGAAAGCTTGGTCTGAGCAGACATTGTCTCAAGTGATTCGCACAATATGCGCCTTTGCAAATGACTTTTTCAACCTTAATGGCGGATACATTGTCATTGGAATGGAAGAGCAGAATGGGTTACCCATTCTGCCTCCACAGGGACTAGATGGAGAAAACTTAGAGACCATACAAAAACAGATCCGAGGCAACTGCAAACGTATTGACCCCGAATATCAACCGATCATCTCCCCCGAAGTCTATCAAGGGAAACTGATCATCATTGTTTGGGCGCCAGCCGGAGATTTGCGCCCTTATCAAGCACCGAAGGATATACAACAAAGCGCAGAGCGAGCCTATTATGTGCGTCAAGGCAGTGAAACCATAGAGGCTAAAGGAGACATCCGCGCTCAGCTAATGCAGATGACAGCAAAAGTTCCTTTTGATGATCGTCGAAGCCTTGAGGTTTCTATTGATGTTCTTTCCCCTACGTTAGTGAGAAACTTTCTTTCTGACATCAAGAGTGATTTAGTGTCACTGGGAGTTGAGGTTCCGGATCGTGATCTTTATCGCTACCTTCGGGTTTCCACAAAAGTAAATGGCTA
>CAYXVU010000304.1:0-6441 GCA_964468725.1 uncultured Clostridia bacterium
GGGTGTCAGAGAGCGTCAATGTGTAGGCTCCCGGCGACGATATGTTAAGGGGGATGAGGATTTCAAGGCGGTATAAACCGGATTGGTTGGCGGTCAAAGAAATGGTCTCTTGCCCTCTGATTGTAAGCGCGTTGTTGACGCTGATTATTTTTTGACCGTTGCAACCGTAAAGCATCAACGCGATGTCTGCCCCCTGTTGTTCGACGGTGATTTGTAAGAATTGATCGGTCTTCAATGAAAACACAAAGGAGTGCAAGTCACCTTGCCCAATGGTGCCCGTGAGTACGCTTCCGGGTGGCAACGGCAGGGGCGAAGTCTTGCCGGTCTTTGCTCTGAGATTTGCGGCTTGCGCCGGAGTGAGCAACAGGATGGGGGCGACAAGTAATAGCCATATGATGGTCGAAAGAGTAAAGAATAGGCGCGTAGGTCTGTATGCCATACGAGTCATCAGGTGCTCCTCAGATTTGCGAAGGGGCGACGAAAGAGGTTTCGAAACAGCTTGTTAAAATGAGTTTACAAAAACGAGCAGTTAAAAGACGGTGTACGCTGAGAGCGTGGAGTTGGACCTCGGACGCTCATGTATAAGGCCAACTCTCACGTCTCGTCCACGATGAAGACGATACCGGATGAAGGGAATTTAAATCTTTAGAGCCTTCTAAAAGAATCTTAAAAGTTGGATAAAGCCATTCCTCAGAAGTAAAAAATCGAGCCGTAGCTGCGTCAAAAGACAATGTAGACTGGCCATCTGCTCTGGTGACTAGCACCAGAGCAGACCGAAACCGAGTACAAAAAATCATAAGAAGCCCTTCTGAGTCAAGATGTTGGGCTGCCTTGAATGTCTGGTGGGTGACAAGTATACTGCCCCGTTCTATGACTGGGCATGACATTACGATACGGGAATGCACTTCGGTTGAGGATTTCAATCAGTGTATCGAATTGGAGCGCGCGGTTTGGAAAGATGATGATCTCGACATCATGCCAATCCGGCTCTATATGATTTCGAAAGCCTGCCAAGCGCCGACCATTGGCGCATTCGAGCCTTCGGGCAGGCTGGTCGGGTTTGTTCACACTATGCTGGCGCTGGTGGAGAATTGCGTCGCGTTCCATTCGCATATGGCCGCCGTCGTCGAAGATTTGCGACATCAAGACATCGGCTATCGGATCAAACTCTTTCAACGCCAATGCGCCCTAGCCGCAGGCATTCCCCTCATCTTTTGGACCTTCGACCCGCTGCAATCTCGCAACGCCCATTTCAATATCAATAAGCTGGGTACGATCATTCGCCGCTACGAGCCGAACTACTACGGTGAAGGTGTGTCTTCGGTTTTCGACTCCAACATTCCGTCAGATCGGGTAATTGCCGAATGGTGGGTGCAGTCGGCACACGTTGAATTGGTGTTAGCGGGGCAGCGGCCTCATTGCGACGACCGCGCCGCTGTCGCCATTCCTGATGATATTGGTGCGATTCGTGCCCGCTCCCTTGATGAACATTTGAAATGGCGTCTGAAAGTGCGCGAGGAGTTTGTCGCTCAACTGGCAAGCGGCAAAGTTGTGCGCGGTTTCACACGCGATCAGGCAACGCAATCGAGCCGCTACCTGTTTGGCGAGGGTGACGATCAGTTTCGATTTTCCAACTACTGACGAGTAAGGAGCAACCGATATTCAAAAGGGGATGAACATGGGATTACAACTCGAAAAGATCGAACTGAGGGAAATTCAGTTGCCATTGAAAGCGCCGTTCGAAACAAGCTTTGGGCGCACCTTTCAGCGACGCATCATGATTGTTCGCGTGTTTGATAAATCGGGTGCAGTTGGTTATGGCGAATGCACAGCGCCGGAAGACCCGTTCTTTAATCATGAGACGATTGAAAGCGCCTGGCACATTGTCACCCACTTCGTCGCTCCATTGTTAAAATCCGCTACTGTCACGCTCGCCGAAGAAGTCAACGAGGCGCTGGAACGCATTCGTGGCAACCGCATGGCAAAGGGCTCCGTCGAAACCGCAATTTGGGATTTAGAAGCACGGCTGGCTAACCGCCCGCTGTGGCAACATCTGGGCGGAACCCGCAGTGAAATTGCCAGCGGCGTCTCTATTGGGTTGCAATCCGACAACGAAGCCTTACTGGAAAAGGTGACTACCGAAGTTGAACGCGGTTATCAACGCATCAAGATCAAAATCAAACAAGGAAGAGATATTGAGTTGGCAAAAGCCGTGCGTAAACGCTATCCCGAAATTCTGCTCAGCGTAGATGCCAACTCCGATTACACGCTCGACCATATTGATCTGCTGCGGCGCTTCGATGAGTTTAACTTGCTGATGATGGAGCAGCCTTTACAAGCGGGCGATCTGGTTGATCACGCAAAACTGCAACGCGAAATTAAGACGCCGATCTGCTTAGACGAATCAATCACCACCCTGCGTGATGCGCGCCATGCAATTGAACTTGGCGCTTGTCAAATCCTCAACATCAAACTGGGGCGCGTCGGCGGTCATGCGGAAGCTCGCCGTATTCAAGCCTTGGCCGCTGAAAAAGGTGTGCCGGTTTGGTGCGGCGGTATGCTCGAAGCCGGTATCGGCCGTGCGCATAACATTGCCATGTCTACTCAATCCGGATTCACCCTGCCGGGTGATGTGTCGGCTTCAGAGCGTTACTGGGAAGAAGACATCATTGTGCCGCCCGTCACCGTATCCCCGCGTGGCACGATCACCGTTCCGACGGCACCGGGCATCGGGTTCGAAGTCAACGAAGCGCGTATTGCCTCATTGTGTGTGAGAACGGAAGAGGTCAAATTGTAAGACTTGTTGACGGGCGCTGATTTTTGTTGTGTTTAGGACACGGAGAAACGCGGATGTGACGGGTTTGCACAGAGCCGTGAATCGAAACTGTGTTCGCCCGCCATCATCACTAATGATCTCGGTTCGGCGTGCTTCGACGGCGATTCCTTATTGCAAGAGCGAAAAGCCAATTGGATTGATCTGTCTCATCCCCTTTGAACCTTCCCGACGGAGCCTCTATAATCCGCTACTCGATTTCAGAGGTCTATCATAATCAAGGAAAGAGAATCGGCATGTCTGAATTTGAAGGAAGAACTGCAATTGTCACCGGAGGCACGCGGGGCATCGGTCGCGCCATCGTCACGGAACTGGCCGCGCGCGGCTGCTGCGTTGCCTTCACTTATGCCAAAAGCCAAGAAAGCGCAGAACAGTTGATCGCTGAAATCGCTGCTAGCGGTGGCAAGGCGGCAGGTTTTCAAGCCGATGCAACAGACACAGCAGCAGCGGAAAAACTGGTTAAGGATGTGAAAAGTGAATTCGGTTCGCTCGATTATCTGGTGAATAATGCCGGGATTACTCGCGACAAACTCATCCTGATGATGAGCGAATCGGATTGGGATGCCGTTTTGGATACCAATTTGAAAGGTGTTTTTAATATCACCAAACCGGCGGTTTCCGTTATGGTAAGACAGAAGCGTGGGGCGATTCTGAATATCTCTTCGATTAGTGGCGTAGTCGGAATGGCCGGACAGACAAATTACTCGGCTTCAAAAGCCGGACTCATCGGTTTCACCAAAGCATTGGCCAAAGAGGTTGCGCGTCGCAATATCACCGTCAACGCGTTGGCTCTCGGTTTAATCGAAACCGAAATGACCGATGCGCTGGCCGATGAATACAAACAGAAGATGCTCGAACAGATTCCGCTTGGTCGCTATGGCACAGTGGCAGAAGTGGCGCGCATTGCTGCTTTCTTACTCTCTGACGATGCTCGTTACATCACCGGGCAGGTCATTCAAGCTGATGGCGGTCTGGCCATCTGAATTCGTGCCGTGGCGACCATCATTGCTAGAGGTAAGCGATGCCCAAAATGACCGCGCAGGAGTTGGAAGATTTTATTCATTCGCATTTCCCGACGCGACGCGAACGACGGATTCGAGTCGAATGGGTTGAAGAGATGGCGGCACAGGTTCGCATGCATTATCACGATAAAATGTTGCGTCCGGGCGGAACGGTCTCCGGCCCGACCATGATGGCACTTGCCGATACGGCAATGTATGTGGTGTTGTTGGCAATGATTGGCCCCGTAGCCTTAGCCGTAACCACCAATCTGAACATCAGTTTTCTGCGGAAACCGACGGCCAAAGATGTTATTGCCAAAGCGCGGTTGCTCAAACTTGGCAAACGATTGGCGGTCGGCGATGTCTTGATCTTTTCCGATGGCGATGATGAACCCGTTGCTCACGCAACCGTAACCTACTCGATACCATCTCGTTAAGCGTCGAATGAGCGTCACTGAGTCGGCGATTGAAAAGTCCGCACACCGATTGTTGCACCATCCGTTTCTACCGTTATCCTTCCCATTCGAGCGGTCTCCAAAATCGTCGCCCCTAATTGGCGATAGCGTTCCAACACCTCTTTATGCGGATGGCCATAAGGATTCCGTTCACCAGCCGAAACGATTGCCCATTGCGGCCTTACTGCCTCTAAAAAAATTTGTGATGATGATGTCTTCGAACCGTGATGCGGCACTTTTAGGACATCGGCGCGCAGGTCAAATCCGGACTGAAGGAGCAGGGCTTCAGCAGGACGTTCGATGTCACCTGTAAACAGAAACGAAGACACACCGAAACGAAGATGCACGACGATAGAGCGGTTGTTGTCGGAAAGTTGTAATGCCGATGTCAACGGATCGGGCGAGAGAATCTCGAGTCTCACCCCTTGCAGGTCGAAATTCTCTCTTGCTTGAACGATGGTAGTCGGCGCTTGCTGTTTTTCGAGGGCGACTATCAACTCACGGAAACTCTCTGCATCGGTTGTTGTCGGTTGTGCCAGGATGAGTTGGCCGACGGAGAAATTCTTTGCAATGTCAGCAAATCCGCTGATGTGATCGGCGTCAGCATGGGTGGCTAACAGGTAGTCCACCCGCGTCAACTTCATCGCCCACAGGCAGCGTGATATGACCCTTTCTCCAATCGAAAATTCCTGCCCCTGCTCCGCCGAGGCCGCTTCGAAGTCACTCGGATGATCGGTGCCCCTGTTTTCTTGCCCAGAACGATGTGCGGCGGTATCTCCGCCAGCGTCAATTAGCATCGTTGCGCCCTGTGGAAAGATCACTAGCGCGCAATCACCTTGCCCGACATCAAGGAAGTGGATGGTCAGTTTGCCGGTTGCTTTCGGCGTCGGCGGATTGATGAGCATGAAGGCAGAGGCAAAGAGGGCAACAGCCCATAGGAGCGCCAAGGCGATTGATTTGCGTCGAGCCGGTTTCACTGTCAGGCTTTCGCCTTGCGAGTGGATCGGACGCTGATGGGTTTGCCATTTGCGCGCCAGCGGGTTGCGCATGTCAATCGGTTGCCAGCGATAAAGTTGCCAACTCAATGCAACGAGTGGCACATAGAAGAGCGAGTACAGTACGGTCTGCCAACCTTCATAGTGAGCAACGCGAAAGGTCGCCGCCGGTAAGAATCGGAACGGAGTGATTTGATTGACCAGCCAATTGTGAGAAAGCGTCGCGCACCAACCAGATGCCCAAACAATAGATTCATGCACCCATCCCAATAATGTGGCCACAATACCGCATACCATCAAGATGCCGCTGAGTATCCCGGTTGCGGGATTCAGAAGTATGCCGATTGGCGATAGACGGTTGAAATAGAAACAACTGAGCGGTAATGACGCAAGTTGAATGGCGACGGAGACAATCAGGAGAGTGAAGAAAAGTTTGACGAGGTGCTGTACGCGCCAACGGTTGAGCCATCGTGCCAAAGGTGATTTATCGAGTCGGTAACGAATTGAAGATAGCGACCTCTCTTTTTGGAAGCCACGCTCATCCCAGAAGAGAATTTCCGAAATGGTCTTTAAGGTTTTTGAGCAGTTTGGCGGATGAGGAGTTGCACTGTTGGGTTGCCAAGCGCCGATGCGATGCAGGGTTTCGATGAGCGGAAGAGCAAGGCTAACGATGGCGGCGACGGCGATGAAGCTCATCTGAAACCCGGGGTCGGCAAGAAGTGAAGGCTGCCACGCGAGCATGACAAATGCAGCAAGCGATAAAGTGTTAAGAGAGATGGCGCGGCGAAAGAGGAGAGGTGCGATGATCGCCGTCGTTATCATTACTGTGGCTCGCGTAACCGGCGCTGCCAGACCCACCATAACCGCGTAGAGCCAGAGCAGGAGGAGCGTCAGCAAACAGTGAAACAATCGTTTACGCTGAGGGAGCCATCCGGCGAGCAACAGCCAAGCGAAGATGGCGACGTGCATGCCGGAAATGGAGAGGATGTGATAGGTCGAACTCTCCCGAAGTCGTTCGGTTACTTCGGCGTCGAGAAAATAGCGATTGCCCATCAGCATCGCTTTGAGCGTTCCGGAAACCGGCGGACGAAAGTAGAGATCGAGCCGCTGCATGATTTGGAGCCGAGCGCGATAGAGGACTCGCAATACGCTGGTTT
>CAYXVU010000305.1:0-6436 GCA_964468725.1 uncultured Clostridia bacterium
GAACAGCTATCTGACGCCTATCGTATCATTGTGATATAGTGGCGCGGTTGAGGGATGTGATGAAACAGCGATGGCGGCTCATTTTAGGCGCAACCTTCTTTGCTCTGCTCTTTGTCTACTGCGGCTCGTTGTTCTCTAAATCGGTCGCGTTGCTCAGTATGAACAGCGAACCAGGATGGCTGCCTCATCAACAAGGTGAGCGTGTAGTGGTCAGACAGCAAACCTTGCCGTCCAATAACCCCAGTCTGAAAATCGGAGACGAAGTCCTCGCCATCAACGGTGTGCGCCTTACCGATGTCGCACATTTTGCCGAACAGTTTCAGGATGTCGCGCCGGGTACGACCTATCTGGTCACCATTCGGCGCAATGGGCAAACGATGGATATGGCGCTCAAGACGCGCCCCATTCCGCTGCTCAGTTGGATTATCACCGGCGCGGGCACGCTAATTATCCCTAGCATCTTCCTGCTCACAGGCTTTGCGGTCTTCGTCCTCAAACCTTATGACAAACAGGCATTTTTGCTCTCGATGATGTTCGGCATGTTCATCGGTGCGCTGATGGCGACGGCGCCGTTGTTCGGAGATACGCGCTGGTGGATTGTCGGGATGATGATGATCGTGCAGATCGTCTCGCTCTTTCTGTGGCCGATTTTCCTCCACTTCTTTCTCATCTTCCCGGAACCATCGCCGGTTCTCAATCGCTTTCCGCGACTCGAATATCTACTCTACATCCCGCAACTAATTACCATATTCCCCTACTTCACGGCGCTCAATCTGCTCGGCGCGATTGCCCCGGAGAAGGCGCCATCCTTCGCCGCCACCTTCTTTCTACTGGGCGCGATCAGCGTCGTATTATTCGTCCTCTATTTCGCCGCCGGATTGCTCGTCTTACTGATCAACTATCGCGCTGCCGGTCGCGTGTCGCGCCGCAAGATGCGGGTTGTCGTGGCAGGCAGCATCGCCGGGTTTCTGCCCATCTTCATCGTCATCGGCTTGGCCATCTTCTTCGACCTGCCGGAGACGCAAAATCGGTTGTGGCGCTGGTTAGCTTCGATAGCCTTCTTCGCCTTTCCGCTCTTCCCGCTCTCCTTCGCCTATGCCATCATTCGCCACCAAGTCATTCCGGTGCGCCTCATCTTGCGGCGCAGCGCGCGCTATCTGCTGGTCTCGCGCGGCTTCATCATCGTGCAGGCGTTGGTCGTCTTTTCGGTCTTGAGCTTTCTGTTGACCGGCGCCCGAATGGAAGCGATTGACCGACTCGGTCCACGTGCCGACATCATCATCACCATGTTGGTCATCGCGGCGTCAGTCGGTCTGCTCACCCTGCTCAATCAACGGGTGATGCCGGTCATTGATCGCCGCTTCTTCCGCGAATCCTATGACGCGCATCAAGTGCTTTCCGAGTTGGGCAACGAAATGCGCCATCTCACCACCGTCGAGCAATTGCTGGAACGCACTTCTGTGAAGATTCAAGACGCGCTGCATGTTGAAAACGTCACCATCTTTTTACCGGCGGAAACCGGCAGCGATTTCCGCTCGGCCATCTGCAATCATCTGGCCGAAGACGGGAACACTACATCCAATTTTGATCGCACCCTGCAACTGCCCGGTCGCGGGGTGATCGTTGAAAAGATGCGCCGCGCCGCCTTCCCCCTGCCGGTGGATTTCGACCGCACCTGGTCATGGACACAAGAACTCTTGGCGCAGGAGTTGACCAACCAACAGTCGCAGCGCGATGAAATTCGCACCCTGCGCCGCATTCGCGCGGCCTTGTTACTGCCAATCACAACCAAAGAAGAGCTGCTCGGCGTCATCTCTTTAGGGCCACGATTAGGCGATCTGCCATTTTCCAAAGAGGATAAGTCGCTGCTGATGTCGGTCGCTTTGCAGATGGCGCTTGCTATGCAAAACGCGCAACTCGTCCAGCAGGTTGCCGAAGAAGAACGGTTGCGTCACGAGTTGGCCATCGCCACCACTGTGCAACGTCGCCTCTTTCCGGCCTGCCCTCCGCAGTTGCAGCGCGTCGAGTTGGCAGGCGTCTGTCATCCGGCACGCGGCGTCGGGGGCGATTATTACGATTTCATCGTCTTGGAAGGCGGCAAAGTCGGCATTGCGGTCGCCGATGTCGCAGGGAAAGGCATCTCAGCCGCGCTCTTAATGTCAACGGTGCAGGCCTCGCTCAGAAGTCACGCGCCTTCGGTCAACGGTCGCTTAACCGATCTGGCATCGGCGATGAATCGCCTGCTGCACCTGTCCACCGATAGCAATGACTACGCCACCTTTTTTTATGCGCAATTTTGCGAAGAGACGGACACGCTCACCTATGTCAACGCCGGACACAATCCGCCGATGGTGATTCGAGCGGCGGCGGCTGAACGCGCACTCAGCGCCGGGCAAGCGGCGACCTTTGACCGCCGTCCGGAGATGATGGGGGACGGAAACGACGATTACCTCTCCCGATTTTCATTGCTCACAACCGGCGGCCCGATCATCGGAGCCTTCCATCACTCCTGTTACGAACAAGAGAGCATTGCGATGCAGAACGGCGATCTGCTCGTCGCCTATACGGATGGCGTGACCGAAGCGCGGAACCCCAACGAGCAAGAGTTCGGAGAAGAACGATTGCAATCCTTGCTGGCACAAGTATCCCACCTGTCGGCGCAAGAGATTACCGAGCGAGTTGTCGAAAGCGTGCGGCAATGGTGCGGGGATATGCCGCAACACGACGATTTGACACTGGTCGTCATGAAGGTAAGATAACCAACCCTAGCGCGCCGCCACTTCGCGTAGCGCTGCAATAAAGCGATCATTCTCTTCCGGCGTGCCGACCGAAACGCGGAAATAGTCAGCCAGCATTGGATAGCGGCTTACATCGCGAATGAGAATATCGCGCGCGGCCATCTCTTCAAATACCACTTGCGGCTTCACTTTCATGCGCACGATCATAAAGTTCGCTTCTGATCGAACCGGCTCAACCCCCTCTATTGCGGCAAGCGCGACAACCATGCGCTCGCGTTCTCGGATGATCGTCTCGATCTGCGGGCGCAGCAGGTCGAATCGTTCGCAAGCGATTTCCGCTGCCATCGCCGAATGAAAATTCAGATTGTAGGGCAAGGTTGCTTTGTGTACTTCGCGCGTCAGTTCCGGTGAAGCCAGCAGATACCCGACGCGCAACCCCGACATTGCCATCGCTTTTGAAAACGTTCGCAAGACAATCAAGTTCGGCAGTTCCGCAAGCAGCGGCACAACCGTATGGCGAGAAAATTCGTGATAGGCTTCGTCAATAACGATCAAACCGTTGAAGTCGTTAGCCAGTTGTCGCAGGTCTTCATCACGAATCCGACAGCCGGTCGGATTGTTCGGCGAGCAGATGATGATAACATCGGCGCGAGTCTGCAACGTGCGATCACGAATTGCCGCCATATCGAATTGCAACTCCTGTGTCAGCGGCACACCCAACACCTCGCCGCCGAGTACCGTAACGATCTGACGGTACAGAGTAAAGGTCGGTTCGGGAATCACGACGCGTGCGCCTTGCGAAACCGTCACCATCAGGGTCGCTTGAATCAATTCATTCGAACCGTTGCCTACCAACGTACCATCGGCTCGCCAACCGGCAAATGCCGCCAGTTTCTCCAACAAACTCGTCGGCACGAAATCGGGATAGCGCGACCATTTGCGCGCCGCCAATCGCCGCTCAACTTCCTGTTTGATCGCTTCCGGCATCTCGAACGGATTCTCGTTCTGATTGAGTTTGATCGTCGCCCGATAGGGTGCCAGCGTATAGGCGGTGATGGCACGCACGCTCGGCTTAATCTTTTCCAAAGGGAGTTGCCGACTGATGGGTAATGAATCTCCCGGCCTTTGCCCGTCATTGACCGTCTGGTTCTCTTCACTTCGCAACAGTACAGCACGTTTGTGCGCCGTCAGCCCTTCCGCCTCAGCCATTGCAGCAATAGCTGAGGCATTCTTCCTCACTGCATCAGGCGTGTATTCGATCAGCGATTGCCGTTTCAGAAAATCGTACACGCCGAGCGGCGACGAAAAGCGCGCGGTTCCGACAGTCGGCAACACATGATTGGTTCCGGCGAAATAATCGCCGACCGGTTCGGGCGACCAGTCGCCGAAAAAGATCGCCCCGGCGTTTTCAATCAGTGTCGCCGCTCGCTCATTCTCTTTGGTCATCAACTCAAGGTGTTCGGGCGCGAGTTGATTGATGAGTGCACAGCCCTCTTCGAGCCGATCAACGACAAAAATCGCGCCAAACTTTTCCAGAGCCGTCTCGGCAATTTCTCGCTTCTCCAACTGGCGAATCTGTTCGCCGAGTTGATAAGCGACCTCTTGCGCCAGCTCGCTGCTTGTCGTCACACAGATGGACGACGCTTCGGTATCGTGTTCCGCTTGGGCAAGTAGATCAGCGGCGACAAATCGCGGATTCGCCGTTTCATCGGCGAGCACGACGACTTCGGTTGGCCCGGCTATCGAATCAATGCCAACCGTGCCATAAACCAACTTCTTCGCTATGGCAACGTACAGATTACCGGGACCAACGATCTTATCGACGCGGGGAATGGTCTCTGTGCCGAACGCCAGCGCCGCAATGGCTTGCGCACCGCCGATGCGATACACCTCTGTGATGCCGAGTTCGGCAATCACAGCAGCCATCATTGGCACGCGTTCCAATGTTCCCGGCGGCGTGGCGACCACAACGCGCGGCACTCCGGCGACGGCGGCGGGTACGGCATTCATCATCAGCGAAGAAGGATAAGCCGCGCGCCCGCCTGGCACATACAACCCTGCCGATGCAACCGGAAGAATGCGTTGACCAAGCCGGACGCCCTGATCGGACATCATCTGCCAACTCACTTCGCGTTGGCGATCATGAAAAGCTCGCACATTATCAATCGCTTGCCGAAAGGCGGCCAGCGTCTCGCGGTCAGCGCGGGCAGCCGCATCGCGGATAAAGTCATCCGAGACGCGTAAATCTTCGACACGAAACGTCGTGTGATCGAACTCTTGCGTGTAATGCAGCAAGGCTTCATCGCCACCCGTGCGCACGTTTTCAATAATCTTGCCGACTTGCTCAACGAGATCAGGATTCAGTTGCAACGCACGCGAGCGAATCTGCTCAAGCGCCGGATTCGGGATACTGGGCTGGTAATGGCTAATCAAAATCATCGCGGAGTTCTCCGATTTTCAACGAATTGCAACCGTACCACGCAGCCGAAGAAGTGGCAAATTTGGCCATCGGGAAAAGACATATCAAGGCGTAATCGGCTTGGGATATTCAGCCATCAGAGGCGAGAGCAAACAGAATAATCGGGCGTATCCGTGAAAATCCGTCTCATCCGTGTTCTATCTCTTCATTTCAACTCTGCCCAATAGAAACCGGCATAGCCATAAAAATCGGGTAATTTTCAGATCAGGATTCAACCTACTCGGCGGTACAAACGAACGAGAGAGGTATCCGTGCTTTCGGCAAGCAAATCACGGATTCGCTTGTGTGTGTTCGGAAAAAGCAAGTCGGGCGCGATCTCGCACAGCGGTTCCAAAACGAAGCGGCGCAAGTGCAAACGCGGATGTGGCACGATGAGGTCTGCGCGGACTGCGTTTTCGCCACGCGATAAGTTAGTGATCGTGGTGGTCATTACGAAATCACCAAGCAGCAATACATCAATATCAATCACGCGCGGAGCATTGACGAACGGACGCTCGCGCCCCATCTCTTCTTCGATCCGCAGAACTGCTTGCAGCAGTCCTATCGCTTGACATCGTAGGCTATCGTCGGCATTGTCACCTGCCTGTTCTTTGAGGCCGATATGAGGTTCGGTCTCCGCGCCTATCTGCGTCTCAGGGGTAATAATGATTTCGATCACTTGATTCAAAAACCATCCTTGATCGGCATAACCGACCGGCTCGGTTTCGTAAATTGAAGAGGCGCGCGTTATCGAAACACCGAGTGCGCGGATGCGGTCGCGCGCTTCCAGCAAATTGGCCTCCCGGTCACCAAGATTCGAACCCAAGCCGAGATATCCGGTTATCTTCATTTTCACAGGTTGATTCTTACCGCAATTGAAAAGACCGGCAATGACAACTCTTATTGATGGGCCGTGCTCGCATCACTCCCGTTAAGCAACGAGCGGTTCTCAAAAGAATAAAAGATAGCGATTCACCCTTATCTGCAACGGCAAAGAAACCTCTTGATACTGTCGCTCGTTTCATTTCCCCTCGGCAGCGAATCGGCTATCGCTCACAGCTTATTGCTCAGAACGAAAGAAGAGCATCTGCCCAAGTGACGAGCAGATGACAATCATTAGCCCTCATTGGTGAACCATCAAAACTCCTTTTACCCTTCCATCATTCTCTTGCAACATTAAAGAATCCCCCTCTTCCCTTTGCAGTTACATTTTTTATCGCCGACTCCTCTCGCTCTTCCT
>CAYXVU010000306.1:0-6405 GCA_964468725.1 uncultured Clostridia bacterium
GCGCATTCCGTCTATGGCAACGGCACCGGCGGCTGGCGGATGTATATGCCCAGCAAATCCGATCAGCCCGCCGATGCGGTTGCCCGCAAAACGTCAGCCCCTCAGCCGCCGCGCCAAACTCACGCTGCTGAGCCTCGTCACAGGCCTGATCCTCATCGGCGGATTTTTCGCGCTCTTTTACGGTGATGGTGTACGCCATCACCGCGCGCTTAACGGCGCAGACTTGTCGCCCGACGGCAAACGGTTGGTCAGCATTCACGGCCAATCGTTCGGCATCAATGGCACGGTGCGCTTGTGGGATGTTGAAAGCGGGCAGCAGGTGCAGCTAACCGAATATCCGAACTCGATCATCTGGCGCGTGCGGTGGTCGCCTGACGGTCAGTACATCGCAACGACCGAACACGATGGCACGGTGCGGGTGCTCAACGCGGCGGATTTGAAAGAGCTGCACACATTGGAAGGTCGCGCAGAAGGTGCGGACGGGCTAGATTGGTCGCCCGACAGCCGCCTGCTCGCGGTCGGCGATGATCGCGGCACCCTACACGTTTGGGATGTGCAAACGGCTAAACGCCTGCACGCCATTCGGTTGCATGGTGAAAATATCAAGACCGTGTTGTGGTCGCCCGACAGCCGATTGATCGCCGTCGGCAGTTGGGACAAAACCGTGCGGGTGATCGGAGCACGGGACGGCCTCGAAATCTGCAAGTTTCTTGATGACAGTTATGTTGAGTGTCTAGCTTGGTCGCCGGATGCAACTCACCTTGTAGCAGGAGGACTGGGCAAAATCCCGCACCTCTATGACGTTGGCTTAGCGAAAGAGATATTTCGCTTCGAACCGCACGGCAATAGCATCATCAATCTGCAATGGTCGCCCGATGGCCGGTGGCTGGCGAGTCTGGGTAACGATCATCGGCTGCGCATTTGGAATCCGGCGACCGGAAAACTGCTGCAAGATCTGAAAAGCGATGGCTATGACACCACCATGCGTTGGTCGTCCGATAGCAAGCAATTGGCGGTTGGCGGCGAGGGCGTCATTCGCCTCTACGACACGACCCGTTGGGAGGCGCAAACCTGGAGCGGGCATGAACAGATGAGCGGCGTGCAGATTATCGGGTGGTCGCCGCAAATGAACCGACTTGTCTCAATGGGCAATTTTGACGAAACCCTGCGCGTTTGGGATGTGGCCGATGGGAGGACGTTACAGATGATGACCGTCTCGCGGTGGGAGGCCTTGCGGCGGGTCTTGTTTTGACAGAGAGAACGAGAATCACAATTCGGAAAGAGGAGGAGAGATGATCGTGAATATACATACTGCAAAACCGCGTTCCGTGTTGATTACAATGGCCGTGCTGATGGGATTGGTTTTATTTGCGACCGGCTGCACGATCTCGACCGGAACAAAGACGAATAGCAACAGCGGAACGAACGATTCGCCGCTGGAGAAAGCAACCTTTGCCAAACGCTTGAGTCAGAATCAAGAACCTGTTGAACCGACCGATACCTTTGCGGCGACCGACACTATCTACCTTTCACTGCAATTCAAAGGTCGCCCGAAAGGCAAGGTCACCACCAAATTCTATTTTCGTGACGATGTGCTGGGTGAGGCGACACTCGATCTGGCAGATATCAACAGCGGCGTGATCTTTTCCATCGGACAGAGCACCTATGCGGGGTTCAACCTCACTCCGAACAATCCCTTTCCCATTGGCGAAGCCTTTCGCGCCGAGAGTTTCTTTGACGGCAAACCGCTTGGCTCATTCAAATTCAAGATTGCCGCACCGGAAGGGGCAATCCAGTCGCGCATCAGCAATTTGACGCTCGCCCATGGTGTGGATGCAGACAACGCCCCGGTACAAATGGCTACGACTTTCGCCACGACTGACAAGGTTTTTCTGGTCGGCACAGGTGATTTCGGGTTGCGGACATGGATTGAAGCCAATTGGTATGTTGGCGGCAAGCTTGCGGATGAGGCGACGCGCTCGTTTACAATGAATGAAAACAAACCGGCTACGCCGTTTTACTTCAACTATGAACCTGCGAGTGGTTGGCCGCGCGGCACGCACGAAGTAGTGCTTTTGATGAACGGCGTCGAGGCCGGACGGTTGAGTTTCACTGTACAGTAATACCAAATTGCTCAACAAAATGAGAAAACACCGTTGAGAGGCGGTCTTTGACCGCCGTTGCCCAATGCCAGGGAGGCGGTCAGAGACCGCTGTTCAACCTTCTCAGATTGATTCGCAACTCGGTGTAAGATTCGTAGCGGTCGGGAGATTGATTGAAGAAGATTGGAGCGCGAGACGGGGATCGAACCCGCAACCCCCGGCTTGGGAAGCCGATGCTCTACCATTGAGCTACTCGCGCTCTCAAAGAACGGCCTCATCCTACCACAAAAAATCGGCGGCAGGAAACTGCCCGCTGCGCCTCTGCCGGTTATTAATGCAGTCCCGGCACAGCGTAGCGGATGACGAATAGGGCAGCGAAGAGATAGATCAGCCAATGGACTTCGCGGCCTCGCCCGCTCACCAGTTTCAACAGCGCGTAAGCGATAAAGCCGAAGGCGATGCCGTCCGTGATATTGAAAGTCAGCGGAATCATCGCAACCGTGAGAAACGCAGGCAAGGCTTCCGTAAAATCGTCCCAATCAATGTCGCGCACGTTGCGCATCATCAAACTGCCGACGACGATCAACGCCGATGCGGTGATGGGATAGAGCGTAAAGGTTCGTATGACTTGCTGGCCGCCGATCAAAATCACCTCATTGACCAAATAACCGCCGCTGATCGCGCTCACCAACGGCGAATAGATCATCGCCGCTATAAACAGCGCCGCAATAACGATGGCGGTTAATCCCGTGCGCCCGCCTGCGGCAATCCCCGACGCGCTTTCGATATAGCTCACCATCGTAGTGTTGCCGGTCAAGGCTGCGCCTGTCGTGCCGATGGCGTCAGCGAGCAAGGCGCGACCGACGCGCGGCATCTCGCCGTTCTTCATCAAGCCCGATTGTTTCGCCAGCCCGATCAATGACCCGACCGTATCGAAGAGGTCGAGAAAGAAAAAGATAAAGATCACAGTGAAGAGATTCTGCTTGATCGCTCCAACAATATCGAGATGGAAGGCGGTCGGCATAACCGAAGGCGGCAGGCTGACGAAAGCCGTCGGCACTTTCAATACTCCTAACGGCAAGGCGGCAAGCGCGGCAGCAACGATGCCGAATAAGATCGCGCCTTTGACGTTGCGCGCCATCAAGATAATCGTCGCCGTCAAACCGACCAAGCCGACCAGTGCCGGAGGGCTGCGCAAATCGCCAAGCGTGACGAAAGTATCGGCGCTCAACCGTACCAACCCTGCCCATTCCATGCCAATCAGAGTGATGAAGAGTCCGATGCCTGCGGCGATAGAAGATTTTAGCGACTCCGGCACGGCGGCCACGATGCGCTCGCGGAAGCGAAACGATGCCGTAATGATAAAGATGATGCCGGAGAAAAAGATGGCTCCCAGAGCCATTTGCCACGGCACGCCCAAACCAAGAACTACGGCATATGTGAAAAAGAAATTGTGCCCCATCGCCGGTGCAACGACGATGGGATAGTTAGCCAATCCCGCCATCAACAGGGTCGCAAATGCGGTAATCAAACAGGTCGAAGTGAAGACCGCGCCCGCGTCCATCCCCGCCGCTCCCAAGACGACGGGTTGCACAAAGATGATATAGGAGACCGTTGCAAAGGTGGTCACTCCGGCAACCAGTTCGGTGCGCACATCGGTATGGTTCTCTTTGAGTTTGAAGAAGTGGTTGAGCATAGGTGAGGAATTCATCCGCGAGAGTACGGCCCGTTCTCGCCTGAGGGTTGTCGCCTTAGCGGCAGTCGAAGCGGCACATTCGACTCGCCGTTTCATTCATCGCCAAACCGCTTTTTGCTGACGTGTGGTTTGAGCTTTGCGAAGCTGCCCAGTACATGCTCTTTGTGTTCGGGCGCGGCATTATCCAAAATGATGTGGCGCACCATAGCCAACAACTTTTCGCGCCGTCCGCCAAATCTTCCGGTAAGCGGCATCTGTCCGGTCACATCCACCAATCCTTCGCGCACCCACTTCCAAAACTGGCGTTGCGTCGTCCAGAACTCATTGCCGTTGACGCAAACAATGCGTGCGTTTTTTTTCTTCTTTGATTTCGACTGAGTGGCAGTCGGCAACCGACGACCGGAGGTCGGTTGCTCATTCGCCTCTCCATTGAATTCTATTTTTTGCGAATCGTCACTCATTAATTGACACGAATAAAGCTGAATCGGCTAACTGACAATCCATGGATCAATGGCCACTTTTAACCAGCGGCGTCAATCAGACTCTGCTCCTGGTCATCTCTTCCTCTCCTACGAACCCAACACTTCAGCCACTTTTGCGCCCAAGTCTGCCGGGCTGCTGACCACGTGAATGCCAGCGGCGGTCATGGCGGCCATCTTCTCAGCAGCAGTTCCCTTTCCGCCCGCGATGATTGCGCCTGCGTGCCCCATCCGTCGTCCCGGCGGCGCGGTCTGTCCGGCGATGAAACCGATGACCGGTTTCGTCATGCTGGCCTTCACAAACTCTGCGGCCTGCTCTTCCGCCGTGCCACCTATCTCGCCGATCATAATTACTGCATCGGTTTCGGCATCTTCATTGAAAAGTTTCAGCGCATCGGTAAAGTTTGTGCCAATCACGGGGTCGCCGCCGATGCCAATCGCGGTGGATTGACCGAGCCCGACGGCAGAGAGTTGATGAACAGCTTCATAGGTCAATGTCCCGCTGCGCGACACGACGCCGATACGCCCTTCATGATGAATATGGCCGGGCATAATGCCGATCTTGCATTTGCCGGGGGAGATGATGCCGGGGCAGTTGGGACCAATGAGTCGCGTCGAGCGATCCCGCAAATAATCGAACGCACGCACCATATCGAGCGCCGGTATGCCTTCAGTAATGCAAACAACGAGCGCCACGCCCGCATCGGCGGCTTCCATAATTGCGTCAGCGGCAAACGGCGGCGGCACATAGATGACGCTGGCATTCGCGCCCGCCTGCTGGACGGCATCGGCGACCGTGTTAAAGACGGGAACGCCTTCGTGCGTTGTCCCCCCTTTGCCAGGAGTGACGCCGCCGACAATGTTCGTGCCATAAGCGATCATCTGTTGGGTGTGAAAAGTGCCTTCTTTGCCGGTGATGCCTTGCACCACGACGCGCGTACTTTTATCAACCAGTATGCTCAAGCTTCTCTCCTTCGTAGCGATTTGATTGCGAATAAAGAGCGAGCACTATAGCACAGGCGCGAAAAGCGTAGCCAGTTGGCGAGTATCTGCGAAGCACGCTTCCGCATTTGCCATAGGGTCATCTCAATTGCAAATGGACAGGTGGTAGAGAGGGATCATAGAACACGGATTGGGTGGATATTCACGGATCCATCGGCAGCATCCGCGTCAATCCGTCTAATCGGTGTTTATCCGTGTTCTATTCTTTCATCGAACGAGATTGACCTCCCTGATTTGACGACTGGGTTAGAGATTCTTCATAGCCTGAGTTGATCGTCAGGTCACGATGATTTCGCGCCTGATGTTTTCGCTTTGGTCAACGCCGCGAGAACGCGGCTCATCGCTTCACGATGACCGATCCGTTTACCTTCGAGGATGTTCCAACCGGTCAAGACGATGACCAGATCATGTTCGGCAATGATGATGGGCATCTGGCCGCCGAAACCCGATCCGGCCCACGCCAATCGCCCGCCATCGCCATAGGGAAAGAGCCACCACTTGTAGCCGTACTTTACGCCATTCTGAGTCACGGTCACACTGGGCGCAATGGACTCTTTGACCCAGTCTGTGGTGACGATTTGAGTGCCACCCCAATTGCCATTCTTCAAAAAGAGGTAAGCGATCTTTGCCAAGTCGTGAGCCCGCAAGTATAGCCCGCCTTCAGTGTCGGGCAGACCGGTCGGCGTGCGTTTCCAGTAAAAGGATTCGATGCCGAGCGGCGCATAAAGATGTTTCGCCGCATACTCTTCAATGTCCTGTCCGGTAGCGACGCGAAAGATATAAGAAAGCAACTGGCTCGCCCCGCTGTTGTAATTGAAGGCGCTGCCCGGTTGGCGCGCCATCGGGCGATCAATCGTAAACTTTACCCAATCGAAACTCGCTTCCATCACGACGCAACTATTATTCGGATCGTCGTAGGAAGTATTTTCGTTCCAATCGAATCCGTCGCTCATCGTCAGCAAGTGGCGAATCGTGATGCGGCGTTTGCGTTCGTCAAGGTTGGCAACCTCCGCTTCATCAAAGAACTTCAAGATCGGCGTATCCAGATCGGGGAACTCGTTGCGCGCTCGCGCCACGCCAATCACGACAGAGGTGACGGTCTTGGTTACCGACTGCATAGAGTGCA
>CAYXVU010000307.1:0-6291 GCA_964468725.1 uncultured Clostridia bacterium
GCACGCCCGCGCCGATTGATCCGCCGAAAGAGTTAGTGGTGCGCGGTTTGTACCGATACACGCGCAATCCGATGTATGTTGGCATCTTCTCCATCCTTGTGGGCGAAGCCATTCTCTTTCACTCTTCAACCTTGTTGCTCTATGCCTTGCTTGTGCTGCTCGGCTTTCATTTATGGACGATGTATTATGAAGAGCCAATCTTGCGCAAGACCTTCGGCGACAGCTATGCGCACTATTGCGCGCGAGTGCCGCGCTGGATGCCTGCGATGTGGCGTTGATCTGTGAGGCGGGCGGTTCACGAGCTTGTGCTTTCGAGAGCCGCGACTTCTTGAGCAAAGGAGCGGCGAATCTCTTCGCGGGGCGGCGGAGTCGCCCACAGGTGCAAGCGCGCCCCCCAGCGATGGTTGAGAACGCAGGCGCGAAAATAGCTCTCGTGCTCCCATTCGATTTCCGCCATCTCTAACAAGCAGTCGGCGAATTCGCTATGACCGGCGGCAACAGCCAGGCGGGCGGCGCTCTCATACTCTCTGATGTTGTGGCTTTCCAATTGGCCTGCGGCATACATCGGCAGCAACCAACCGCTCACATAGCAGAGCAGTCCGAGCGAGCGACCGATGAGGAAGGCTTTGATTTCTCGCCAGCGGGCGGGAGGTTTTCCGAGTTTGGCCAATAGTTCGCCGAGCAAGCGGCGATGGTGCCATTCTTCTTCTTCAATGCGACGAATCTCTGCGCGCACAGTCGGGTCTGCCACCGAACCCCAATGGCCGCGATAAGCATAAGCTGCTGCCATCTCTCCCGAATAGGCGAGGCGCAAAATTTTCACCAGATGATGAGCACGATTTTCCATCAAGCACGCAGGCAACGTTACCAGCAAAATCTTTTACTTCGCGCTTCGCCGTTATTCATGCCGCAAGGCGGTGATCGGGTCAAGGCGGGCAGCTTTGATGGCTGGCCATAATCCGAAAACGATGCCAACGGTTACGGAGCCGAAGAAGCCGAAAGCCGCTGCTTCGATGGGAATCTTCATGGTCAGAGCCGGGATTGAGGCGGTTACTGCCCACGACATGAGATAGCCGAACAGCAGCCCGGCCACTCCGCCTGCGCCGGTCAGGGCAACGGCTTCGGTTAAAAATTGCCAGATGATATCGAGTCGGCGCGCCCCGACGGCTTTGCGAATGCCGATCTCTTTGGTGCGTTCGGTCACAGCCACCAGCATGATGTTCATCACGCCGACCCCGCCTACCATAAAGGCAATCGAAGAGATGATAATCATTACGCCGAAGACCGCGCCGACAATGTCATCAAAGGTCGAGATGAAACTCTCCGGCGTACCGATTTCGAAATCATTATCTTTTTGCAACGGCACATTGCGCCGCCGCCGCAGGATTTGCTCCATCTGCTGGATGCCCTCCTGCATGCGACCTTCATGCATTCGCAAGATGAGAAAGTGGTCGTTTAGATGCGGGTACATCTTCCGAAAGGTCAAGTAGGGGATGAAGATGTCATTGTCCTCGTCATTTTCGGAACCGAAGGGGCCGGCCTTGAATTTTGCCGCCGTGCCGACGACGGTGAACTCCTGCCCGCCGACATTAATAACTTTGCCGATAGGGTCTTCCGCCGGAAAGAGCGCCTCGACAAGGTTGAAAGCCAAGACGCAGACATAGGCGCGATGGCGCATTTCGCTTTCGTTGAAGTAGCGCCCTTGACTGAGCTTGACATTCATCACCAACTCGGCGACCGGGAAATTGCCGATGACGCGCGGTCGGGTCATGACGCGGTCGCGGTATTTCGCTTCGGGCGGAACCGGCGGCATCTGCCCCGGTTCGGGCAGCCCGTAGATCAAACCGACATTGACGTGTTCGACTGCTGTCGCTTTTTCTTGAATCTCCAATCCGTCTTCGAGCGATAACGGCTTGCGATTGAGGACTTCGGGCTCGATCTTGCCGGTCGGGATAAAGGGAAAGCGCCAAACATAGACGTTGCGCGTGCCGAAACTCTCCGCGTTATCAAGTACCGTCTGACGAAAGCCATTGAGCACGGCAGCCATCGCCACGATGACCAAGACGCCGATGAATACGCCCAAAATCGTCAGCCCGGCGCGAAAGCGATGCGCCGCCAGCGTGTCGAGCGCCAGTTTGGAGTTTTCTCGAATGCTTGACCAACTCATAACAACTCCATGACGAGAGATTGAATCCGGAAGGCAGAATTGCAGATTCAGAATAAGCAAAGCGGTCAGGGCTTTGCCGTGGCGTGCGCTCTCGCTGAAAGCCGGATTCTCTCGTCTCCTTTCACTCGGCGCGCAGCGCTTCTATGGGGTCGAGGCGACCGGCACGTCGCGCCGGATAGATGCCAAAAAAGACGCCGATGATCGTCGATAAAACAAAAGCCAGAATCGGCGCCCATAACGGAAACGATGAGGGCAACGGCGTAAATGACGAAAGCAGCTTCGAGATGCCATAGGCCAACACCACGCCGCCCAGTCCGCCCGCGCAACAGAGGACGACCGATTCGACGAGGAATTGATTGACGACATCTTGTTGCCGCGCGCCGACGGCTTTGCGAATGCCGATCTCTTTGGTGCGTTCGACGACCGATACCAGCATGATGTTCATAATCACAATGCCACCAACGACCAGCGAAATGCCGACGACAAAGAGCGACACGGAAAAGATGATGCTCGTCAGCCTGTTGAACAACTCGTTGACGCCTTCCGAACTGATGATCCCGAAATCATCCTCTTCGTTGTAATCCAGACGATGCAGATTGCGCATCACCAGTCGCACTTGATCTTGCGCCGTCTGCATCTGATCGGGCAAGGCGCGAATAGAGATGTTCACCGTGCGCCGCGAGCCATAGATTTTTTGAAAGGTTGAGAGCGGCACTTTGACATAGTTGTCTTGCGAAAACCCGAATACGGTTCCGCGTTTTTCGCCAACTCCGACGACGGTGAAGGTATGATCTTCGATCTGGATGGGCTTGCCGATAGGGTCAAGCCCTTCATAGAGCTTTTCAGCAACCTCCGAACCGATCACTGTGACGAAGCGCGAATGGTCGTCTTCCCAATCGAGGAAGCTGCGTCCGCTTTCGATGTGTTTGCCTTCGATCTCCAAAATGTTGGCCGTCATGCCGCCCATATCAATCTGTTCGAGCGAGTTTCGGCCATAGCGCACCCGCACGCTCTTATGCACCTCCACGCCAATGGCGTCGCACGACCGGCAGAAGCGGCGAATCACTTCGGCCTCCGAACTATGAATTTCGGGGTTGCGCTTCAACGCTTCGACGAACTGATCGAAGTTCGTGATGATCCCAAATTGAGTAAGGACAAAGGTGTTGGGGCCGAAGTTCGAAACTTTCTGCTTCCAGTATTTGTCCAGCCCTTCAATGATCGAAATTACCGCAATGATCGAAGTGATGCCGATGATGATGCCGAGCAGCGTGAGGAACGAACGCAGTTTGTTGGCGCGCAACGAGTCAAAGGCCACGCCCAAATAGTCCATAAAGCTTGCGTGTCCAGCAACTCTGCCTGGTTGTGAGCCGGTCGCAGGGGGGCTGATTTGTTCGGTTATCGAAGCCATATAATTCTTCTCTGTTATAACGGCTGATATGAATACGGTCAATTATACGTTCTGAGTTCGGACAATCTGACAGCGAAATCGCGCGGCTTTACAATCGGGTTCGAGTTTTATATCCTGCGACAACGCAAAGCAAAGAGGCCGACAGAGAGGCAACCAACACCAGCCAGTGGAGAAGAAAATCCGTAGCCGAGGGAGCGCGTATGTTGATTCTGCAAACTGTTAATCGTGAGCGACGATACTCGAAGAGCAAGGCAATAGCCGGGCTTCTCGTTATGCTCATGTTGGCCGCCCACTTCGCGCTCGCCCAAACCGGGCTGCCTGCTCCGACCAACGGACAGCGCGCCTCGCGTCTGGTCATCCGCAATGCCATTGTGGTTGACGGCAACGGTACACCCGCTTCGGGGCCGAAAGATATCGTCATCGAAAATAATCGCATTGCCGAAATCGTGGCTCTCGACCCGGTCGCCGTCAAAGACGGTCGCGCCCGCCGACCACAGGGCGAGCGAGAGATTGATGCGACCGGCAAATATGTCCTGCCCGGACTCATCAACCTGCATGGCCATGTGCAAGACGAACGCGGCGGCATACCGATGCCGGTGGACTACTGTCTGAAACTCTGGCTGGCATCGGGCATCACGACGGTGCGCGATGTGGGCAGCGACCCCAAAAAGACGCTCGACCTGCGCGACAAGAGCGCCAAAGGCGAAGTCGTCGCCCCGCGACTCTTCATCTACGCCATCTTCACCGCGCCGCCCACCCCGCGCAATGCCGAAGAGGCGCGCGCCCGCGTGCGCTTGATTAAACAGATGGGCGCTGATGGGATCAAACTGTTCGGCGTTGACCGCGACCTTATGGGAGTGATGATGGAGGAGGCTCATAAACAGGGGTTGCGCGTCGCCCATCACGTCGGCGTCGAAGAGACTAATGCATGGGATGACATCAAATTCGGCACAACGACAATCGAGCATTGGTATGGCATCCCCGATGCCGCCATCATCAGCGGCAGACAGAATTTTCCGTCAACCTATAACTACAATAATGAGGTGGATCGCTTTCGCTATGCGGGGCGGTTGTGGCGCGAAGCCAACTGGGAGCGCTTGATGAAGGTGCTCGACGGCATGGTAGAGGCCGGGGTTGCGTGGAATCCGACGCTCGATATTTATGAAGCCAGCCGCGATTTGCAGCGCGCGCAGACCCAACCCTGGTTTGCCGACTATCTGCATCCGGTGTTGGAAGACTTCTTCCGCCCCAATCCCGCCAACCACGGCTCTTACTTCATCGGCTGGAGTTCGACGGACGAAACTTTTTGGAAAGAAAATTACCGTATCTGGATGGCCGCCTTACGCGAGTTCGAGCAACGCGGCGGCATCATCTGCGCAGGTGAAGACGCGGGCTTCATTTATCAAATGTACGGCTTCGGATTGATTCGGGAGTTAGAGTTGCATCAAGAGGCGGGCTTTCATCCCCTCAAAGTGATTCAACACGCGACCGGCAACAATGCCCGCATGCTCGGAGAGGGCGACCGCCTAGGCCGCGTGCGGGTCGGCTATGCGGCGGATTTGATCGTCGTCAACGGCAACCCCCTCGAAAATATCAAAGTGCTCTATCCGACGGGCGTCGAAGAGGTCAGAGACAGCAAGGCCGTCCATACGGGAGGCGTCGAATGGACGATCAAAGACGGCATCCCTTATCACGCGCCCACTCTGTTAGCCGAAATCAAAGAGATGGTTGCCAAAGCGCGTGCTGAACGCCGCGCCAAAGCCGGACAGAAATAGAAGAACGCGTCATCCCGAAAACTCATTAGCGCAGCCGTACCTCTGTGTTGGATGCGGCGCGTTGGTCGCGCCAATCTCTCATCTGAAGCCGCTGTCGCTTGATGGCGGCTTCGGCCTTTTGCAGGCGAGTGACAGGAGAGGAATGGAGAAGCGCCGTCTGCTCGATTACCGGGCGGAGAGCTTCTTTCGCAGCCGCCACAAGGTGCGCGGCATGGTGAGCCAAGCGGAGCGCGGCAACTGCGCCAGCCCTTCGCGCAGCAGGCGTTGCTCGTCGCTGCTGAAATTGATTTCGTACGTCCAACTCTTCAACCGCTCGTTTGCCTGCCGCAGCCGCTCCTGCTCTTCGTCAGAGAGCGCGGTTTGATTTCCCGCGCCGCGTTCGGCGATCACTTCAAACACGCCGCTTTGCAATAAACTGTCGCGCAGATGATTGTTCAAATGCCGCGCCAGTTGGGTCTGTAGCGGAATGTCATGGCCGCAAAGCGTCTGCTCAATGGATTCGATGATCGGGCAAGCGTCTTCACAAGATTCGCTTGACGGCAGCGGCGCATCGGTTGCGCCATTTTCTCCTTCGAGGGTGAAGAGCAAGAGGCTCAATTCTTCGTGCGAGAGCGTCGCCATCGGTTACCTCGTCTCGGCGGCCTGCGTTTCGTCGAAGCGAAACAGGCGTTTGAAATTTGCAGAGGTGAAGCAGCCAACTTCGTCCGCTTCCAACCCGCGCAGCGCGGCCAGACAGCGCGCTGTCTCGATCACATAAGCCGGTTCGTTGCGGCGTCCGCGATGGGGAACGGGCGCGAGAAACGGCGCATCCGTTTCAATCAGAATTTTATCGAGCGGCAAAGCCTGCGCGGTGGCGCGCAGATCATCGGCGCTTTTGAAGGTGACGACGCCGGAGAACGAAATCAGAAATCCGAGCTCAACCGCCGCTTCGGCAAACGCGC
>CAYXVU010000308.1:0-6187 GCA_964468725.1 uncultured Clostridia bacterium
AGTAGCTGATTGGCTCAGAGATGAAAAATGTGTAGCTTACGGCGATTATAGATGGGCGAAGTTTATGCGTGCTTCACCGACAGTCGAGGGCAGAACTACGAACTCATAGAAGGCTATCGGGATCGCATCAAACCGGACTGGCGGAATATGTTTACGCCGCCAGTACAAGCATTTTCGGCAGATTATCTAGCAACCGTAGCCGGAGCGCAGCCGATTTTAAAACCTATGTTCGCCGATTTCGACCGCAAGAAGCAGAGGTTTGACCTGCGCTTCTTTCATCATAACTTGAATCGCATGACGCTGCGGGATTTAGGCTACATTAGCAAGGCTGCGGGATTTGAGACTCTTGCCATTATTGCCTGGCCAAACGTCGCTGACGTTTCGCAACTGAGCTGCGAAACGCTCGCGCAGGTACAGGCGAACTATCCGAGTGTGACACTCAATGATTTGCTGGCGCGGCGCGTTTGGGTACTGCTCAAGAAGCCGGAATGACATGAAACGCCTTCTCTTTATCAAGCATTTTGAGCAGTACGAATTCTTACAAAAGGAGTGCCATGAGTTATTACGAACTGCCGAAATCGTGACCCTTTCGGCGGCAGCGTACATCGCTTTGCAAAAAGCCGGGCGAGATTGTTATGCCGCCCCTGAGTTTCTCAGCTTGCAAGATTTACGTGAAATCCCTAATGAAGCCCGCAGATTGTCGCGCCTCTGGTACGAACCGATAGGGGAAACCATGATATTCGAAGGTTTGAACCTCGGTGAGTTAGTGAGGATTGAAAATATCTGGTTTTTCCGCGAAATGATTGCCGCCGACCGCATCGCAAAACACATTGCTGAGAAGGTACAACCAGCGAAAGCCTACCTATTTGCTGAAGGCCGAGTGCCTTGTCTGCGAAGCCATCGGGTGCGCCCTGCACACGATGTTTGCGAAGCCGTCTTGCTTGACTCTCTCTTGCGTACGGGAGTGCACACTCACAACCTTGCAGCGGCTCCTTCTCGTGGGCGGTTTCCGTTTTTGCCGGTGGCTTTCAAACGCAGAGCGCGTAATCTCCTGCATTCACTGAAAAATTTTCACTCCCTGTCTGACTCCTCCTCCACCGGCAATCCGCAATTGCTTGCGCCGGGGCGCGAATTTCCTGCCCTAATAGGCAGGCGGTTGTTATTGGCTATCGGCGAAGAGGTTGATCTGCTTGGGCTTGCTCCTCTCGTCGAATTGCTGAATTTGACGACGGGCTATGCCGCTCGTTTGATAAACACCGACTCGGAAATCCTCCATACGACAACGCGCTCTGGTTTGGAAACGGTTGCCGCCGAGCAGGTCTTTTCACTGCAAGAAGCCGATTCGCTCGTTATGGATAGAGGGATAGTAAAACGAATGACAACGGTGCAGCGCGCCTTTGAGGCGGCACGCCGCGCACGGAATTATGGTCATGACACAATTCTCAACAACCGCCTCCTCAATTTTCATTTTGCGGCTATCTACAGCAGCTTTTTGAAAACTCTGATTCCCCATATCCTCCGAGTCAAGGCGCTGCTGCGTGCCACAAACCCAGATGGGGTTATCGTTGCCGGGGTCGAACAGGCGAAAGACAGAGCAACCGTCAAGATCGCAAAGCAGTTAGGGATTTTGACGATTGGTGTGCCTCACGGATACCTGGGCGATGCAGATGCCTACGAATTCGAGACTGATTATTTTCTGGCTTGGGGTGAGGCTTCGCGGCAGTGTTTGATCGAAGAGTTTGGCAAAGAACCGGAGGCGATCAAAATCTTTAGCCCCATTCACCTCAATCGCCTTGTTCCAACTCCCCGTTGCGCTGCCCGCCCTGCGTCGGGCAGGCGATTGCTGGCGCTGACCAGTCGCACCGCGCCGGTTTGTTGCGATGCCTTCGACTGGAAGACTTTTGAGCACGTATGGAAAGCGATTCTGTCGGTTGTCGAAACGTCGCCCGAAGTTGAACTGATAATCAAACCGCATCCCGGTGGGGCGGACGCTATTCACTATTATGAAAATTTGACGAAGCGACTGCCGCCCGGAAGAGTGCGCCTTGAAACAACGGGTCGCCTTGAAGCATTAGCCAATGATGTTGACGCCGTAGTAGCCGTTTGTGATGCGAGCACCGCCATCTTAGTCGCTCAGCGTTTGCGACTGCCAACCCTGTTCATTCGCGCAGGCTGGCGTGTGATGCCTTGGGCTGTTCGCGCGTGGGGGCTTCCTGACGGAGTGGAAAGTGTGGATGTGGTTAGCGACATCGCGCCTGCGCTTACTCGTCTGTTGTTTGATGAAGAGTTTCGCCATCGAAGCAAAGAGCGCGGAATCAAGCTGCTGAGAGACAACCTTGCACCCTATGGCGTTGGAGGCGCGGAGTCCGCACTGCTTTCAGTTATAGATCGTTGCTTTCAGGTTCAAGATCAGACAGCCCTCTCGGCAGCGGAAGGGCAGCTCATTGGTAATTAAGAGCGAGGGAAGACTGATTGCGATAACTCCGAAAAATCTCTTATTCATTGTTCCCACAGGGCATCTGGATGCGGCCAGTTTGAAGCGGGTGTATGATCTGCTCCCCTTTTTCCAAGCCGCAGGCTATCAAACGGCGGTTGTGAGCTACCGTTGGGAATGGCTCTGGCGCACGCGGCTGCAAGCCGATTTGGGGAATCGAGCTTCTGCCGGATTGCTGCGCGTGCTCAATGCGACACGCCTGATGCCGCTGCTCTATCGAGTGCGTGACCGGCTGGCATTCAACCGATTGGCGCGATTGATTCAGCAATCCGATGCCGTGATCGTCTTGCGAACGGCGCTTGATGAGAGGTGGCGTCAATCGCTTCAGGCGCAGGGACGCTTCTTTATTTATGAATTCGATGACGCCGTGTGGCTAAGCGATGAAGATGGTTACAAGGAAATGATGAAGCTCGCAGATGCCGTCGTCGTCGGCAATCAATACCTTGCCGAAGCCGCGCGCACGCAGCACCCGCAGGTTACCGTCATCCCTACCGGCGTGCGGCTAGATCGCTATGAGCAGGCGGCGCGCACTCCCTCTTCTTCTACCGATCAACTGGTCATCGGTTGGGTCGGCAGCCCGACAACGACTCGTTATTTGGATTTACTGGTCGAACCGCTGGCGAAGCTCGGCGAAGAAGTTGCCGTTGTGTTTCGCATCGTCGGTAGCGGCAAGGCCGAATTGCCGCGCTTCCAAAATATCGAAATTGATCTGCATCCGCAGATTCCCTATGACCCACTGGATTTCGTCCCCGGCTTTGATGTCGGAGTCATGCCGCTTACCAACACCAAATGGGAGCGTGGCAAGTGCGGGGCGAAAGCATTGGAATATATGGCTGCCGGTGTAGCGACTGTGTGCAGCGATGTCGGAGAGAATCGGCGCATCATTCAAGACGGCGAGAATGGTGTACTGGCTCGCTCAAGCGACGACTGGCTGGCGGCATTACGCACGCTGGCGCGCGACATAGAGTTACGAAACCGCATCGGCCAGGCAGGCCGTGAACGCATACGCACGGCGTATGCAACAGAACGGATTGTTGCGTTGTGGCAGCCGGTTTTAGCTGCTCAGTTTACCTTTTCGAAGGCAAAAGCCAATGAGAGTCAGGCGTGAAGGTTATCGTCATCAGCACCTGCTACCCGCGACGCTCGCAACCCAATCACGGCATCTTTATTCATCAACAGATTCGTGGGCTCGCCGCTCTTGGTGTTAATTGTTACGTGTTGCAACCGATTGATTGGTCGCCGCCGCCGCCGCTACACAGGCTGCATAGCGGTTGGCAACACGGCAGAGCCGAACAACTCGATATGCTTGATGAAGTTGACGGCATACCGCTTTACCACCCGCGTATCTATCGCCCGTTGCCGAGCCGCTTCTTTCCCGGTGATTATTGGGAGCGCACAGGGCGCGGGCTGGCTCGCTATCTCTCGCAACAACAATCTCTACGGTCAGCGGATTTGCTCTACGCCCATTTTCTTTGCCACGAGGGCTATGCGGGGTTGATGGTCAAACGCTTGCTTGGCATGCCGCTGGTAGCGATTGCTCGCGGCGATGACGTACACGGCTGGCCGTTGCGTTGGCCGGATCGCCAACCGAAACTGGCGGCGGTGTTGAAAGAAGCCGATGGCCTGTTGGCCTGTAGTCAGGGGCTTGCGCAGGATGCGGCGAAGTGGGCAACTGAGGGGTTGTCTGCAAAAATAGAAGTCGTCTATAACGGCGTGGAGGGAGATCGTTTCTTTCCGGCAGAGAGCGCAAGCCAGAAGACCGAAGCGCGCGTCAGGTTCAACTTGCCGATGACGCAAAAGCTGCTCTTGTGTGTAGCTACAACGATTGCCGAAAAAGGTTGGCTTGATCTGTTCGATGCCTTTGCGGCGTTGCCGGAGCCATTCGCCAACTGGCATTTGGTGATGATCGGCACGCGGCGCGGCAACGGCGACCTCAATCTGGAAACCGAAACGCAAAAACGCGGGATAGGCCCCCGCGCCCATTGGCTCGGAATTTTGCCGCCGGAACAGATGCCCGATCTTTATCGCGCTGCCGATGCCTTTGCGCTTGCCAGCCATAATGAAGGTTTGGCGAATTCAATGATGGAAGCGATGGCAACCGGCTTACCCGTAATCGTCACCGATGTCGGCGGTCACTCTGAGATGGTCAGCAACGGCGTACAGGGCAGATTGGTTGCGCGGCAGGATGTCGAGGGATTGCGCGAAGCCCTGACCGAAGTGCTGAGTAATGAAACGTACGCACGGCGCATGGGAGAAGCCGCGCGCGCCCGCGCCCTAGCCGTCGGCGATCATCATCACAACGCCAAACGGTTGCTGGCTTATTTCGAGAGAGTTCTCACTGGTCAGCCGCGTGGCGCAGTGACAGAAGCGATTCTCTAAATGCGAAACTTCGAGCCCCTGACGAACTTTTCGGTGACCGACGCGGTGACCGACCCTACAGCGTTTCGGTTGAGCGTATTGGTTCCGGTTTACAATGAACGCCATCTGGTCGAAGCCAGTTTGCGGCGTGTCCTTGCACTGAATCATGAATTGATTAGCGAACTCGAAGTCATCGTTGTTGATGATTGCAGCACCGATGGCACGTCCGATGTCTTAGGGCGCATTGCCGAAAGCGATGCGCGCATTCGCTTGCTGCGCCATCAAGCAAACCAAGGGAAGGGCGCAGCCATTCGCACCGCGATTGCCGAAGCGACGGGCGAGATCGCTATCGTTCACGATGCCGACCTTGAATATAACCCGGAAGACATTCCCGCCATCCTGCTGCCGTTTGCCAAAGAAGGCGCGGATGCCGTCTTCGGTTCGCGCTATCTATCCGCGCCTTATCGCCGCGCTTTGATGCATCGCCACACAGTGATTAACAAAGCGCTGACTTCGATTAGCAACTGGCTGACCGACCTCAGCATCAGCGATATGGAGACTTGTTATAAAGCAGTCAACACAACGTTGCTCAAATCCATTCCGCTTCGCAGCCAGGACTTTCGCTTCGAAGTCGAGATTGTCTTCAAACTGGCCAAACGGCGCGCCCGCGTATTCGAAGCGCCGATTCGCTACTTGCCGCGCTCAATGGAAGAAGGCAAAAAGATTCGCGCTACGGATGGCGTGCTTGCCCTGTTAGCGATGCTGCGCTTTTACTTCATTGACGATCTGTATAAAGAAGACGAATACGGGTCGCATCTGCTCGTCGAATTGGAACGCGCACGCCGCTTCAATCTGTGGTTAGGCCATACCTTGCGTCCGTTTATTGGTGACCGCGTCTTGGAGATCGAAGCAGGTATCGGCACGCTCACCAATCAATTTATTCCGCGCCAGCAGTATGTCGCATCCGACATCAACCCGAATTATCTGCACTATCTGAAGTCATACGCTGTCGGGAAACCTTACTTATACGTGCGAGAGATTGACGCAGAGAAGAGCGAACATCTTCGCGGTTGGGAAGGGCAATTCGATACCGCGCTGCTCATCAACGTATTGGAGCATGCTGCCAACCCGACCGGCGCATTGCAAAACATCAACACGGCGCTTGAACCAGGCGGGCGTGTGGTTGTCCTTGTGCCCCAACATCCGAAACTATATGGCACGGTTGATAAAGCGTTAGACCGGCGCGAGCGGTATACGAAAGCCTTGCTGGAAGAGCAACTGACAACCGCTGGCTTTCACCTTGAAGAGATGTTCGATTTGAATCGCTTCTCCATC
>CAYXVU010000309.1:0-6153 GCA_964468725.1 uncultured Clostridia bacterium
CAATTCTTTGGCCGTTGAGTTAGGCGAGTTAGGTAGGATTGAAGAGGGTCAAGCCACCTTAGCGGTCGCGCTCAATTCGCCTTACGCCGCGTCTCATCCTGAATGGAGCGAAACCCGCGAAGAACTCGCGGCCAAAGGTCAATCAGCTAACCCGTCGCAAATTGCCGTGTCGCGCTCGCTTCACACCGAAGCCGAGCCAAAACCCCGGCAACACCAACAAAACCATTTTCAAACAACCATAAAAGTTCGCTTGTCCAACTCGAAAGAGATAATCCTTCGCGTTACGCGGACGGCGACTGGGCAATCTCACTTTGGTCTCTTCATCCTTGATCGGCTTGAAGAGACGCTGCAACCGCGCGCTCCTCCCTCCCGCTTCTGTGCCTAATGTCTAATGGAACCGATGAGGCGGGCGGTTAACTATTAGCCTGTCCGCCTCGTTGCCCATTCTCCGCGCTTCGGCGTGTAAGTATCTGTGTATCTATCGCCGCTGTGCGGTCAGGAGTGGCCACGAGTATAGCAGAAATCCGCTGCAACCGCTGAAGAATTTGGCGTTTTTGTGAAAGTGTGTCTTGATGGCGGCACGCAGAGACACGCTCAATCACTATATCGAGACGACCAGCCAAGCAAGCCAAGCCCTCGGCGGGTTCGGCGTGAAGGGTTAGTGTGCGGGCTTCTGACAGAGGCGCAGATCGGACAACGCCGACGAGCAAGCGGGGGAGGCTCTGCCCGTCGTTTGCATCCTCTGCGTCTCTGCCTGAATCTCCGGTGCAACGGTTGAGGTGAGCGCGGTTGGACTCCCGGTAGCAGCGCGGAGCAGACCGCAAACTGACTTACTCAAACCGCCCATCAGGCTTGGATCTATCAAGCCCATAGCGCAGCGCGAGAGTTGCGATGAAAACCAAAACGTCAGCAGCGACCCCTCTCTTACCAATGACAAACCGGGAGAAATCCACCGACGATGACTCGCTAGAAAGTGAAGATTGCGCGTTGTTTCCCTGTGCACTCAACAACACCGCTGAATCAGAACCGCGCTTTGAGACAGAGGGGCAAGCCCATGAGCCATCCCAAAAAACAAGGCAGTTGGCTGCCGAAAGCCGCCTGCGGTTGGCGCTGATTCGTTGGTGTCAGAGCGAGCCGCGCGAGTTTGTCGCCGTGATTGCGCTCTTGCAAGACGAGCGCGACAGATTCGAAGGCGACGCGCAGTGGCCTCGCCTCATTGAATTGGCGTGCGAGTATCTGCCGCTGGCAAAGCTGGCCGGACGCAATGGGAAAAAATCTCTTTGAGTTAGTTTCAAGATGAGGGCGGGCGAGGGCGCTTGACCGGCAGAGGCGCAGACCAGACAACGGCAGCGCCGAGGAGGGGGCTTCCGGCGTTGTCCGCGTCGGCTGCTGCCTCTGTCGGTCAAGCCCCTGGCGATGTCTTCAACATTGCAGCTATCGGTAAGCTGATGTTGAGAAAACCATTGTTCGGACAGAACCGCAGAGTTGATGATGACGTGCAAGTGCGGGAAGCTTTGCGCGTTGTTGGCATCCTCTGCGTCTCTGCCATGATCGTGGCACAAGAGAAGCCGAATGAGTGAATCAGAGAACCGAAGTAGGCCAAAAGGTAAATCCTTAGCGGTCTGTGTGGGAGATTGCTTGCTCGATTGCCATCAACCGAAATTAGAATTAGCGGCGATTTGTTTTCAGGTGAATTGTGCTTATGCAGAAAAACGCTGAGGCAAAGCAGAAGATGTGCTGCTCAAGCCTGCTTCCTTCATTGTCTAACCGGATGTACCGGTCCTAAAAATCAGCGGTTGAGGATCGAAAGCGCACGGCCAGCGATTTCAATCTTCGACCCTTGATCGAGAAGGTTAAGAAGGGACGTTTTCAAAAAATGCTTTGAGTTTGCGCGAGCGTGACGGGTGGCGAAGTTTTCTGAGCGCCTTCGCTTCAATCTGACGAATCCGCTCGCGGGTGACGGCGAAGTGCTGTCCGACTTCTTCCAGCGTATGCTCGCTGCCGTTGGGGCCGAGTCCGAAGCGCATCTTGATGACCTTCTCTTCGCGGGGGGTGAGCGATTTCAAGACTTCATCGGTAATCTCGCGCAGGCTGGCCGACAGCACGGCCTCCGCAGGATTGATGATCGCTTTGTCTTCGATGAAATCGCCTAAGTGCGAATCTTCTTCTTCACCAATGGGCGTTTCGAGCGAAATCGGTTCTTGTGCGATCTTCAAAATTTTGCGCACTTTGCCCACCGGCAAATCCATGCGCAAGGCGATCTCTTCGGAGGTCGGTTCGTGGCCGAGTTCTTGCACCAAAGCGCGCGATGTGCGAATGAGTTTGTTGATCGTTTCGATCATGTGGACGGGGATGCGAATGGTGCGCGCTTGATCGGCAATGGCACGGGTGATGGCTTGGCGAATCCACCAGGTTGCATAGGTTGAAAATTTGTAGCCGCGTCGCCATTCGAACTTGTCCACCGCTTTCATCAAGCCGATGTTGCCCTCTTGGATCAAGTCGAGGAACTGCAACCCGCGATTGGTGTACTTTTTGGCAATCGAGACGACGAGGCGAAGATTGGCTTCGATGAGTTCGCGTTTGGCATAACCGGCCTCTTCATTGCCCTGGTTGATGGCGACCCAGGCGCGCTCCATTTCGAGCGAATTCACATGCCAGCGGTCTTCCAGGTCGGCGAAGCGCCGCTCGGCTTCGCGCAAATTCCGTTTCAACTCGCGCTCATCTTCGTTCCACTTCTTGCGATCCAGTGCGCGGCGGGTTTTGTCAACTACGCTTTTCGCCAAACGGGCTTGATGAATGCACTCTTCGATCAGCATGGTGAAGCGCTCCGGTTCTTGCTTCATCAGATCGAAGGAGAGAGCTTGACGCGACAACTCGATGCGCGCGCGGGCGAGTTTGTTGCGCAATTTATGGAGGCGGTTCGAACGTTTGGGTTCTTCCAGAAATCGCCGGTAGGCTTTCAGCGCCCGATCATAGCTCTTCTTGATCTCCGTGATGATAGCAACCGTGGCCTGCAAATCTTCTTCGGCGCGGTCTTCCGGTTCTCCTTCTTGCTCGCTGACCGGCACAACCTCGCGAATATACATTTCGCCGCGTTCGAGACGCTCGCCGATATGGATGAGTTCCTGAATGCAGACCGGCGAGCGCGAGATCGCTTTGAGCACGCGACCTCTGCCGCGTTCGATGCGTTTGGCAATCTCGACTTCGCCTTCGCGCGTCAGCAGCGGAACGATGGCCATCTCGCGTAAATAGAGGCGCACCGGATCATTGGTCTTATCAAGGGTGTTTGCGCTCAGGTCAACATCGGCTTCTTCATCAAATCGCTCATCGAACTTGCCGTTCGGATTTGGAGCATCATCAGCCGCCGCTTCGATGAACTTCTCGTCTCCATCGGTGATTGAGATGCCTTCGGAGCCTAACACGTCGAACAGGGCCTCGATCTCTTCCGCCGACGTCATATCAGGAGGCAACAGGCGATTGATGTCATCATAAGTGAGGAACTCTTTTTCTTTCCCTGCTTCTAGGAGCCGTCCCAATTCATCGGTGTATTTTTCGCTTATCTCGGACACGTTCACTTCTCCTCTGAGCTACCCGTTCAGGATGCATTTGCATGCCCTCTGAATTCGTACTCTCGTTGAATGATTCTGTCAAGAAGCCAGCAAGCCCGGCTTGTGTTCCATCACGACTTGGGTCATCACGCAACGCTGAAAACGATTTCCGGTTAGGAGCAACGGGGCAGTTGATTGAGCGAAACGCTCGACAAACGAATGCGGCTACGATATCGAAAGCGCAAGCCTGCGTTTTTGCAGATCGGTTTTCTCCTGAAACAAGCGGATGACTTTCTCTTCATCCTGATCCCGCTCGGCTTGCCCCAGTTCGATTTGTACTTGCTCCAGACGTTTCTCAAACTGCCTGCGTCGAAGCGAAGTCAGCGCTTCGGTTGCTTTCTTGAACAGGGTGTCGAAATCCTCGCCACCTGCCCAAGAGAGATCGCTGATTAACAGTGTGGGGAGAAGTTCGCGCTCTGCATCGCTATCCATCAATCCCTGTAGGCTCGAAAAATCGGGCTCGATGTTGTCGCTCTCCAATTCGATGATCGCCGCAAAGATCGAACCGGTTGCGAGGTCGCCATAGTCCGCTTTTGTCAGATTCGCAACCATCGCCCGCCGCACATCGGCGTTGAGCAACATGATCTCCAATAATTGCTTTTCGGCGATGGTCGTTTCTTGCGTTGCGCGCAGTCGCCGTGCATCGAGCGCATTTTGCCGGTTCACCGCCACCCGCTTCATCTCTTCGCGGATGGCGCGACTGTCAACACGCAACCGATTGGCAATCTGATCGGCATAATCGGCGCGCACTACTTTGTCCCGCATTCTGGCCAGATGCGGCAAGATGGCATTGATGGCTTCGACCTTGCCCGTCGGGCGCGCAATGTCAAATTGTGCGGTCGCCTTATCAATGATGTATTCGATGTAGGGCTGCGTCGTCTTGAGCAGTTCACGAAAGACGGTGATGCCGTTGGCACGTACGAATTCATCCGGGTCTTTGCCCGTCGGCATGCGTAGGATATTCACTTTGAACCCTTCAACGAGCAGCACCTCAATCGAACGCATAGTAGCCGCTTGTCCGGCAGAGTCGGAGTCGAAGCTGACGACGATCTGTGGCTGATCCATATAGCGACGCAGCAACCGAACTTGCTGGTCGGTGAGCGCCGTGCCGAGACTGGCAACTAGATTGGTCAGTCCAGCTTGAAAGGGGATGATGCAGTCCAGGTAGCCTTCAACCAGAATGGCAAATCCGAGTCGGCGAATATCATTCTTTGCATGAAAGAGTCCAAATAGCTGATTGCCTTTGGTGTAGACCGGCGTCTCCGGCGAGTTGAGGTATTTGGGTTCCCCTTCGCCCATCACGCGCCCGCCAAAAGCGATGACTCGGCCCTGCGAATCGGGAATCGGAAACATCACGCGGCCTCGAAAGCGGTCGTACAATCCGCCTTGTTCTTTCATCACCGCAAGCCCGCTGGTGTGAATCTCATCGGTCGTCGCGCCCTGTTCTTTCAGATGATGGATGAGACCCTCCCAACTGTCCGGCGCATAGCCGATGCGAAAGAGCTTACGAGTCTCTTCGGTGATGCCTCGCGCCGCGATATACTGGCTGGCTCGTTCGCCTTCCTGCCCCTCGCCAAGCTGTGATTCGAAATAGGCCGCTGCCAGTTCGTTCAGATGCAAAACGATTTCCCGGTCGTGTTGGGTCTTCTTATGATCTTCAGTTTCTTCGAAGGCCGGAATCGGAATGCCGCTCTTTTGCGCGACAATCCGAATGGCCTCTGGAAACGAACACCCTTCGATGTGCATGATGAATCCGATGGCATCTCCCCCGGCATTGCAGCCGAAGCATTTGAAAATTCCTCGATTGGGGTTGACGTTGAACGAGGGGGTTTTTTCCGAGTGAAAGGGACAGCAGGCGACGTAGTTCGAACCGCGCTTTTTGAGGGTCACATAGTCCGACACGATACGTAGTATATCGGCCTGACTCTTTACATCATCAGCAAATCCTCGCGGGAAACGCATTGACTTATTCCATTGCTGATTCGATTGATTTCCGTCTTTAGAGGCGCTTCCAGTAATCGGGAGCTAGAGAATTTGTAACAGCAATCATGAAATCGCGCAAGGTATTTTGCAAATTCGCCTCTCACCTCAGACAAGGTGTTTGAGAAACCATCCAAGCCTAACCGATTCAGGTCGGGTATGAATCCTTTTTATGCCCACAAACGACAAGCTGCCAGATAATTCATCGCCGTCAGATGAGTGTCCGGTTGCAAATGGCTCACAATGTCTCTAACGTTAGCTCGGTCAAAGGCGTGAACCGATAGAGAGGCAACGCGCTGTTTGGGAAACTGCACATCGGCGATCTCCACCCAACCATCGTCGAATTCAAATTGTGATCGAACCTTTTGCACGGAAACGATCTGCACGGCTGGTGTTGCACCTGGAAAGCAGGCCATAAAAGCGACGGTGTCGAAAGCCTTATCGGGTTGTACTGTTTCTGCTAATCTAACCTGCAAAAAGTGTGCGGCCATCTCGACGGCATCGGCGCGCACCGGAAAGGCGAACATCATCTTTGCCGTTTCATTGTACAACTCGATGGCATCGG
>CAYXVU010000310.1:0-6065 GCA_964468725.1 uncultured Clostridia bacterium
CAGCAAGTCGAGAAAATCTTTGCGAACCCATCCGGTCTTCCGATCTTCGATGGCCTGGCCGCTGCATGGGTGTATACCTGTACGAGGAAAAGCCAAAGCGGGTGCAGAGTCTTGAGCCGATTCGTGACCGGACGAAAATCGTGCAAACAAAATCGGGCTAAGAATCAGAGCGGCTCCCAACCTTGTGTTCGGCCATAGCGGTCACACGAACGCAACGGTAGATGGTTTTCAGCAACCGCCTTCAAAGCTGCGCTGCGCGCTCGTATACAGAGTCGGATGTCTAGTTCTGCAGATACGATTGAAACCAGGCGACGGCTTCACGGTCACGATTTCTATGATTTTTTGTCAGGAAGTGATTGTCGCCTGCATAAATAATCAGTTGATACGGTCTACCGAGTTGATGAAGTTTCCCGGCCATGGCAAGCGACTGGACAGGGCTTACTTGTACATCGCCCCCACCATGCATAATCAGAATGGGCATGGTTATCTCCTCGATCCATCGAATGGCCGACCGGCTGGCGATGATGCGCTCTTTATTTTGCTCAAAGTCTTTCCAAATTCGGCTCACGAAAGCAGGTGTAAACATCTGGGCATTCTCTTGGAGCAGCCTTTCTACATCCGTTATTGCTCCGAAAACGGCGGCAGCATTGACAGGCGCTTGCCGTTTCAGGGCAAGATAAGTCATGACTCCGCCCCTTGATTCGCCGTACAAGAACAGATTCTTTGTATCCGCAAAATCGAACGATTGAATCAGGCGCACAACATTCATGAGATCATTGACATCGCCGCCCCCCATTTCATCATGCCCTTCGCCGCCATCGCTCTGCCGATACATCGGGGCAATCACGATAAATCCTTCTGAAGCCAGATAGTGAAACATCGAAATCAGCTCTGGGGCAATATCTTCTCTGACCAGACCGCCACGATTAAAGATGATGACGGGAAGTTTCGTTTTGATGATCTTCGGTTTATAGAGGTAGGCCTTTACTTTGAGGCCATCACTCATATAGGTAAGCTTCGAGAATTCAAACCGTTTGTCAGCTATGGCTTTTTCGTACTCCTCTTTCGAGGTGTACAATTCCGCGTAAGTCTTCTCGACAGCTTCTTCAAATGAAGGGAACCGGTAGCCTGCTTTCGACACCAATGAGCCATCAGATACTTGAAAGCCAAAGGCGGTGGGCAAAGCCAACCCAACGATGAAACCCGCCGCTCTCAACAATACCAGTAACCGATTTTTCATTTTATTACCCTCTATAAGCCATTTCTTCCGCCTCACGCGCTTTTCCAATCCCATCTATTTCGGAAGAAGAGTCAGGTCTGGGCGATAGCGCAACGTTTCCGTCACCATCTCTTTCACGCTGCTTTGAAAGGCAGTTTGGGCAGTGGGATTGCGCGCCCAAAGTTGTGCGAAAAGGTTTTGCGTTCTCTCTTTTTCAGCAAAATTCTTATGCGGCAAGACGAGAAGGTATTGTGGAGTTTGTGCACCATCCTCCATGCGATACCATAAAAAACTTTGATTAGGCCATGATTTCTGCCAGTCTCGATGCGCTTCCAGTAAGAATGTTTCGAACCTGTCCTCTCCTCCCGGTTTGATCGCTATCCAAACTGTTTGCAACAACACCGACTGCAAGTCGGCATCGCTTCCTTTGCTGACTTCTGGCAGGTAAGCACAGGTAAATTGGGTGAACACTCTAGCAAATGGCAGGACGTTGATAGCGTTGTCAGCCGCATCTTTTATGGGGTCTACAGGCTGATCAAAATCAGCCCAATGATGCCCGAACGTAGCGTCTACGAAATATCCGATTCGATCTCCGGACGCAACAAACCATCCGTACCAATTCCATTTGTCGCCCTGATCTAGGTGCCATTGCAGATGGCGTTTATACCCATCTTCAAACAATTTTTGCATTCCTTCTTTCGGAATCAGAATGGTGAACCGAGCCAAATCCTTGCCGGATGTTTGCCCGAAAGCGGCGGCTGTCAAAATAGACAAGCCGAAGAAGAAAAGGAAAAAGGCGTTCTTCATCACAACGACTAAAATAGCTAGGTGGGTGGGGTCGGGAATTGTAAAAATGCGAACTACCGTTGGAGCAATTCAAAAAAGGGCTGCTGCATAGACATCTTTTCTTGTCTCAGTTGCGTAGGCGTTACCCCAGTAAGCCGTTTGACCGTGCGGATGAAATGAGACTGATCGTAGTATCCGCTGGCATAGCCAATATCCGTCAAAGATCGCTCAGGATAAGCCGTAAGCAGTCGCACACTGTTTTGCATTTGCACGATTTGGGCAAATAGTTTTGGCAAAATTCCAATATAGGTAAGAAACAATCTTTCCAAGTAACGCGGTGTGATACCGAGATGTTCCGCAACTTCCGATAGGGCGATCTGACCTTTCTGCTCGGTGATGGCTCGCACGGCAAAGGTCAGATAAGCAAGCGGTGCGGGCAAATCGGTCAAACAACGAGGCGTCAAAAATCTTTCGACCTGCGTAATTCTAGATGCCAAATCCTTCGCTTCCACAATGCGATCATAAAGCTCGGAAACGGAATGGTGCCAAATTTCTTTCAGGTCAACGATGGAATTGACGAACTGCCTAGCGTTTTCGCGCAATATAACCGAGGCAGCGTGGGGATAAAACTTAATGCCGAGCATCTTGACGCAGCCTTGTGCCACGATATGGTACGGGTTGATATTTTGGCCGATAAAAAACCCATTTGGTTCGCCGATCAAGCCACCATTCTGTGTAAGCCGGTTGATGTTGTCGCCCAAATGCAAAATGATCTCTGATGAACCATCGGGCAAAATTCTCTCCCCTAGATGGCCTTGCTCGTTTCTGCACTCCAATTCCATCCACCAAAAACATTGGATGAATGGCTGAAGATGAGGAGCCGGTTTCACTTCGATGAAGTTCATATCAGGGTTATCCTGAGAGTTGCGCAATGAGAAACTTCCGTAAAAGAGGCGCGCGTAAAAACAACGGGCGGAGAGCCACCGGTACTCTTCGCCCGTCAAACCGTCATTTCCGAATGACTCTAACCGCGTTCACCAATCGGAACGTAGGTCAAGCCGCGCGGGCCCATATATTCGGCGCGCGGGCGAATCAAGCGGTTATTTTCAAACTGCTCCAAGACGTGTGCCGTCCACCCCGAAATGCGGCTGCAAGCGAAGATTGGCGTAAACAGATCGGTCGGAATGCCGAGCGCGTAATAGGTGGAAGCCGAATAAAAATCCACATTCGGATTCAGATGTTTTTCGCGCATCATAATCTCTTCCATCCGGCGCGACATCTCGTACCATTTCTTCTCGCCCGTGCGTTCGCCGAGTTGGCCTGACATCGCGCGCAAATGCGTAGCGCGCGGGTCTTCGGTTTTGTAGACGCGATGGCCGAACCCCATGATCTTCTTTTTATTCTTCAGCGCTTCGAGCAACCAAGCTTCAACGTTTTCGACGCTGCCGATTTCGAGCAAGTTCTGAATCACGCCTTCATTGGCGCCGCCATGCAGCGGCCCTTTGAGCGTGCCGATGGCGGAAACAATCGCCGAGTACATATCGGAAAGGGTTGCAGCGGTGACGCGCGCAGCAAAGGTCGAAGCATTCAATTCATGGTCAGCGTGCAAGATGAAAGCCACATCCATCGTGCGGGTAGCGACCGCATCCGGCGCTTCGCCCGTCAGGGTGTAGAGGAAGTTGCCTGCCAATGAAAGATCGGGGCGCGGCTCAATCGGCTCTTTACCATTGCGAACGCGTTGAAAAGTGGTGACGATGATGGGGAATTTGGCGGTCAGGCGAATGGCTTTGCGAACGTTGGCCTCACGCGACATATCCGCGCCGTCGGGGTCGTAAAAAGAGAGCATCGAAATGACGGTGCGCAACATATCCATGGGATTTGCATTGCGCGGGATTAAGCCGATAAATCGCTGAATGTCGGCGGGTAACGCGGCTTCCTGACTGAGTTGCTGTGTCAGAGTCGTCAGTTGGCTCGCCGTCGGCAGATGACCATTCCAGAGCAGATAGATCGTCTCTTCAAAAGTCGCGTGGGTTGCCAGATCGTGAATATCATAACCGTAATAGATCAACCGGCCTTCCAACCCGTTTACATCGCTAATCGAAGACTGCGCGGCAACGATGCCTTCGAGTCCGGCTTTGGCAACATTCGCTTCACTCGACATGATGATTTCCCTTTCCCTGCATCGGCGGTAATTCGGTTTTTGTGTCTAGAGGCTTTGACATTCAAGAATAGGCAACGGTGCAGAGGCTGTCAACGATGGCTCAGTGGAAACTGCCCGATGATGCCGATGAGCACGACAGTCACTCCGTTTTCGGCTTATTAGGATAGAGGGAGGAGAGAGGACACGGATTGGATAGATCGTCACCAATACGACCAATTGATCGGTGTCCATCCGTCCAACCTGCATTCTTCCGTATGCGTTTCCGATTGCCAACGGCCTGACCCGACGCTCGGCAATGCGCTCCTCTGCCTGTCAATTGACGGGCAGAGGCTGGACAATTCATCGTCGGGAATTATATGAAGATAACCGCAAACAATGAACGAGCGAACAGAAAACCTCAAAAGCTCTGATATGGCAGCGACGCCTGCAACGAGTCACAGCTTGCCGCTCGTTCACCGCTTCTCTATCGAAGGCTGGCTCACTTTCTGGTTTATCACTTCGCCATTTCTCAATTTTTATCTGCGATTTCCTGCGGAGAAGTCGCTGTTCACTTTTGACCGGGCAGCCCTCGCGCTAGCAGCACTGCTCGTCATGTGGCGCTGCCGCCATAACCCGACGCAGAGCTGGCGAGCTACAAAATTTGAGCTGGCATGGCTCTGGTTTTCCATCGTTGGATTAGTGAGCGCGGCAGCGATGTCGAACCCTCTCGCCCCGGCACTGAAAGTCGCCATTGACGCCTTGTTCTTGCCGCTCATCGCTTTTCATCTGGCGCGCCATCATCTGGATTTTCGCGCGCAGGGCAAGTCTCTATTTGCCGGTGCGATGGCCCTCGCTTTAGCGTTATTGTGCGTCGGTCTGTTTGAGATGGTCACCGGTGTGAATGAATTCGCTTATAAAGGTTCAGACATCCTGCGCGAAGGCGAAATTCGCGTCAACGGGCCGTACCTCTCCGATTCATCGCTTGCCGTCATCGGCATCGCTCTCTTCATCTTTCTGCGCGCTGCAAAAATCATTTTTCAAATCAAACTGGATCGCACAGCACATCTGATCTACCTGTGTGCGCTCGGCGCGGCGGCGGCGGTTACGTTGATGACCCTCTATCGCAGCGCAGCGCTCACGCTCTTTCTCTGCATGGCCGGATTTGAAGTCCTCAAACGCCTGCGGCGTCGGGAACCTCCTGCAAAGCAAAGAACCGGGCAGCCCATTGCTGACCCGCAGGCGCAAAGACAGCAAGCTAAAAATCGCGCGCTTGCTTATGTCATAACTCTCTTGCTGATCGTTTCAACGGTCGCCGTTGCGCTCAACGTATCGGAGATCAGCAATCGCATCGCCAATCCGCGAAACGCCTACGGGCGACTGGCGACCTGGTTAGCAGCCTCAAAGATCGCGATGGAAAACCCGATATTCGGCGTCGGACTATTGAATTACACCGATTATTTCGCAAAGAAATACGCGATGAATGCGGACGTTCAAGAGATGGTCGGAGACGCGCGCGCCGCGCGCACGCCGCATGCAAATCTCTTCTGGGTTGCGGCTGAGTTAGGCAGTATGGGGTTGCTCTTTTATTTGCTGGCAGGCGTTTGGGTCTTTCAACTCGGCGCACGCGCGTTGCGGCAGTCAAGCACTGTTCAACAGCGTGCCGCAGCGGCCTGCTTCATCGCCATCGCCGCAGCATATTTTCTGGTCGGGTTGACCTTGACCAGCGGCATACACGCGGAATTGAATCTGTTCTGCTTCTTCCTGCTCGGCTTGCTGGCCAACAAATTCATAACACAATCGTGAGCAAGTTATCGGGCATCAGCGAAAAACTTCGAGGACTGACAACGCGAGAGATTGTCGGCGAAATCTCTCTGCGAATCCGACGGCAACTGCGCCATTCGATCAGCCGCCTCACAGATC
>CAYXVU010000311.1:0-6044 GCA_964468725.1 uncultured Clostridia bacterium
AAGAGAACGAGTACATCTTCAGCTTCACCGACCCGAATCTGTTCAAGTATCCGTTCGCCTATCTTTGCGAAGTCGCCTTCATGGAATTGAGCGAGCAGGAGATTCAAGGATTGCGCGAGTACTTGCTGCGCGGCGGTTTCATTTTAGTAGACGATTTTCGGGAAGAGGACTATTACCGGGCGGGCGTTCACCCGTTGCAAAACCTCTTTCGCTACCTCAAACTCGCGTTGCCGGAGCCGGAGTACGAGCCCAAACAACTCGATCTGTCGCATCCGATTTTCAACTGCTTCTTTTCGATCAAGTCGTTGGAGATGCGGTCGTATGGGCGGAATAAGGCAGAGTTTTGGGGCATCGAAAATAAACAGGGTCGCTTGATGATGATCATCAATTACAACAACGACGTGAGCGACTATTGGCAGTGGTCAAACGATCCCTTCCAGCCTATCGAAGACACCAATACCGCCTACAAATTCGGCGTCAATTATGTCTTCTACGCGCTGACGCATTAGAGCCAGTGGAGTAACCTCGCGCAACAATTTTTTGATTGGAGTCAGAATGGCTATAGAACCCGCTGCATTTGTCAGAGAAGACGAACTGTTAGACCGCTTGGCAAGCGCCCGCACACAAATCCTCGAACAGGTACGCAAGGTCATCATCGGACAAAACGAAGTCGTAGACCAGTTTTTACTCTCGTTGTTTGTCGGTGGCCACGCGTTGGTGACAGGCGTGCCGGGGCTGGCCAAGACGTTACTAATTCGCACCGTTGCGAACGTGTTAGACCTCTCTTTCAAGCGCATACAATTCACGCCCGACTTGATGCCCTCCGACATCACCGGAACCGAAGTCATCGAAGAGAATCGCTCGACAGGCCACCGCCAACTCGTCTTCATTCGCGGGCCGCTGTTTGCCAACATCATCCTTGCGGACGAAATCAATCGCACGCCGCCGAAGACCCAATCAGCGTTGCTCGAGGCCATGCAAGAAGGCACGGTCACCGTACAGGGCAGCACCTACGACTTGCCGAAACCGTTTTACGTGATGGCGACGCAGAACCCCATCGAAATGGAAGGCACCTATCCGCTGCCGGAAGCGCAACTGGATCGCTTCATGTTCAACATCAATATCGGCTACCTGAACGAAGACGATGAAGTCGAAGTCGTCAGCCAGACGACCTCCGTGCAGGATTTCAACTTTGACCGCAACGTATCGGGCGATGACATTCTGGCTTTTCAGCGATTGATCCGCCGCGTGCCTGCCGCCGAGTCGGTGACCCGCTATGCGGTGCAACTGGTCAGCGCCAGTCGCCCGGTCAACGAGCACGCGCCGGACTTTATTAAGAAATGGGCGACCTGGGGCGCCTCGCTGCGCGCCTCGCAGTTTTTGATTCTCGGCGGCAAAGCGCGCGCCGTGATGCATGGGCGCTATAACGTTTCGGTGGAAGATGTGAAGGCGTTGGCCTATCCGGTCTTGCGCCACCGCATCTTGCTGAACTTCCATGCCGAATCCGAACGCATCAAAGCCGACGATGTGATCAAACGGCTCATTGAAACCGTGCCGGAGCCGAAGTCCGGCTTGTAATGACAATTAAATATGGCGCAAATGACGACACCCGCAATCGGCACACGCTTTTTATCGCCCACCGTTTTGGCGCGCATCGGGTCGCTCGAATTGATCGCGCGTTCAGTGGTCGAAGGCTTCATCTCCGGTCTGCATCGTTCGCCGCACCTCGGGTTTTCGACCGACTTCGCCGAACATCGTCAATACATGCCCGGTGACGACCTGCGCCACCTCGATTGGAAACTGCTGGCGCGCACCGACCGCCTCTACATCAAAAAGTATCAAGGCGACACCAATACACAGGTGCATGTGCTGTTGGACGCCAGCGCCTCGATGAGCTATGCCAGCGATGCGGTGTCGAAGCTGCAATACGCCCAATATCTCGCCGCCTCGCTTTCGTATTTGTGCGTGCGCCAACACGACCCGGTAGGGTTGGTGATCTTCGATGAAGAGGTCATTGACCACGTGCCGCCGCGTTCGGTTTCAGGGCACTTGCGAACCGTGCTCGGCATGATTGATCGCATCAAAGCGGGGCGCGGCACGGCGCTCTCCGAACAACTGCATCGCACGGCGGAGCTGCTCACGCGGCGCGGCGTCATCGTCTTGATTTCGGACCTGTACGACGAACCGTCCCGCCTCATCGAAGGGCTGGAGCATCTGCGCTTTCAAGGCAACGATGTGATCGTCTTTCAGGTCTACGATAAGCAAGAACTCGATTTCAACTTCAAAGAGCCCTTCATCTTTGAAGATGCCGAGACTGAAGAGCAGATGCACATCTTTCCCGATGTCGTGCGCGATGAATATCTGCGCGCCGTCCGCGCGCACGTCGGCGCGCTCAAAGAGGGGGCGGCGCGCAATCGCATTGATTACGAATTGCTGAAGACTTCCGAACCGCTCGATGCTGCCCTCTTCTCTTACCTCGCCCGCCGCTCGCATTTGGGATGAGTCAGGTTATCAGTTCGAAGTTCGAAAGCTGAAGGTTGAAGGTCAAGATTAAAGATTGAAAAGCATGGCCTTGCCGCAGGCAAACAGATGAGACACGGTCGCCGCCTCTCTTTATCCCTTCACCCTTTCATCCCTTCGTCCCTTCACCCGCTCATCCCATCACCGGAGGAAGGCAAGAATTCAGCAAGGGAGATGATGCGGCTGCGCTGCTTCCCGATTCATTCTAAGTTCCTCGAATTCCTCGAATTCCCTGAATGCCTTCATCCCGTTCGGTCGCCCTTTCTGGCGATCATCGGCGGGCTGCGCTATCCTGTCTCTTGTCGCCGGACATCTCATACCGAAGGGCAAAACAAAATGAGAGCTGTTGGTTGAGCAGCGGTCTTTGACCGCCACCCTTTTGTACGAGGACGGCGGTCAGAGACCGCCGCTCAACCGGATCACTTTGGTTCGCAACTCGGTATAACTTTTCAAGTAAGGTGCAACCATGAAAAAACTATTCGCTCTTATCATCATCGCTTCGTGCCTAACCCTTGTGCCTGCGCCGCGCGCCGACGAAGGCATGTGGACGTTTGACAATCCGCCGCGCAAGCAGTGGAGAGAGAAGTATAACTTCGAGCCTTCTGATGCGTGGCTTGAGCATGTGCGATTGGCTTCAGCGCGACTCAATGACGGAGCCTGCGGCGGTTTCGTTTCGCCCAACGGCTTACTCGCTACCAACCAGCACGTCGCTTCGGGGCAGCTGGCAAAACTCTCGACCGCCGAGCGCAATTTGACCAAAGAGGGTTTTTACGCGCCGACCAAAGAGCAAGAAGCCAAATGCCCCGATCTTGAAGTCAATGTCTTGGTAGCCTACGAGGATGTGACCGCGCGCGTCAAAGCTGCTGTCAGAGCGGGCGCAACCGATCAAGCCGCCGAAGGGCAACGGCGTGCTGAAATCGCTAAGATCGAAAAAGAATCGAGCGACAAGACCGGCTTGCGCTCCGATGTGGTCAAGCTCTACAGCGGCGGCGAATACTGGCTCTATCGCTATAAAAAATATACGGACGTGCGGCTGGTCTTTGCGGCAGAAGAGCAGATCGCTTTTTTCGGCGGCGACTATGACAACTTTACTTACCCGCGCCATGATTTGGATGTCACGTTTCTGCGGGTCTACGAAAACGGTCGCCCGGCGCAGACGCCGCATTACTTCAAATGGTCGGCAAAAGGGCCTGCCGAGGGCGAGTTCGTCATCGCTTCGGGCACGCCCGGTTCGACCAATCGCTTATTGACTGTAGCGCAGATTCAATATCAACGTGACACCGGCAACCCGCTTCAGAAAAAGGTGTGGATGACGCTGCGTGATGCGTTAGCGCGATACGGCAAGACCGGCAGTGAAGCCGCGCGGCGCGCCGGTGATCGTATCCGTTCATTCGACAATTCGCTCAAACGCTTGGTCGGTCAGCAAGACGGTTTGCTCAATCCGAAAATTTTCAATAAGAAGGTCGAACAAGAGAAGGCTCTGCGCGCGGCGGTGGCGGCAAAGGCGGAACTCGCGCGCGCCTATGGCGATGTTTGGGACAGAGTGGCTGCGGCACAAAACGCGCTGCCTGCCATGGATCAGCGAATCACCTTCTCAACATTTGCGCCGTCGCGGCTCGGCAATCTGGCTTCGACGATTGTGCGCTTTGTCGAAGAGACGGCGAAGCCCAACGATCAACGCTACGAAGAATTCCGCGATTCGCGTTTGGAATCGCTCAAACTCACGCTCTTTTCTGCTGCGCCCATCTACACAGACATGGAAGAGGCACTGCTCGCCGCTTGGCTTGAGGAGGCGCAAAAGACGCTCGGGGCAAATGACCCCTTCGTCAAAGCTGCGCTCAACGGCTCCAGCCCTGCGGCAGTCGCCAAAGCCGCCATCAGCGGCACGAAGCTCACGGATGTCAGCGCCCGCAAAGCGTTGGTGAACGGCGGCGCAACCGCCGTCGCGCAATCGGATGATCCGTTGTTGGCATTGGCGCGTAGGGTCGAGCCGGTAATTCGTGAGTTGCGCGCCTGGCGCGAAGAGAAGATCATCAGCGTCGAAACCAGCGCCGGACAGAGGCTCGCCGAAGCCCGCTTCGCCGTGTATGGCAAGACCGCCTACCCGGATGCAACCTTCAGTCTGCGCATCAGCTACGGCAGAGTGTTGGGTTACGAAGAAGACACAACGCGGGTGCCTTACAAGACCACCTTTCACGGGCTCTATGATCGGGCGCAGAGTTTCGACTTCAAGCCGCCGTATGATTTGCCGCAGCGGTACGCCGAAGGCAAAGACCGACTCGATCTGTCAACGCCCTTGAACTTCGTCTACACGGCGGACACCATCGGCGGCAACTCCGGCAGCCCGGTCATCAATCGCAATGGCGAGCTGGTCGGCTTGAACTTTGACAGCAACATTCAGAAGTTGCCGAATCGGTATCTCTACATTGATGAAGAAGAGGGCAGCCGCGCCGTCGCCGTTCACAGCGCGGCGGTCATCGAAGCCTTGCGCAAACTCTACGGCGCAGAGAAACTGGTTGACGAGTTGCTCGGACGGTGAGCGTCATAGCAAGCGGTTATCTGTTAGGACGGTTCACACGGATGAGATGCCCGGAGAAGTCAGTGTAGGATTTAAGAGCCTTGCGTATCCGGTTTTGCTGAGTGAAATCAGGATCAGACGTGCAGACGATAATGCCTGTGTGACGAGGCTTTGTGTTGTGCAGTCGAACAAAGTGTTTACGGTTCAGAGACAGCCACAGGATCGCTGAGTGAGAATTGATTTCGATGGCTGTCAGGGCAGAGGGCTGCGCCGAGAAGAGGCACCCTCTTGCCGTAAGTCAGCCGCAAGCAGGGAACCACAAAGAGAAATATCATGCAAACGAAATTTTTTCTGATTGTGCTGGCGATAGTTTTGTTGAACACCACCTCTCTGGCACAAAAACCAAATTCCGCAAAGGCCAAAAGCGGCAGTGTCTATACGCAAGTCTATAGCCAATACACCAAGGCCTGCAAAGACGTTGACGAGAACACAATCTCTGAAGGCGAAGACGTGCCGCAGCTATGCAAAGGCTATGGCGGCTACTGGCTTTATCGCACCAGCACAGCCTATCGCGTGAACCTGGCGATTCAAGACACAAGCCGCAAATTCACTGTGCCGTTGGTTGCAGCAGACGATGACGACGCCAAAGCGTTGGAAGACGCGTCGGTGAAAAAGTTTGGCGACAAAATCGAATGGCTCCTCGAAAACGGCAAACCCTTCGCCTTTATTGTCCGCGTGGCATATTACAAAGACACGCAAGACGAACAGACAGTTTTCAGCCCAAAGAATCGTATCGGCGAGTTTTTATTCGTGCGCGGCTTGAAAGGGTTCGAGAGGCTGCAATACGAAGTCAGCGTATTGAATACGGCGTTCAATCCCAACGAACAGGCACGCATGCTGGCGTATCGGTTCTACGAAGAGAATCATAAATAGAGAGTGATGCGCAAATCCGAATCACCTCTGAAGGAAATTATTGCGGCTGCGCACACGGTATCAAGTTTAACGC
>CAYXVU010000312.1:0-6032 GCA_964468725.1 uncultured Clostridia bacterium
TAGACGTAGGAAATACCAACACGACATTGGGGTTATACGAGGGCGACAAGTTGACGCACAGTTGGCGATTATCGTCTGAACGCCAACGCACAGTGGACGAGTACGGCATCATGTGCCGCACCTTGTTGCAACTGAGCGGGCTGGATTCGACCTCCATCACGGCCATTGCGATTTCATCGGTTGTGCCGCCAATAGATTTCACGCTCAATAAAATGGCCGAAGTCTATTTCCACATCAAACCCTTATTCGTCACGACGGGTAACTCCGGCATGCCGGTGTTATACGATGATCCGAAAGAGGTGGGCGCGGATCGAGTTGTCAACGCCGTCGCCGCCTATGCTAAATACGGCGGCCCTTGCATCGTCGTTGACTTCGGCACGGCGACGACGTTCGATGCGATTTCGGAGACCGGCGAATATCTCGGCGGTGTCATCGTTCCCGGCATCCAAATCTCTTCCGAAGCCCTGTTTCAACGCGCCGCGCGGTTAACCCGCGTAGATATTCGCCGCCCCGATAAAGTGATTGGCACCAACACGGCTGCCAGTTTGCAATCCGGCTTGTATTACGGCAACGTGAGTCTGGTAGATGGCGTGTTGGAGAGAATGATCGGAGAGTTAGGAGAACATACGCGCGTCATTGCGACGGGCGGACTGGCGCCGCTTATCAGCAAAGGCTCGCGCATCATTGAAACAGTGGATAGTGATTTGACGCTCGAAGGCTTGCGAATGATTTATGAACGCAACGCCGGTTGAAGAGATTCGACCGCAGGCGGTGGCGAAGGCAAAGGAGCGCAACGGGTGATGGACAGCGAGTTTCGTATCGGTGAATGGCTGGTCAATCCGCAAACCAATCTGCTTTCAAACAATGGCAACGCGGTTCGCCTCGAACCCAAAGTCATGGCGCTGCTCGCTTATCTGGCGCAGCACAAGGGTCAAGTCATCTCCAAAGAGCAACTGCTCAATACCGTTTGGGCGGACACCTTCGTCAGCGAACAAGTTCTGAAAGTAGCGATTTCTGAACTCCGCAAAGCGCTCGGCGATGACGCCAAACAACCGCGCTTCATCAACACCATTCCGAAGCGCGGCTATCAACTCATCGCGCCAGTCAACCTGGACAGTTCGACGCCAACCTCTGAGCAAATCACGCAAACGGCAAGCTCGAAGAGACGGCGGTCGCCAGTTGTCTTTCTGCTGATAACGCTTCTCGTCTTACTGGCTGCTTTGTGGTGGCTCATCCAGTCGGCCTCACGACCCGACCGCGCCGCGCAACCGCAGGCGATTCGTTCTCTCGTCGTCTTGCCTTTGAAGAATCTTTCCGGCGATGCCAATGAAGAGTACTTCGCCGATGGGCTGACCGAAGCCATGACGACCGATTTGGCGAAGCTCGATTCATGGCGCGTCATTTCGACCGCTTCCGCCATGCAGTACAAACAGCGCCACGCGACCCCCGCGCAAATCGCCCGCGAGTTACAGGTCGAAGCTCTGCTGGAAGGCTCTGTGCTGCGCGTCGGCGACCGCGTACGACTCAACATTCGGTTGATCGAAGCGGCAAGCGAACAGCACTTGTGGGCGGAAACCTATGAGCGCAATGTTACAGACCTGTTGGCTCTGCAAGCGGAGATGGCAGCCGATGTGGCTCGCGCCGTCAGCGGCAAACTGCGTCCGCCTGCTGCGCCGCGAACGCTCAACCCTACGGCATATGAAGCCTATTTGAAAGGGCGCTTCTTTTGGAATCAACGCACCTACGAAGCCATCGAAAAGAGTCTCACGAATTTCCAACAGGCGGTCGCCGCCGACCCCAACGAAGCGTTGTATTATTCGGGCCTCGCGGATGCCTACACGCTGCTGGCTTTTTATGCCCCCAATGGCAGCCGCGAGCTTTATACGAAGGCCAAAGAGGCAGCTCAACGGGCGCTAGAGTTGGACGAATCGGTGGCCGAAGCCCATACTTCGCTCGCTGGCATCCTGCACAAATTCGATATGGATTGGGCGGCAGCCGAGCGCGAGTTTCAACGCGCTTTACAACTCAATCCCAATTACCCAACGGCACATCAATGGTATGCGATCTATCTGATTTCGAAAGGCGAGTTCGATAGAGCGCTGGCGGAAATAGATCGGGCATTGGAGATTGACCCGCACTCCTTGATTATTCGCACCGACAAAGGGTGGCTGCTCTACGCGGCGCGACGCTATGAAGAGGCCACCACGCTACTCAAGCAAGTGCTTGAGCGAGATGCAAAATTTGGTTCTTACTTCCTGATTCTGGCCTATAACCAACAGGGCCAGCACGGCGAAGCGCTGGCCGAAGCCGAACGCGTGTTGGCCAGCGGCAATCGCAGCCCTAACTATGTATCGTTGCTCGGCTACACGCAGGCGCGTGCGGGCAATCGCAAAGCCGCGCTCGCCGCCTTAGCGGAGTTGCAGCGGATGCCCGCCCAAAGCGTGCCCGCTTATCAATTCGCCTTGCTCTATCTGGCGTTGGGCGATAAAGAGCAGGCGCTCGGTTGGCTGGAAAAGATTCACGAACAGCATTCCAGTTGGCAGCCATTTTTGAGGGTTGAGCCGGAGCTTGACGACTTGCAATCCGACCCGCGCTTTCAAGCCTACCTGCAAAAGCTCGGATTGCCCTCCTTCTGACGGGCAATCCCTTTCCAGCTATTTGCTTCTTAACCAAACCCTAACCTTTTCCTGACGACATTCGCTTTCGCCTCTGCGTATCTTTTGACTCAATGGCTGAAAAATTATTTTGAAGGAAGGAATGATGTTCAAAGCAATTCAATATCAGGCGTTACGATCAATCGCGTTGCTGATCGCAGTCTCCGTAATGACCCCCGCGCAACAACTGACCTATCCGCAAGCTCGACGAGGCGAACAGGTTGACATCTATCACGGTACGCAAGTTGCTGACCCTTACCGATGGATGGAAAACAGCAAAGACGCAGAGGTAGCCGACTGGATCAAGGCGCAAGAAGATTTGCTGCAACGTTTTGTCCGTCGCGTTCCGGCGCGCGACGCTATCGAAAAACGCATCTCCGAGTTAGTTACCTACGATAGTTACACCAATGCCGGAAGCCTCGTTACGCCGTATGTTTCGAAAAGAGGCTCACGCTATTTCTTCATCAAGACTCAAGCGGGAAGAAGCGAGCCGGTGTTGTACGCACAAGCCGGACGCAATGCTGCGCCTGAAGTCCTGATTGATGTGAGTGCAAATTCAAAGGGAGAGAAGATCGGTCTGATTGGCTACGAACCGAGTCCGAACGGACAACGAGTCGCGCTCTTTCTTTCACAAGCCGGATCACGTTGGCTGACTCTCAAAGTATTGGATGTTGCAACCCGCAAAGAACTCGCAGACCTCATCACCGATGCACATACCCTCGGCGGCAATGTATCATGGGCGGCCAACGGTCAAGGATTCTTTTACACGAAATTTGCCAAGCGCGAATCAGATGCAGGGAGCGCGCCGACGCCGGTCAATCCGAAAATTTATCTTCACCAATTGGGACAAGCGCAAAGCGATGACCGGCTTATGTATGAACAGTCGGACGATCAAAATTCGTTGTTCACTCATCAAGTCACAGCCGATGGCCGTCATCTGGTTTTGACAACCCTTGAAGGCAGCAACCCGAACAACCGTGTCTTTTACAAAGACCTTCAAAAACCGAATGCGCCGGTCACGCCGTTGTTTGAAAATGTGGTTGCGAGCTATACCTTTCTCGGAGGGCAAGGCACACGCTTTTGGTTCTACACCGACCGCGAGGCCCCGCGTGGAAGAGTGATCGTAGTGGATGTCACAAGATCGGAGGCCTGGCAAGAAGTTGTCGGACAATCGGCGGAAGCAATCTCTGCGGGCAGCACAGTAGGTGGCAACGCGCTCGGCATGTTCGGCAATCGTCTGGTCTTGATGTATATGAAGGATAGTAATCCTCGCCTCAGAATCTTTGATCTGCGCGGGCGTTTGCAGCACGAGGTGCAATTGCCGAGCGGCGGTACGATTTGGGGCGGGCTTTCCGGCACGCAGAATGATGATGAAGTCTTTTATCAGTTTCTCAGTTTGACCTCGCCGGGTCTCTTTTACCGGCTCGATTTGCGCAGCCGACAAAATCAGGTCTTTTTGCGACCGCAGGTAAAGCTGAATCCGAATGATTACGAGACCAAACAGGTCTTTTATCAGAGCAAAGACGGTACGCGCGTGCCGATGTTCATCGCCCATCGAAAAGGGCTCAAGTTAGACGGCAACAACCCTGCCTATATGTATGGCTACGGAGCCATGAGTTGGGTAGCGTTTCTATTCTACCAACCGCACGTCATCACCTGGCTTGATATGGGCGGCGTTTACGCCATTCCGGGCATTCGCGGCGGCGGCGAGTACGGCGAAGACTGGCATCAGGCAGGCGTGAAGCAGAAGAAGCAGAACGCCGTTGACGATTACATCGCGGCGACTCAGTGGCTGATTCAAAACCGCTACACCAGCGCCGCAAAGTTCGTCGCCAATGGCGGCAGCGCCAGCAGTGCAGTGGTCGCAGCAGCAGCCATTACTCAACACCCGGAACTCTACGGCGCGGCGGTACTCGATATCCCTGTATTCGATATGTTGCGCTATCACCTCTTCACCAATGGACGCTACTGGCTCAGCGAATTCGGATCACCCGACAATGCCGAAGAGTTCAAAGCCTTGCTCGCCTTTTCTCCCTATCACAACCTGAAAGATGGACAGTGTTATCCGCCGACCATAATCAATGTCGGCGAGCGCGACACGGTTGCACTGCCTCTACACGCCTATAAGTTCACGGCACGCTTGCAGCGCGCACAGGGATGCGCCAACCCGGTGTTGCTGAAGACCATGCGGGGAGCGGGTCATAACTTCGGCGCGACGCCCGAACAACGTATCAATTCGTGGACAGACCAATTGACGTTTTTGGTTGACGTGCTGAAACTCAATCCATCACCGAAGATTTAAGGAGTGCCGAAGTCGCTAAGGGCTAGCGGTCATGAATCTGCTCATGACCGCTAGCGGATTCGTAAACGGCTAACGAGCTTTTCGATCAAGGAGGGAGGCGTCAGGAAATATCGGGTTGCCATCGCTGTCATTCTCTTCATCGCGGCTGCCGCTTCGGTGCGAGCGGAGCAAAAATTTTTTCCCATTCCCGAATACCAAAAAGTCGGCAGCGGCGCGGAGACGTTGTTGCTCATTCCCTGTATGTCTGGGCGCTGGAATCAATGGCAAGAGTTTATGGAGCGCAATCAAACCCGCTACACCATGTATGCGATTACAATACCCGGTTTTGGCGGCACGCCGGTTCCCGACTTGCCAACAGACGGGCAGACCACACCTTGGCATGATAACGCCGTGATGGCGCTCTCAAAGTTTATTGATGAGCATCAGCTCAAAGACCTTACCGTTGTCGGCCATTCGTGGGGGACGATGATGAGCGTCGAAATCGCTGCCAAACGCGCGGACGTGGTGCGCCGTTTGGTCGTGCTTGATGGCGCTATCGAAAATACGACTTGGTCGCCGAAGACGCCAGCGGAGCGGTTCGAACAAGCCAATCAAGCCATCACCAATGCGCGACAAACCTATCAAAGCCCGGATCGTTGGCAAAGTTTTAACACCCCCTTCGCCTTGCCCGCAGGCGAAACGGTGTCGCGCGATTTGGCGCGGCAAGCCTTACGCATGCATGGCTCGTTTTTGATGACGCCGAAAGAGGTCGTCTTCGCCTATTGGCGCGAGAATATCTTGCTCGACTTGACGGCGGCGACGAAGCGATTGCGCATCCCCATACTCGACATCAAATGCTTGCGCGACCCACAACCCAATGCTGCGCAGCCTAAAACGCAAGCCGAACAGAAGGCGCAGCACCTCGCCAATTTGCAACAAGCCGGTATTGCCAATGCAGTGAAGACGCTGTTTTTTCATGACACGCCGCACTTCTTGATGTTCTTCAAAGCGGCGGAACTCGATAAAACGATTGCCGATTTTCTCGCTGAACCGCGCAGCGGCAAGTAGTCAAGCAACCGGCCTCAGAGTTCCGGTAT
>CAYXVU010000313.1:0-2793 GCA_964468725.1 uncultured Clostridia bacterium
TTGACAAAAGACCAACAATCACCAGTTCATGCGGAAATTGGCCGGATTAAAATAGCACGCCCTCCGGAGAGGACTGATGAAGGAAAGGCGATGGATCAAAATCACGACGACGCGCCGCCGCATCTTGCGCGTCCAACCAATCAACGCCCGTGTTCACTGGCCGGTTTGCAATTGTTTGGTCGAGACGCGCAATTTTCCCGAGCCGATTGATGCTTTGCAGATTAAGGAGCACGTCCTCAGCCATCTCATTAATGGAGATCAGGTTCATACTATTACAACTGTGAGCGGCAGCTTTCGCGTTTGCCGGGACTCGCTCTTCATTCGACAAGAACCGTAGGAGACAGGCATGAAAACTCTTCGTTTGACTTGCATCTGGATCGGGATTGTTCTGGTGATGATCATGGTGCTGACCAAGCCGTTTTCCATACGCGAGAGGCTTGGCAAAGAGACGAAAACTCAGCCCAAAAACGGGGCCTTAAACAATCCGGATCAGGAGACGCGAGCGCGGATCAATGAAACTTACGGCAGGTTGCCGCTCAGTTTTGAAGCCAACCAGGGGCAGGTCGTCGGCACGGCGCAGTTCCTGGCGCGCGGCGGCGGCTATCGGCTTTATTTGAGTGCGACCGAAGCGACATTGGAATTGCGGAATGCGGAAGGGAGAATCCTGAATAAGGAGACTGCTTCAGACAGGCAGCACGATCTGACGAGTAAATCCGCAATCCGCAACTCGCAATCCGCAATCCTGAAGATGAAACTGGTGAACGCTGATCCGGCAGCCTGGGCAACTGGACGGAATGAACTACCCGGCAAAACCAACTACTTCATCGGCAACGACCCGGCCAAATGGCGCACGAATATTTCCAACTACGCGAAAGTCGAATATCAACAGGTCTGGCCCGGCGTGAATCTGGTTTATTACGGCAACCAGCGGCAACTGGAATACGACTTCGTGGTTGCGCCAGGCGCTGATCCACGCGCGATCAAGCTCTCTTTCGACGGCGCGGAAAAGCTGGAGATTGACGCGCAGGGCAACCTTGCGCTGCGCGTCGCAGGCGGTGAAATCACGTTGCAAAAGCCCGTCATTTACCAGGAATTGAACGGCGAGCGCCGCGATATTACAGGCGGTTATCAAATCCGCAATCCGAAATCCGCAACCCTCAATCCAACCGTTGGTTTTGATTTGGGTGAATACGATGCGAGCGAGCCGCTCGTCATTGATCCTATCCTGAGCTATTCCACTTACCTCGGCGGCGGGTTTGACGACGAAGGCCAGGGAATTGCGGTTGATTCGGCGGGTAATGCTTATGTGACAGGGGCGACCAGTTCGGCAAACTTTCCGCTGGCCAACGCAATTGATCAAACCAACGCCGCCCGCGAACGCAGCGCCTTCGTGACCAAATTGAACGCCGCCGGTACGGCACTCATCTACTCCACTTACCTTGGCGGCAATGATCGTGATCTTGGCAATGACATAGTGGTGGATGCGGCAGGCAATGCCTGGGTGACCGGATACACCTATTCGACAGACTTCCCGACAAAAAATCCCATACAGGCAGTGCACGGCGGCTTTATTGACGTTTTTATCGCAAAGTTGAATCCGAATGGTTCGGCATTGGTCTATTCCACTTATCTGGGCGGCGAAGGTGAAGATGGCGGCGAGGGCATTGCCGTGGATGCTGCTGGCGCGGCTTACGTGACGGGGTTTGCGCGTTCGACCAACTTTCCCACGATGAATCCGTTGCAACCGGGCAACGGGGGCAGCGGCAACCGAGACGCATTCATCGCAAAATTGAATTCGGCGGGTTCGGCGCTGGTTTATTCGACCTATCTTGGCGGCAGCAGCGGCGACGAGGGCAGAGACATCGCCGTGGACTCCACTGGCGCTGCTTACGTTGCAGGACAGACTTTTTCAACCAATTTCCCGACGGCCAATCCGTTGCAGGGCGGTTCAGGCGGAGGCTCGGACGCCTTCATCGCAAAGATGAATCCAGTAGGCTCTGCCCTGGCTTTCTCCACATATCTGGGAGGCGCCGGCAGGGATGAAGCCGACGGCATTGCCGTGGACTCACTCGGCGCTGTCTATGTGGCGGGCGAGACGGCTTCGACCAACTTTCCGACCAGGGAACCACTGCAATCCTTTAACGGCGGAGGGACCGACGCTTTCGTCACGGTTATTGCTCCGAACGGTTCGACGCCGATCTATTCCACTTATCTGGGCGGCAGCGGAACCGACTTCGCAAACGGCATAGCGGTGGACGCTTTCCATTCGCCTTTTGTGACGGGCAACACAGATTCGACCAACTTTCCCACGGTTAATCCGGTGCAGGCCGCTGGTGCAGGCGAATACGATGTTTTCGTGTCGAAGCTCAATTCCATCGGCTCCGCGCTGGTATTTTCAACTTATCTGGGAGGCGGCAGTGGCGATGATGGCAATGCCATAGCGATAGATTCTGTGGGCAACATCTTCATCACAGGAGAAACTTCCTCGACAAACTTTCCGACTCAAAATCCTATTCAGAATGCTCAGGGCGGCGTCAGCGATGTCTTCGTCGCCAAATTATCAGAAATTCAGGCTCCGACGCCAACACCGACACCAACTCCGACACCAACACCGACCCCGACACCGACTCCAACTCCAACTCCGACACCGACGCCATTACCAGCCACGGTGCGGGTCGAAGGCGCGCGCAAGACCTGCACTCCCAGCGACGCTTACCCGCGCATCGCGGCGCAGCCAGCCGCCGGGCCAAACTTCGCTGCCATTCCCGAACAGCCGCCGACGCGGATCAACTG
>CAYXVU010000313.1:2803-5988 GCA_964468725.1 uncultured Clostridia bacterium
CACCGGAGCGCCCTCGAGGTCGATGGTCGTCGTCGCCACCTTCGTCACCGAGTCGGTGGTGCTCGCCAGGGCTTTTCTTCGACCAGTTACAGGCTTCCAGCCCGCCGCTCAGCGTGGCCAGCTACACAAACAACGTGCTGACGTTCAATCCGCTCACACTGCAACTGCCGCCGCAAACGTCCTTGCAACGCTTCCGCATCGTTTTCACCTATTTTGCCTTCCTCAACGACCTGGCCGAACAGCGCAACCCGCAACAGAACTGCATCACGCTGCGTTTCAACGATGCTGTCACAGGCCGCCAGTTGCTTGAAAGCGGCCCTTATTGCGCAGACATTCAGCCGCTTGTGCCTCGCCTGACGCTTGAAAAATATGGCAGTCCGACCACCGGCCTGCCCGGCGATACATTGAGCTTCACCGTCATAGCGCTCAGCAGCGGCAACATCTTTCTGCAAACCATTGACATTGACGCAATCATTCCAAACAACACAACGGTAGTGCCAGGGAGCGTCAGTCCGCCGCCGACGCGTATTGTCGGCAACCGAATAGAATGGCGCGGACTTGGGCCCATCAATGCCAGTGGCGCTCTGCCGGTCAACTATGCCGTGACGATTGATGCCAACACGCCCGCAAACACAAAACTGGTTGATCAGGCTTTTGCCCAGGCCACGACGCCAAATTTCGCCAGCGCTGGAACCAGACGATTGAACGCCTCTTCCAACCAGGTGACCGTCATGGTTATGGATGTTCGCACCGGTATTGATTTGACTCTGACCGCAGCGCCGGCAGCGGGATGCCCACTGACAATCATTGATTACACCGCCAGAGTGACGAACACCGGACAGGTCACTCTGGATCGCGTGCGCCTGAGCCTGACGCCGGGCACAGAGCCAGTGGCGGGCAATCCAGGCTTCCCGCTCCAACTCGATCCACTTGGACCCGGAGAATCCAGGACTATCAGCTACAAAGGCCAGATCGGTCTGAAGCAGAAAGGAACGCTGGTTGATGTTGCCATTGTTGTGGGCCGCCCAGTTAATAACGGAGTTCAGGTATCGGATTTGGTTGGAAAAGTGGCCACTGCGACCGTCCAGGTGTCGCCGCCCGCAATATCAAAAATTACTCCGGCGACAGGACCGCCCGGAAGCAGCAATCTGGAATTGAAGATCGAAGGCATTTGTTTCGTTCCGGCGACGGTAGTAAGTTTTTCACCGAACTCAGGCGTTACAGTAATTGATCCATCGCCGCCCGATTTCGGCTTTATCGGGACGACAGAACTAAGGCGGCGCATCAACATACAGACCGACGCTACACAAGGTGAGCGTGAAGTCTTCGTCACAAATCCGAGCGGCGCTGCCGGTGGACAGCGCCCATTCAACCTTTTCACGGTAATCGGCGCGCCAGCAACCATTGATGCCGGAGCAGGGAATCTGGATTTTGCAGGCGTGACTACGGGAACCAGCAAAAACCTCAACCTGACGGTGAGAAATACCGGCGGGTCGCCATTGACCATCAATCCGATTGCCATCAGTAATCCGCGCTTTGCCGTGATAATACCGGCGATGCCATTTATCGTGGCTCCCGGAGCGCAGCAAATCATCACGGTACGATTCTCTCCCGTCGCCGCCGGGGCGCAGTCGGGCATGCTGACGATCCCCAGCAATGCTGCGAATCGTCCCAGTCTTGACATCGCGCTTTCTGGCGTCGGAATCGGCGCGCCGGATATTACTGTTATGCCCAGCGCGCTTGATTTCGGCATCGTCGCGCCGGGGCAGAGCGCGAACCGCACGTTGACAATAAGCAATCCGGGCACGGTAGCGCTCAACCTCTACGCCATCACCAGCAGTAACCCGGCTTTCAATGTAGAACTGCCCTTTGCTCCCGTCAGTATTCCGGCGGGCGGCGCACTTTCACTCTCGCTCACAGCTAGCTTCGTGCCGACCGCTGTGGGCGCTCAGACCGGTACGCTGCTGATCGCCAGCAGCGCGGTTAATAAAAATACGCTTGCCGTTCAAGCTCGCGGCGATACACCGGGCGGGATAACCCTTGCCACCGACGACGGCACGGTGGAAACTGGCGCGGTGCAGGATGGGTTACTGATCGTCAATCGCCTGACACCGCCGTCTTACCCAGTCACGCTCCGCAACCTGCGCATCTTCTTCGCACAGTTTCAGGGACTTCCCTCTCCAGTCGGCGAACAGATCAGACTGGTAGCATTTGCCGATCCATCAGGATCAGGGCAGCCGCCGGCCAATCCGCAATTGATCGTCAACCAGATGGTGACGATTCCGGCGATTCCGGCCAACGGAGGTTTTGTTGATTTCCCAGTCATGGCTGCCCAGCCCTTTGCCCCGGACGAAGAAGCCGCCAGCAGCCTCACGATTGAGAGCGGTGATTTATACATTGGTTTTCAGGCGCCGCGACCGACGCGCGGCGTGGTCTTTGCAGCCGATTCCAACGGGCCGCAACGGCAACGGGCTTTTTTCTCGACCAATGACGGCGCCAGCTACATGCAGTTGACCGGAATACAGAATCAGGCGGGAACCATCACACCGGTCAACGTGATGGCGCAAGCCACCATCGGTGGAATCGGCGTATGCAACTACGCAATCAGTCCGGGCAGCCAGGTTTTCAGCGAATCCGGCGGCAGCGGAACCGTTACGGTGACTACACCATCAGGATGCAATTGGACGGCAAACAGCACGGAGAGTTGGATCAGCTTTAATCCAAACAGCAGCGGCAATGGCAATGGAACGGCCAATTTTACCGTCGCCGCCGGTTCCGAGCCGCGCCAGTCTGTTGTAAGCATCGCCGGGCAACCGTTCATAGTGGCCCAGGCCGAAAAAGTCGCCAGCGTATCAAGCGCCAGTTACCAGCGGTTGGGTCTGGCGGGCGAGGCAATCGCCGCCGCTTACGGCGCTTCGCTGGCAAACACGATTCAGATCGCCACGAGCATCCCGTTGCCGACTTCGCTTGCCGGGACGACGGTGAAAGTCCGTGACGCGGCGGGAACAGAAGTATTTGCGCCATTGTTCTTTGTTTCTCCGAACCAGGTAAATTTCCTGATGCCGCCTGGGCTGATCCCTGGGACGGCGACTGTGATGGTGGAAAGCGGCGGATCAATTTCAGTGGGGGCGGCGCTGAACGATGTAGTTGCGCCTGGAATCTTCACAGCCAACTCAAGCGGTATG
>CAYXVU010000314.1:0-5944 GCA_964468725.1 uncultured Clostridia bacterium
ACCGAAATGCCTGAAACAGGGGGCATGGTATGGGAAAGGCATGAAAAGCGCAAGGCTTAGGTTTTGTTTGGCCAGGGTTTATTCATTCTCGGAAAAATGAAACAAAAGGGGTACAAGTCGCGGCGGAAAGCTCATTCTTTCGCCTGTGACTGGTTCACATCGCGTAAAAGCAATACAATGGCCAACAGGCAGCGTGGGGATGCGCTTCTTGCAGAGAAGGCCGATGGGCAACTATCTGAAAATGGAGAGAATCGGTTGTCTGTCGAGGTTCCGAAGAGAAGTTGCGGGACGATATTCTTAACTTTTTTCGGCTGACTTTCCCTGCGAACGGCTGAGCTTTCGAAAAGTGTGAACTCTTGCTTGCGCTGAGTTCAATATGATAGGTTTCAGTCGCCCTTCACACTTCAAACTTTTTATTTTGGGAGTCACGAAAATGGAAAAAACAACACAACAACAAAACACCATCCAAGACAGTTTCTTGAATAGTGCCCGAAAAGAAAGGCTGAATGTCACGATCTACCTGATGAGCGGGGTCAAACTGACGGGAAGGATCAAAAGCTTTGACAAGTATTCTGTGATTTTGGAGGCTGGCGCGCAGGAACAGTTGATTTTCAAACACGCCATTTCGACCGTATCGCTACCGCGCATGGGCGGACGCGATTATCATCATCGAACGACGACGGCTGCCGACCGGGAAGCGCACGCCGAACATCACAGCGACACGCGTGCCGAATCGGTTGTCGGCAGCGAGTAAGCTGCTAACGACCCGCAGAATTCATGGGTTGAAGGTTGGAGAAATCACCGACTCTGTGCGCCGCCTCCTCTGCGCCTGAGAGGTTCTCGAACCAACAAGCTTCAGCCTGCGCCTTGCGTATGTGCGGACTGTTTATCACGCTTGAAGGAATAGATGGAAGCGGCAAGACGACGCAAGCTGAGAGGCTAGTTGCCGCACTCGGCGAGCGCGGCGTGGGTTGCCTTTTGACGCGGCAACCGGGGGGTACGCTGATCGGCCAACAGGTACGCGGCATTTTGCTGGCCAACACCAGCGCCGGTCTGTCGCCGATGGCAGAATTGATGCTGTACGCTGCCGACCGCGCGCAACATGTTGCTGAACTGATCCGCCCGGCACTGGCTGCCGGACGAGTGGTGATCTGTGACCGCTACACCGATTCAACGGTTGCCTTTCAAGGATATGGTCGCGGGTTGGATTTAGTGGTGATTGATCAGTTGAATCGGCTGGCAACGGGCGGGCTGATGCCCGATTTGACAATTGTCTTTGACCTCGAACCGGAGCTGGCACAGGCGCGACTCAAAGCGCGGCTCAAAGCCGACGAAGGCGAAAGCGGAATGACGCGCTTCGAAGAGGAAGCGCGCGAGTTTCACGAGCGCGTGCGCGCTGGTTATTTGCGCCTGGCTGAAACGTATCCTGAACGCGTACGCTTGCTGGATGCCTCCGGCTCGCCTGAAGCGGCGCATCAGCAAGCTATGAGGCTCTTAGTCCCGCTACTCGATTTTGGAGGTTAGCTTTTGGATTACATCTTCTCACTCTAGAATCCAAAATAGCTTACGTCTTATGCTAGATGATGAACTGGTAATCGAAACGCCCGAACGGGTCGAGTTGCACTACATTCTCGCCAACGTTGGCAATCGCTTTCTTGCAGCTGCCATTGACCACATCATTCAGATTGTCGCCGGAGTAATCGTTCTGCTCATTGCCGGGTCGTTTACCAATTGGCGGTTATTCGATGATCTGCGCGGCTGGACATTAGCGCTCACGGTAGTAGCGTTCTTTTTGATCTACTGGGGCTACTTCGTCTTCTTCGAGACGCTGTGGAGCGGGCAGACGCCGGGCAAGCGGATTATGAAGTTGCGGGTTGTGCGGGAAGACGGGCGACCGGTGCGCTTCTTCGAAGTCTTCGTCCGTAACTTGGTGCGTCTGGCGCTTGATCTACAGCCCAGCTTTTCCTATGCCATCGGGGTGATTTCGATCATCTTCAGCCCGCGCTCAAAACGGCTCGGCGATTTTGTCGCCGGAACCGTCGTCGTCAAAGAGCGCGCTACCGAAGCACCGTCGCTTGAAGAGATCATCCGCGTGTCGGAGATCGAACAACGCCGCCAAGATCGCAACGCCCCGGCGCTCTTTATCGCCAACGCGCGCACCCTTACAGACCGCGAGATGCGCGCCGTCGAAACCTTCCTCAAACGCCGTTACGAACTACAGGAGCCGAATCGCACGACGCTCGCCGTGCGGATTGCACAACCGCTCTCGGTCAAACTCGGCATTCCTTACGAACAGCACGCGCCCGAAACCCTGCTTGAAGAGATCGAACGCCTCTATCGCGCGCAGGCAAAATATATTGATTGACCTCGATGGCAAGTCAGGCTAAGATGCCGACACGCTTTCGCCGAGTGGCGAAGAGAGCGGGAATACAATGATGACAATTACCTATCTATCCAAACCTGAACCGCGCGCCTTTTTGATGGCCGCTGTCTGTCTCACGGACATCGTTTGGGCAACCCTTTCGAGCCCGTCAGCGCGGACAACTTAGCACTCATACTACATCGAGTTTCTCAGCCGCTGACCTCAATTCGATGTCAGCGGCTTTTGAGTTTTGGGGCGAGATATGAATTCAGCAACTTTCAGCCAATTATTAAAAGGGAATCAGAACTTTCGCCGCCTTTGGGTGGGGCAAGTGATTAGCGAACTGGGTACCTGGTTTTCGTTCATTGCGGAGTTGGGCGTTGTGCGGTTGCTGTCTGGCTCTGCGTGGGCGACGACGGCGCTGCTGGTGGCGCGCATGATTCCGTTTCTGTTGGTCGCGCCCGTTGCAGGCGTTATCGTAGATCGCTGCTCGCGCAAACGCATCATGATCGTAACCGATCTGTTGCGCGCCTTAGTGGCGCTGGCCTACCTGATTGCAGTGCCGTATCGGGCAGTGTGGATCATCGTCGTGTGTAGCGCCTTGATGTCGTCGCTTTCGATGTTTTTCGAAGCGGCCAAAAACGCGGCAACGCCGAATATGGTAACGGCGAATGAATTGCTCACCGCCAACGTGCTGATGTTTTCAACGCGCTTTTTGCAGTACGCGCTCGGGGCGGCGCTCGGCGGCGTGACGACGGCGAAGTTCGGTTACAATGCGGCCTTTCTCATCAACGCGTTGTCATTCGTCGCCTCTGCTCTGTTCATTTGGGCGATACCGGCTGCGATCATGCACAAGGCCGGACGACGCACCCCTGCGCCGGATGTTGCAAAAGAGATGGCCGACCAGTTACCCGCGCCGCTGTCGGCTGAGAGCGGGTTGAGCGCGCCGATAGCAGGCAGCGAGCAGCCGGTCGAACGCAGTCGCAGAGGGTTCTTTGTTGACCTGCGCGAAGGCTTGGCCTACGTTCGCACAACGCCGTTTGTGCGCGCCATCATATTAATTAATGTCGCTTGGGCGAGCGGCGGCGGCATGGTCAACCTGTTATTCGATCAGATGGGCGGCCACACCTTCACGCATGCGGCGGACAATCGCGGCGATTGGAACGTTGCCGCGCTCTTTACGGCCAGCGGCATCGGTCTTTTCATCGGCATGACGTTGGCGCGGCGCATCGGCATGTGGGTGAATGAAGAGGGTCGCGCGGGGCACTTCATCGGCTGGTCGCTGTTGGCGCAAGGGCTGTTGATGTCGGCGGCGGGCTTGATGCCTTCGCTTGCCGGGTCAGCCGTGCTAGTTGCCTTGTCGCGGTTGGTGCTCGGCGCAGAGTTCGGCGTGCAAGAGACGCTGCTGATGCGGGTGCTGCCGGACGAGTATCGCGGGCGCGTGTTTACAACCGACCGCTCGTTGGAATGGACAACAATGTCGCTGGCAACGCTGATTGGCGGTTGGTTGCTGGCGTGGTTCAATGCGCCTACGGTGATGGTCATCGCCGGGGGGTTATCGGCTAGCCCCGGACTGGCGTGGCTGCTGGCGATGTGGTTGGCGCGCTTTCGCGTACCTGCGCATGCCTTTCAGGAAGGCTAGCGCGACGGACAACGGACAAGCAAGTGAACACCTGACACCTGACACCTGTTAGTGCTATTGTAGCGTCCTTGATTCATCATCTCGTTTCATCATTGGAGGGTGCGAATGACACGCGAAGCCAGACACGCGAAGGTTCTCAAAGGCGGCATCTTTTTGATTGAAGACCGCCATCCCGCAGATGTATTCACGCCCGAAGACATCAGCGAAGAGCAACGAATGTTTGCCCGGACAGCCGAAGAGTTTCTTCGCAAAGAGGTCATTCCGAATGAAGAAGGCATCTATGCGAAGGATTACGGAGTGCATCGGGAATTGATGCGCAAGGCCGGTGAGTTGGGACTGCTGAGCATTGATATTCCCGAAGCCTATGGCGGGTTGGGACTGCACAAGGTCAGTTCAGCAATCGTTGGTGAACAGTTCGCTTTGCAAGCTTCATTTGCGGGCACGCAATCCTCGCACGTCAACATCGGAACTTTGCCCATTGTCTTTTTCGGAACCGAAGAGCAGAAGCAAAAGTATCTGCCGAAGCTGGCGACCGGCGAATGGATTGGCGCTTATGCCTTGACCGAGCCGCAGTCGGGCAGCGATGCGCTGGCGGCGAAGACCAAAGCCGTGCTCTCCGAAGACGGCAAACATTACATCCTCAACGGTCAGAAGATGTGGATCACCAATGGCGGCTTTGCCGATCTGTTTACCGTCTTCGCCAAAGTGGATGGCGAAAAGTTCACCGCTTTTCTGGTCGAACGCGGGGCGGGAGTGGTGAGCGGACACGAAGAGAAGAAACTCGGCATTGACGGCTCGTCTACCACCGCTTTGATGTTGGAAGATTGTCAGGTGCCGGTTGAAAACGTGCTCGGCGAAATCGGGCGCGGTCACAAAATCGCTTTCAACGTCTTGAATATCGGGCGCTTGAAACTCGGCGCGCGTTCGGTCGGCACGATGAAACTCAGCCTGCAACAATCGGTTGAGTATGCCAAAGAGCGCGAGCAGTTCAATCAACCCATCGCCAACTTTGGTCTCATCAAACATAAACTAGCAGAGATGACGATTCGCACCTACGTCGGCGAATCCATGCTCTATCGCACGCTCGGCATGATTGACGATGCCTTGGAGCAAGCCGACAAAGACGACCCGCGTCAGGTGCTCACGGTACTCGAACAGTTCGCCGTCGAGTGTTCGATCATCAAAGTGTGGGAGAGCGAGGCGCTGGCCTACATCGTTGACGAAGAGGTGCAAATCTTCGGCGGCTACGGCTATTCGAAAGAGTATCCGGCGGAACGCGCCTATCGAGACGCACGCATCGCCCGCATTTACGAAGGGACGAACGAGATCAACCGCATCGTCATCGCCAGTCAACTGCTGCGCCGCGCCAAATCGGGCGAGTTGCCTTTGCTTGAACGCGCCGACTGTGTGCTGTCGGGAGAGAGCCCGACATCGGAGACCATCGAACTCTCTCCGGCCAATATCGAATTCACCGATGAACTCAAGATGCTCAAGGTCGCAAAGGCGATGACCTTAGCCAGTCTGGCCAGCGTTGATCGGGCTTACGGAGAAGAGGCACGCAATCAGCAAGAGGCGCTCGGACTGGTCTCCGAAATGGTGATGGACGTATACGCGATGGAGAGCGCCTTGCTGAGAACGCAACGGTTGATTAACGAACGCGGGTTGGAGAGTTGCGCAGTGCAAACCGACGCGACCCGCCTCTTCGCACGCGATGCCATAGAGAGAATCGAACGCGCGACGCGCACGGTAGCGAGCGAAACCGAAGATCAGCCGCTCAACGAGATGCTCAATCAACTGCGCCATCGCCATCCGGTGAAGAGCATCGCCACGCATCGCCGCATCGCCGACGCCATCATCCGGGCAGGAAAGTACAATCTTAGCTAGATACCTGCGCTCAAACTGAGGATTGCAATTAGAGAGAGAATGGGTTGTAGCAATAT
>CAYXVU010000315.1:0-5899 GCA_964468725.1 uncultured Clostridia bacterium
CGGCCGTCAATCGCGGTGCTCGATTTCTGGTGACCGACTCTGAGGAAGAAGCTGTAAGTTTTCTAAAAGAAACTTAGACCTTAAATGCAGATGGGCAAATGTTAGAGAGCACGCACTCGCCGCATTTCGGTTTACGCGCGTGGCAGATTTGTCGCCCGTGATAGATCACCCAATGCGGGAACATTACCCAATGTTTCTTCGGCACAAGTTCAACAAGGTCGCGTTCGATCTTTTCCCCGTTGGCTAATACGATGCGTGCCTTGGGATCGAGCAGACGAAAAGCAATCGCGGGATTCCTGGCATCGGAAAATGCCTTTACATTGACGATGAAAAAGCGGCCGCTTGCCCCGCGGTCACCAATTTGCTCGGCGGCCCGTAGAATCGGATCATCGCCGCGATTCCATAACAGATCTTCTGCAAGGTGACGTTCCTCTTCAGGAATCGAAGCGTAGCGTTCGAGTTTTTCGGAATTGACAATGGCCAGATCGAGTCCGGCCTTCGTGCAGTGATATAAGAAGACGGAGTTCAACACCTCGCGCCCGGCATCAGGCAGACCGAAGGACACATTGCTGATGCCTAAAATCGTTTTCGAGAGCGGCAGAGCCTCTTTGATGAGGCGCACGCCTTCGATGGTTTCAACCGCGCTGCCGATGTAGTTGGCGTCACCCGTCGCACAGGGAAAGACCAGAGGGTCGAAGATGATGTCTTCGGCGCGGATGCCGAACTCTTCGGTCAACAAGCGGTGCGAGCGTCGGGCAATTTCGAGCTTCCGTTCGCGGGTGATGGCCTGCGCCTGCTCTTTGTCTTCGTCAATGCAGCCGACGATGAGCGCCGCGCCGTAGCGTCGGGCGAGTGGCGTAACGCGCTCAAATTTTTCCAACCCGTCTTCGAGGTTGATCGAATTGATGATGGCTTTTCCCTGACAATAGGTAAGCGCACGCTCGATAGCCACAGGGTCGGTCGTATCAATCATGATCGGCGCTTTGACGACGCGAATCAGCCTTTCATAGAAGCGATCAACATCATAGAGTTCGTCACGATCCGCATTTTGCAGATTGACATCGAGGATATGCGCGCCGCCTTTGATCTGTTGGCGACCGACTTCGGCGGCTTCTTCGTACTTCTCTTCGCTGATGAGGCGTTTGAATTTACGTGAGCCGACTTCGTTGGTGCGCTCGCCGACGATGAGCGGGCGGTTGTCGTCATCGGCTTCGACGATGTCCATGCCGGAAAAGAGAGTGCGATGAATCTTTAGGGGGCGGCGCGGGCGTTTGCCTTCGACCATCTGCGCCAACGTGCGAATATGTTCATAGGTTGTGCCGCAACAGCCGCCGATGATGTTGAGCCAGCCCTGGTCAACGAAGCGTTCAAGTTTTTCCGCAAACTCGGTCGGCGTTTCCAAATAGCGGCCTTCGGCATCGGGCAACCCCGCATTGGGATAACACGATAAGCGATGTTCGCTCGTCGTCGCCAGATCGCGCAGGTGATCGGTCATAAACTCCGGCCCGGTTGCACAGTTCAACCCCAAAGTGAGCAAATCCGCATGCATCATCGAAACCGCGAAGGCTTCGGCGGTCTGCCCGGCCAGCATCGTGCCCATCAATTCAATCGTCGCCGACACCATTACCGGCACGCGGTAGCCGATCTCCTCAAACAGTTGCTCAATGCCGAGCAGCGCGGCTTTGATATTGCGCGTGTCAATCATGGTTTCGACCAATAAGACATCCGCGCCACCAGCGACGAGTCCGGCTGCCTGATCGTGAAAGGATTTGGAGAGTTCGTCGAAGGTGATGCCGCCAGTAACAGAGATGGCTTTCGTGGTCGGGCCAATGGAGCCTGCGACGAAGCGCGGCTTGCTGGCGGTTGAAAATTCGGCAGCCGCTTGGCGTGCCAGTTCGGCAGCGCGTTGGTTCTGCTCAAAGGCTTTCTCTTCCAAATTGTACTCTGCAAGTACGATGGAAGTGCCGCCGAAGGTGTCGGTTTCGATAATGTCCGCACCGGCTTCGAGGTATTGACGATGCATGGTCAGCACGACATCCGGGCGCGTGAAGACGAGGTTTTCGTTGCAGCCTTCGAAGTGCGCGCCGCCGAAATCTTCGGCGTGCAGATGGCAGGCTTGCAAGGCCGTCCCGGTCGCGCCGTCCAGCAATAACACGCGCTCGGCAAGCAAGCCCTTGAGTAACTCGATTCTCGTCTCTCTATCGCTCATCATCGAACCCTCTGCGCCTCAACGCACGCTATTTATCCGTCGCGCCGCCGAGCAGTTTGCGAATCCCTGCGCGCCGCTCTTTGGCCACCGACGCCATAGTTTTATAGATGGTATCGAACTGCACTTGACTGAGCGCCGATGTATTGCTGACCAGATACTTGTAGCCGATGTCATCTTCGCCATCTACGAAGAAGCCGCCCACCGTTATGGCATCATTGGTCGCTAACAGATAGCGGAATAACTCTTCACGATTCGGCGCATTCTTCACGCTGCCGAAGTTATAGACATAAAATCCCAACAGCTTTTTCTGGCGATCATTGAGAATCACAATCGTCGTCTTGTAGCCCTGTGAATCAACGGTGCTGGAGACCACCATGTCGCCGGTGCTTTTCGTTTCGTCTATGCGCCCGCCCAAGCGTTTAATGTTGAGTTTCACGGTTTCGATCAGTGACGCCCTCGGTGCGGGCTTCGACGTTTGCGTCGGCTCCGTCTGATTCGCCAGCGTTTGTGCAGCGAGCATCGCAGACAGGCAAAGAGAGGTGAAGATTGCTGCTCTACGAGTCATAACCAACCTCCTGACTTCGGGATTCCGGCTTCCGGTTTTGCTTATGACAACACGGTGAAGACATCGAGCGCATAGGGCACGCGACCAAACGGCGCGGAGACCTGCACGCCTTGCACGAGGTCGCGGACTTCCGTCAGCGTCTCGCGCGCGATGGCTAGCCCTTCTTCGCGGGCGGCATCTTTGTCGGTCACGCGCTGCATGCGTTCGAGGATTTTATCGGGCACAACGACGCCGGGCACTTCGTTGGCCAGAAACTCCGCATTGCGATAACTCACCAGAGGCCAGATTCCTGCTATCACAGGAATGCGGCAATGTTCAATTCGTTTGAGAAAATTTCTCAGTTGCGCAACATCGAAAGTCGGTTGAGTGATGGCAAATTCCGCGCCCGCTTCCACCTTCCATTCAAAGCGCCGCAACTCGTAATCCAAATCTACAGCGCAAGGGTTAACGCCGACGCCGACATAAAACGAAGTCGGTTTGCCGATGGGGTTGCCGCCGATATCCAGCCCGTGATTCAACCGATTGACCATGTTGACAAGACCAATCGAATCAATGTCAAAGACGGCGGTTGCTTCCGGGTAAGGCCCCATCTTCGGCGGGTCGCCAGTGATGATTAAAAAGTTCCGCAGCCCCAGACCGGCAGCGCCCAATAGATCACTCGTCATGCCGAGCAGGTTGCGATCCCGACAACAATAATGAACAACGCATTCGATGCCCACCTGCTGTTCGATGATCGTCGAAACCGCCATCGCTCCCATGCGCGATTGGGCGCGCGGCCCGTCGGGCACATTCACAGCGTCAACGCCCGCCTCTTTCAATAAGCGTACGCTTTCGATCATATTCGCAGGGTCGCAACCTTTCGGCGGGACGATTTCGACCGAGGTTACGAACTTGCCTTCGCTCATCTTTTTGGCGAACTGCGATTTCTGCTCGCGCGGGGTGATGTCGAGGTCGGGCAGCGCGCGCTCTTCGACAAAGACGCTCACTGATGAACGTCCCGGCGAGAGCGCGGCGACGGCGTTGGCAATCTGCTTGATGTGTTTAGGGGTCGTGCCGCAGCAGCCGCCAACGAACTTGATGCCCGATTGAATCAGTCGCTTGGCATACTTAGCCAGGTATTCGGGCGATGCCATATACATCAAGCGCCCGTCAATCTGGCGCGGCAAGCCATTGTTGGGTTGTGCCGAAAGTTTACGTGTCGTCAAGGCGCGCATCTTCTCAACGGCTTCGAGCATCGCATGCGGGCCGACCGAACAATTCAAGCCGATGACATCTGCGCCCCATTCATCCAATCGTTTGGTGAAGAATTCCGGCGCAGTGCCGTAGCTGGTGTTGCCATCGTTTTGAATGGTCATTTGCGCGACCACCGGCAAGTCACAGACGGCGCGCACGGCCTTGATGGCTTGCTGTATCTCGGCAATGTCAGAGAAGGTTTCGAGTACGAAAAGATCGACGCCGCTTTCGAAGAGGCTCTCGGCCTGTTCACGAAAGACCGCCTGCGCCTCTTCGCCGGAGGTCGGCCCATAGGGTTCGATGCGAATGCCGAGCGGGCCGATGGCGCCCGCGATATAGGCGCGCGCGCCTCCGGCTTCGCGCGCCAAACGCACCCCTGCGCGATTGATTTCTGTGATCTTGTCTTCCAAACCGTAGGCCTGCAATCGCAGGCGGTTTGCGCCGTAGGTGTTGGTTTCCAAAATGTCGGCACCGGCTTTGATATATTCGCGGTGAATGGCCAGAATCAAATCGGGCTGCGCCAGATTCAACTCGTCATAGCATTTGTTGATGTAGACGCCGCGCGTGTAGATCATCGTTCCCATCGCGCCGTCGAATACATAAACGCGATCATCCGTGACTGCTTTGCGAAAGTCTTTGTTCATAAAATCAAAAGCCCCGCGCTAAACTGCGCGGGGCCGAAACCGGGCTGTTTAGCAGTTTTTTACGTGGTGCAATTTGCCTAAATCGCCACGCTAGGTTGTCAACGCCTCAAAGGATACACGCCACACCATGCGGCGTCAACAACTGCATGGCCTGGTGCCCAGTGAAATTAGAGCCTCCTTTGTGATAAGAATTTGGGTGCTTAAAACCAATTCACACAAAGAAGGCTGTTTATGCGTATCAAACGCCTTGAGAAGTTTACACGAGCCGTGACGAAAGGACTACTGCCAACCCAGCAAGCGACACTCTCTCAAGTCGTCTGTGGAATGATGGTCTGCCGTTGTCTGATCCTGGCTGAGATCGCTCGCTGCTTCCCAGCCACCACCTCTTTCCCTCACAACCTCAAGCGCGCTTGGCAATTCGTCTCCAATAAGCGGATCCAAGACCAAAAAAGCAATGAAGTCGTCGCCCGTCGGCTCATCCGCCAACTTCATCATCGCTTGCAGATCAAACCAAAAGACTACTTGCAGATCATTATTTCATCACTTTGTCACTGCCTGCCAAAATCTTGCCGAGTCGTTATTGTGGCCTCTCGCGGCTTTCAGCGCGCCGAGTTCTTGCAGTTTCTCAAGCGCCAAGAATTGAGCTTCGTCATTCGCGTCAAAGGCGACGCCATCATCAAGCGAGGCCGGTATGAGGGCAAGCTACGGGATTATCCGCTGAGCTTAGGTCAATGCTTCAAGCTCAGTGATGTCGTTTATCCTAAGACCAAGCGGTACCCGATGAAGGTCGTGCTCACCTGTGCGCGGATCGAAGGGAAAGTCTCAAGCTGGCTGCTGACCACGAACCTGGGGTTGTCGGCGCGGCAGATCGTTGAAATTTACCGAAGAAGATTCTGGTGTGAAGAGAGTTTCCGAGATCAGAAGCAAGAATTCGAGTTGGAAAGGGTAAGAGTGACCAGGGCGGGGCGGTTGGAGAACTTGTTGTTGGCCTTAGCCGTTGTGCTATTGATTTTGGCTGTGATCGGAATGCGAGGCGATAAGCTCGACTACAGAGAGAAATTTTGCACGCGAAAAAAGCGGCAGCGGGTTTTGTCATGGGTGCAGGTGGCGTTGAATTTGCTCAGAGAATCAACGAAGTTTCTAAACCTCCTGTTTGAAAGTCGTGGCATAGGTTTCAATTTTCGCTGGGCATGTTCAGTAACTTAGGAAGTTGACAAGACCCATCGCAGTTCGTTAGTTTTTGTCTTT
>CAYXVU010000316.1:0-1632 GCA_964468725.1 uncultured Clostridia bacterium
CTATACGCCGCGCCGGTTGCCGGAGAAGAAACCGAAGCAGTAAGGGAGGAAGGAATTCAGGGAATTCAGGGAATTCGAGGAATTCAGAATGAATCGGGATGCGGCGAAAGGCGTACTCGCCGAGCCGCATCATTTCCCCTTCTGAATTCTTGAATTCTGAATTCTTGAATTCCTTCTGCTTCCCCTTTTCCCCCTGAACCTTCGACCCTTAACCGGCAACTGACGCACCCGCGTGCTGTCGTGTACAATGACGGGACGATGTTGGTACTCGGCATTGAAAGCTCTTGTGATGAGACGGCAGCGGCGGTGATCGAAGAGGGTCGCGTTATTCGTTCCAATGTCATCGCTTCGCAATCCCTGACGCACGCGCCATTCGGCGGAGTTGTGCCCGAATTGGCTTCACGCGAACATCTCAACAGCATCACACAAGTCGTCGAATCGGCGCTCGAACAGGCGCAGGTTTCGCTAGCCGATTTGCAAGGCATTGCGGTCACGAAAGGGCCGGGTTTGATCGGCTCGTTGTTGGTCGGGATGAGCTTTGCCAAATCGTTGTCGCTGGCGACGGGGTTGCCGCTAGTCGGTGTCAATCATATCGAAGGCCATATCTACTCCGTCGCCTTCGAGCATCCGCCGGTTGACTACCCGGCTCTCGCGCTCGTTGTGTCAGGCGGGCATACCTCTCTCTTTTTCATTCCCGAAGAAGGGCAATACGCGACGCTCGGACGCACGCGCGACGATGCGGCGGGCGAAGCTTATGACAAGGTGGCGAAGCTGTTGGGACTCGGCTATCCCGGCGGCCCCATCATTGATCGGTTGGCGCAATCGGGCGAGGCTCGCGCTGCTGAGATGGTCTTCACCTTGCCGCGCATGGACTCATATCATTTGGATTTTAGCTTCAGCGGGCTGAAGACCGCCGTCTTGCGTTTTGTGAGAGAGCAGAAGATTGCGCCGCTTGCAGCCGATGACGAGCCGACGCAAGTGATACGAGATTTAGCCGCCAGTTTTCAAGACAAAGTAGTGCGCTCGCTGGTGTCGCGTGTCAAGAAAGCGGTTGAGCGACATCGCCCGCGCACTCTGATTCTGGCAGGCGGCGTGGCCTGCAACAGCGCGCTTCGGGCGCGGATGAAAGCCGAAGATTTCGGCGCGCCGGTTTTTTATCCAACTCCGATTCTGACGACCGACAACGCGGCAATGATTGCGGCGGCAGGCTACGGAAAACTGGCGCGCGGCGAAGATCACGGGCTTGAATTCGGTGCGGAGTCGTCTATGAAATTGGATACCTTCGTCGCCGCAGGCTATGAGGCTCCGCAGAAGGCGAGATATAAAATCTGAAGGAGTGATGGGTGGTAGCCAATGGATGATGAGTCGTACATGCAGAGAGCGTTGGAACTGGCGCGGCGCGGCGCGGGATTGGTCAGCCCAAATCCGATGGTCGGCGCAGTCATCGTCAAAGAGGGCGAGGTCATCGGTGAAGGCTATCACCGCTATGATTGGGTCGCCCATGCGGAAGTTGTTGCGCTTGCAAATGCCGGTGAACGGGCGCGCGGGGCAACGCTGTATTGCACGCTTGAGCCTTGCTGCCATCACGGTCGCACGACTCCGTGTACGGATGCCGTGATTGCCGCAGGGATT
>CAYXVU010000316.1:1732-5898 GCA_964468725.1 uncultured Clostridia bacterium
CATCCCGCCGCGAAAACATCTGGGGCAGAACTTTCTTACCGACGAACGCGTCATCCGTCGCATTATTGAATCCGTTGACCTGCGACCTCAAGATGTGGTTATCGAAATCGGTCCCGGTTTGGGCGCGCTCACGCGCCACTTGGTTGTCACAAATCCGGTCTTCGCCATCGAAGTAGACCACCGCTTGGTCGAAGAGTTACGGCAATCTCTCCCATCGGATCGTCTCAAAATCATCGCGGCTGATGCGCTCACGCTTGACTGGCAAGCTTTGCTTGATGAAGCTGTCGCTTTTTACAAAGAGCAATGCGGTCATGCGGAAACGTTGCGCCTGCGTGTCGTAGCCAATCTGCCTTATTACATCTCTACGCCGATTATGGAGAGGCTCCTCGCCGTCGGTGCGCGGCTGTTCGATCTGACGTTGATGTTGCAAAAAGAGGTGGTCGAGCGTATCACGGCAAAACCCGGCGGCAAAGAGTACGGCTACCTGTCTGTGCTTGTGCAACTCCACGCAGAAGCGAAGCAACGATTCGAAGTGCCGCCTTCGGCTTTTCGACCTGCGCCGAAAGTGCGCTCGGCCATCGTGCAGCTCCGCCCGCGCCCCCAACTTGCCGTCAAGGTTAGCGATGCCGCACGGTTTATGAAATTGGTCAGCATCAGTTTTGCGCAACGCCGCAAAACGATAGCCAATAACCTGAAGGCTGTTGCGCGCTTGCTGCCTGAAGGAAAAAATATCGAGGCGACTTTGCAAAGCATTGGCATTGACCCCAAACGCCGCGCCGAAACATTATCGCTTGATGAATTCGCGGCGCTCTTTGGCGCTCTGTTTGATACGAAATAGTTCGTGCGTTTGTCGGCGCGCTTGCTATACTGCCACTTGCTTGCGCGGCACAGCATGCCGCCGACGGCAATCGAAGGACGCTGGCCAATCCTTCAGAGGCATTTGTGGAAGCAGAAAAACTTGAAATCATCCCGCTCGGTGGCATCGGTCATTTCGGCATGAATATGATGGTGATGCGTTGCGGTGGCGACGCCATCATCATTGACGCCGGGATGGGATTTCCTGAAGAAGACCTATTCGGTGTAGACATTGTCGTACCGGACTTCACGGTCATTGATGAATACCGCGATGAAATCTCCGCCATCATCTTAACGCACGGCCACGAAGACCATATCGGCGCTGTGCCTTTCGTGTTGCGCGAAGTCAATGTACCGATCTTCGGCACTCATTTCACGCTCGGACTGCTCGAAAATAAGTTGCAAGAGCATGGATTGCTTAACGAGACGATGGTGCACGCCGTCGAACCGCGCGAGAAGATCAAAACGAAAAGTTTCGAGATCGAATGGATTCACGTTTCGCACAGTCTGACCTCTTGTACAGCCGTCGCCATCACCACGCCGGTCGGCGTCGTGATCCATTCGGGCGATTTCAAAATTGACGACACCCCGGTTCTCGGTGACCCGACCGATTTGGCACGCCTCACTGAGTTAGGCGATGACGGAGTGTTGGCGTTATTGGCCGACTCTACCAACGCTGAACGACCCGGACGCACGCTCTCCGAACGGAGCATCGAACCGGCTTTCGAGAAGATTTTTGATGAAACGGATAGTCGTATCATTGTCAGTTGCTTCACCACTTCGCTCCATCGCCTGCAAATTGTCTTCGATCTGGCTCACGAATTCGAGCGGAATGTTGCCTTGCTTGGCCGCAGCATGATTCGCAATGTCGAAACCGCTGAAAGCTATCGCCAACTCGATATTCCCGACAATTTGTTAGTCAGCCCGACGCAAGCGCGACAGATGGACGACGATCAGTTGGTGTTGTTGGTCAGTGGATGTCAAGGCGAACCGATGTCCGCAATGGCGCGCCTGGCGACCGATCAACATAAAAACTTCGCCGTAGAAGAAGGTGACTTGGTCGTTCTGTCGGCGCGTAACATCCCGGGCAATGAACGACAAATTTCGCGACTCATCTCGCACTGCTACAAGCGGGGCGCGCGGGTGATTGATAGTTCGATGGCGCGCATTCATTGCTCGGGGCATGGCAGTCAGGAGGATTTGAAAATTCTGATCGAAGCTGTGCGCCCGAAATTTCTCGTCCCCATTCATGGCGAGCACCGACAGTTATATCGTCACAAGGAGTGGGCATCTTCGCTCGGCATCGTTGAAGCGCGTAACGTCATCATCATTGAAAACGGCGACGTGTTGGAACTGGATGAGGCGAGCGCGCAAATCACAGCGAAAGAACCGGTCGGGCGTACTTTCATTGATGGCACGATGGAAGAGGTCGAAGACTTCGTCGTGCGCGACCGCAAACATCTCTCCTATGACGGGGTGTTGGTTCCCATTGTCGCCATCAACCCGTCATCGGGCGAATTGGAAACCGAGCCGGAAGTGGTCACGCGCGGCTTCATTCATGAAGATGACCCCGATGGGTTGCTCAACGAAATCAAAGTATTGGTCGAACAGACCGTCGGTACGGCGAGTCACGAAGAACGCATTGATTACGCCGTGATGAAAGAGAAGATTCGGGTCGCGCTGAAACGATTTATTCAAAAAAAGATCGGTCGCCGTCCGGTGATTATTCCCGTCGTGCTAGAGGTGTGAGGTTGAAACTATTGGGTAAGAGATGGCGAGTTGGCTGTCTGGTCGCCTTCGCGTTTTTCAGTCTCCTCGTTGCCTATTCCCTGTGGGTTGAACCTTACCGGATTGAAACAACAGAGCATCGCTTTACCTATCCGCTTGATATGCCGCTCAAAATCGCGCATCTATCCGACCTGCATTCTTACGGGTTGGGTCGCCGCGAACAGAAGGTGTTGGAGATTCTCGAGGCGCAAAAACCCGACTTGATCTTGATTACCGGCGATAGCATTCCACGCGGCGGGGATTATGAATTGGCCGCCGAAGTGTTATCGAAATTGCGCGCCCCGCTGGGCGTCTGGGCGGTTCGTGGCAATCACGAATGTTGGGCGGAGAAGAAAGACGAACGCGAATTTTGGGAGAAGCAAGGCGTGAAACTGCTCATCAACGAAAACGTTCGCGTGCGCGACGATGTGTGGTTGATTGGTTTGGATGATGCCTATGCGGGTGCGCCCAATCTGGAAAAAGCGATGCAGAACGTGCCTGAAGAGGCGCTGAAGATCGCTTTCTTTCACTCGCCGGACTATTTTGACACAGCTTCGGAAGAAGCAGATTTGGTGTTAGCCGGTCACACGCACGGCGGGCAGATTCGCTTGCCGGTCTATGGGGCGCTCTGGTTGCCGCCACATTCAGGGGATTACGATCAAGGCTGGTTTGAGAAGAATGGCGCAGCCTTGTTTGTCAGTCGCGGCGTCGGCACCTCAGTTGTGGATGCTCGATTGCTGTGCCGACCGGAAGTGGCGATCATCACTGTTGGTCAACGATAGGCTGTCGAGTTCGTTTTGTTCTCGCCAGTAACCCGCGAATAACGAAAATCTGCGCGTCGCTTTCACTTCGCGTCCAATTTTGGCCGTCCATTCAGGGAGGCAGTCTCTGTGTTCGTCCCATGCCTCTTGAAACGTCGCTGCTCTATCGAAGGCAGTCGCAAACTTTGCCTCCAATGCCTGCCTCTCTTCGTCAATAATGACCTTCGCCGCGTCGTAGTTGGTGAGCGCGAGGCGATGCAACCGTTCATGTCGCCAAAAGAGGCTCTGCGCGTCGAAGCCCGCGCCGGGCGCTGCGCCAATGGAAAGCAGTTCGTGACCTAGCCTGACTGGTTTGAAGACGCTCAGGCAAGGAGAAGAGGTTCCGGTCAGCCAATGGAGCGCATCGGTTTTGCGTGCGCCGCTGACCATTGAGCCTGTCGTTTGTGCCGACCGCCGCCCCGGCCACCACGACGCATGCGCACACGGCATTCGCATTCGCCAACCCTTGTGCGGACTCAGGCCATTGTGATCGCGCAGTGCAGCAAAGAAATCATCGCGCGTCAGCTTGCCTTCGCGGGCTTGCAGTCGTCGCAATGTGCAAGCACTGCGTTCGATGCCGCCGGTAAATCTGCGGTAGGCGCGGTCACTGAAGCAGTGGGCGAAATCAAAATCATTCGCTGACCGACACCAACCTTGGCTACGAGCAAATTGGTAGGCTGCGGGCGAAAGGAGATCGAAGTCTTTGCCAATCGAGAGAACATTCGAAATCGTTCGAATGGTTTT
>CAYXVU010000317.1:0-5829 GCA_964468725.1 uncultured Clostridia bacterium
CTATGGGATTCGGCGGCGAAGTGACCCTGATCGGCTGCAAGATCGGAGCGCTCAACCGCTTGCCTGCGAGTTTCTTCGTCTCGGTAGCCTACGACTGTTGGGCATTCAGACGGCTCGGCGTCGTGTTGGATGCGCAGACGGGGCAGATCAAACGCTGGCTCTATCGAGATCAACAGCCCGCGACGAAGATGGCCGTCGGTGAAGGCTTTGCCAAAACCGGCAATGAACAGGTTCTCAGTCCGCCGCTGACGGAAGAGCAAGTGCGGTCGCTCAAGGTCGGCGACATTGTGCTCATCAGTGGCGAGATGTTCACCGGGCGTGACCAAGTGCATGCCCACCTGATGAAGCATGAACCGCCGGTTGATCTACACGGGTCGGTGCTCTATCACTGCGGCCCTGTGGTATTAAAAGAGAATGGCCGCTATCGCATCACGGCTGCCGGGCCGACGACCAGCAGCCGCGAAGAGCCCTATCAAGCCGACATCATCAAACGGTACGGCGTGCGCGCGGTGATGGGCAAAGGAGGCATGGGCAAACGCACTTTGGAAGGGCTGCGCGATGGCGGCGCGGTCTATTTGAACGCCATTGGCGGCGCGGCGCAGTATTACGCCCAATGCATCGAAGACGTGTTGGATGTGAAGCTACTGGAATTCGGCATCCCCGAAGCGATGTGGCACCTGCGCGTCCATGAGTTTCCCGCCATCGTGACGATGGATTCGCATGGCAATTCGCTGCACGCCGATGTTGAGCAGGCGTCGGCGGCGGTGCTGGCGAAACTGGCTGCCCCCGTATTTTGAAAAGGATGAAAGCGAATGGGGAGGGGGGGACGCCGCCGTTGGCCGTCTGCCCTTCCTCTGTTACGGTCGAAACGATGGAGCGCAAACGTGAGGTAAAAGGGAGTGCCATTGACCGGCTGATCGAAGGCGAAGATTATGAATGGGAGGATGGCCTGATGGTCTTCACCCGCGCCTATCATCTACGACGCGGTTACTGTTGCGGCTCCGGTTGTCGTCATTGTCCCTACGCCGAAACCGCTGAAAAATGATCGGCTTGTCCGGCCTCCTCTCCGCTGTTCGAGGCCAAAGGTCGCCATAAGAATTATTGACACTGCTACGAGCCATTTGTATTCTAGCTACGGATTGTACGGGTTGCCCCTGCCGGAACGAGCAAACCATAGGCGAAGCAGAGTACTCTGAGCACATCCGACGAATCTGAAACGCCTTTCCCTAAGCAGCACCAGACAGCACACAATAAGCAACCAAACATAACAACGGCTGTTCTGGATGGGATGGGTCAACATGCAAAGCGTCCTTGACTTCCTGCAATCGGCGTCCGGGTTAGTGATTCAATTTGCAGGTGTCCTACTGATTACTATTCTATCGGTCTTTCTGACGCGCTCGATTCGTCGTCAGTACCTTGATTATTGGACGACGGCATGGGTGATGCTGACCTGTTCGTTGCTGGCGATGATTTGCGCGTCGCGCACGGCGACGTTGCACAAAGTCTTTTTGACGCTTTACTTCTTCTGCGAATACCTATTCGGCTATATCTTCATCATGGGCTGTCGCAACTATGTGAAAGGGGCGACGCTCACCCGCCGTGATGGGTTGCGATTATTAGTAGTCTTGGCTCTTGCGACAGGGCTGGCACACACCCCGATTCGGTTGAATCTTGTCTTCCTCGTACACGCAGCGGTTTTGTGCGGCCTCTTTGCGGCGGCGCGCTATGCGTTGCGTGCCGCCTCGCGCGCTAATCATATCGGGCCAGGATTGAGCGTCACGCGATTGGCGCTGGCGTTATTAGCCTTCGATTTTCTCCACTATTTTCTGGTGCTGTCCTACATTGAACTCTATCGCGGCGGCGCACAAATCGGCTATTTGAGGTATTGGGCGATCTATGATCTGATCTTAGAAATCCTGCTCGGTTTCGGCACCGTGATGATCGTCATGGAAGATGTGCGCGCCGAAGTGGAAGTGTCGAATCTGGAACTCATCGCCGCGCGCGACAAGTTGGAGAAGCTGGCGCGTACCGACCCCATGACCGAAGCGCTCAATCGCCATGCCTTCTATTCGCTCATCGAAAAGCGACAGGATGCGCCATTGGCCAACGTTGCGGGTTGCGTCGTCCTCATTGATATTGACGACTTGAAACCCATCAACGACTCGTTCGGCCATGCCGTAGGCGATGCGGCGATTCGCGAAGTCGCGCGGCGCATCCGTTCCGTGATTCGCGCTGACGATCTGCTATTTCGCTGGGGCGGCGACGAATTTCTGATCCTGTTGTTCAATATCTCCGAAGCCGATGTTCACAAGCGCATCAATGATCTGAATGCCGCTTTGTTGCAAACCCAGTTCGGCAATAACAGTCCGTTTCCGCCGCTTGTCATCTCACATGGTATCGCCGCCTTTACCGATCTATCACAGATTGAGCGCGCTGTGGAAAAGGCGGATGGCTCGATGTATGCGCTCAAGCTTTCGCATAAAGCGCAACGCCTGCCGCCGCTCACTTGAGCGCATCTTTCGGAGGTTCCGGCAGCCCTGAATAGACGCCGCGCCGCACCCGAACTTGCCAGTCCGGTTTGTCTGTGTACACCTTGATGAGATGAAACTCTTTGTCGTCGGGCTTGCGCTCGGATGAGTAGGCGAGCACATATTCCGTGCCGATCTCTTCGACGATTTGACTGCGCAGCGTAGCGCAAGAGACGGTCTTTTGGTCGAACTCTTTGACTTCCCACTCCTTAGGCTGCCGGTCGCTGCACTCGATCCAGCCTTCTGGGTTCCACAGCGTGCCGCCGGTCTCTTCGGCAAGGCGGGCTAAGACCGCTTCGGCGTTTTCAAGCTCTTGATAGTAGCGGCGCAACTCTGTGTAGCGTTTCTGCACTTTGGGATCGAGCATCTCATACCACGCCAGCTTGTTATAAATTTTCGGACGCAACAGAGCCTGAATCATGTTGCTTTCGGTCAATGCGTAAACCGTCGCGCGGGCGTGATGCAACGCGGCAATTGCTTTGTTCAGCCCCGCCGGATTGAATGAATCCACGCCGTCCGTAAAAGCAATGATGCTGCGTCGCCCTTCGGCCTTTGGCAACAACTCTCCTGCGACATAGAGCAGGCTCTCATAGAAATTCGATTTCAATCCGGGTCTGAATTTGCGCGCCAATGCCTCTTTGAGCGCCGCTTTGTCGCTCGTCCAGTCGGAGATCAACGTCAGCGTGTCGCCATAGCTGACAATGGCGGCGCGATCTTCTTCGCCAAGCGCTTCGATCATCTGATGCGCCAGTTCCCGATGGATGCCGATGTTTTTCAGATTGGTCGCTGTGCCGCTGCCATCGAGCAGCAAGACGATATTGGCGCGCGTTCGCATCACCGCTGTCAGAGCTTGCCGTTTGCCATCTTCGCTGACGATGAAATCGTGCTGATCCAGTCGTGACGGCAATTGGCCGATGCGGGTGCGAATGCTGATGGGTAATAAGACCTCTTCGACGCGCAGCTTGATGACCGATTGATCGTCGGCTTTGCCAGTCGCAGTTGTCCCCTCGCGGATGCGTCCGCTCTGCGCCGACGTCTGCGAAATGAAGAGGAAGAAGAAGAGAAAGAAGAGCGCGAGTTTCGACTTCGGCATACTCCCTGTCCTTATCGCTGAATGCCGGGCTGGAAGTTGAAGGCTAACTGTCTACGAACTCATCATAGCAACACCGACTTCGAACGGCCAAACGGAAGAGAGGAGCGGGAGGGGAACAAGCATCAAACGATGGCGGTTTCAGCTAGAGCAATAAAGCTTTCCGCTCGTGTGATCGGTTTTTGGGCTTCCGCTTCAGACAACACAGGCTAAATGCTGTAGTCTCCGACGCTCCATGTCCTTCTGTCGTCAGGCAGCCTCTCGAACCGAGAGAGACGATAACAAATCCTTAGGGCAGAGTCTCCAGCAGTAGGCGAATGACATTGCCGCCCATGAGCTTTTCGATCTCCGCTTCGCTGAAGCCTTCGGCGATGAGCGCGTCAGTAATCTGCACGACGCCCGTCGTATCGAAAGGCGCAGTAATCGCGCCATCATAATCCGACCCCAGCCCGACGTGTTCGATGCCGATAATGTTGACCGCATAGCGAATGGCGCGGGCAATGGCTTTGGCATCGGTTCCGCAAGTCGCCGTGTCCCAAAAGCCGATGCCGACTATGCCGCCGTTTTTAGCGACCGCGCGCAGTTGCTCGTCGCTCAGGTTGCGCGTGTTATCACATGTCCCTTTCACGCCGGTGTGGGAAATGACGACCGGACGGGTTGCCATCGTAATGGCGTCATCGAAGGTCTGCGGCGAGGCGTGCGCCAGATCAACGATCATGCGCCGCCCTTCCATGCGGCGCATCATCTCTTTGCCTTTTTCGGTCAGCCCGCCTTTCATAACCCCGTGCGCCGAACCACCGATGTCGTTATCGAAAAAGTGGGTCGGCGCCATCATTCGAATCCCTGCGTCGTAGAGCGCATCGAGGTTGTCGAGGTTGCCGTCAAGCGCGTGCGCGCCTTCGATGCCTAAAAATCCCGCCGTGATGCGATTGTCGCTTTGGCGGCGTTCGAGGTAATTGGCCAAATCGTCGCGCGTGCGAAGCAGAACGAATTGACCGTCTGAGCGCGCAGCGGTGTCACGCAGTTTGTGCGCTTGATAGAGGGCGCGCGCCGTCAAACTGCTCCACGCCGCCATCGGCCAACGTTCGGCGATGGCAAGCAAGGTGATGTTGTCGGTCGTATCATCGTTATTCTCGATGTTCATATTGCGCGGCGTTTTGGTGACAATGGTGAAGGCTTGCAGGGCGACATTGCCTTCAATCAGACGCGGGATGTCTACGTGCCCATAACTGCTGCGTTCGAGCAAGTCTCTGTCCCACAGCAGCGAATCGGCATGCAGGTCGGCGACCAGCAAGCGTTGGTGCAAAGCCTGCGCGGTTTCTGATGCCGCATAGGGCGGCGGCGTAAGCATCACGTTCATGCGCTTTTCGACTTGCGCGGGAACGACGAAGAAGAAGATGAACGCACCGATAGCGAGCAGAACGATGAGGGCAAGCAAGATTTTTTTCTTCATAACGGAGATGCCTAACGCTGCTCTACCACGACCGATTGGTTGCAAGAGAAGCTTACGGAAGTGTTGCTCTTGCCGATGCGCTAGTCAGGCGGCGACTCTAGTCTGATGATAACCGTGTCTCGGTCTTTCAATCGGAATCTTTGTCGCAGATTTACGGACGCCAGAATCTCTATAATGCTTCGCTCTTCCGGCGCAACTGCCGTCGTCGTTGTCCACAAAAAAGCAGCCTCATCGGCAAGGTTTTCCAATACACAGGGAAGCAAAAGAATATCCCGCTCCCCACCGTTCTCGGCGCGCGGAAACCATATGAGCATCTTCTGATACCGTGAGTCCGCCCAGTCAAATTCATGCGATAAGCGAAGGTTAAGCGAGCCGGGGTAGATCGGCATTCCAAGCTTGCGGCAATAGGCGTCATTCAAGAGCGCGAGCCAGTGAGAAGCGTTTCCCACCCCGCTCTGAACTTGTCCCTGTAAGCGTTCAGCCATTCCTCGTTTGGCACTTCACCGACAATGATGAAAGGTGACCCGCATTAACTCTTTCTCAAGTCCTCCTTCGTCACAGTTCGGCTATCTACAACTAGGCTTGCGCGATGACGGAATTGACGTGAGCATCGCGGGCGGCGCGCAGTTTATCGAATTCTGCGGCAACGTCTTCGTCCGCCGCGCTCATCGCTTCCACATCCAAGTCGCCATATTCGATGATGTTCATGTCAACGAAAGCTTTTTGAATGCGCGACCCCCACAGGCCGATGTCTTTCA
>CAYXVU010000318.1:0-5796 GCA_964468725.1 uncultured Clostridia bacterium
CAGCAGCGATTGGGAAAAGGCGGTCTAATCGCACCTACTTTGATTTCGCGCACCCTCATTCATCTGCATAGTTGAATCCCATCTGCAAGATGGTTAGAGTTGCTAACGTTATGGCTACCCAATTCAAGGGTAGCCAATCGGAAAGCGAATATGGTCACCAGCCGACGGGAAAGCCAATTTGCCGAAGCGCTCGCCGCCGCGCGTGCCGCTGAACTGACCCCTGCACAGGCGCGCTGGCTGATCGGCGCACGACCGGGCGATGAAGGCGAGGCATTGCTTCGCCTCGCCGCCGAGGTGCGCGACCGCCTGAAGGGCAAAGCGATCACCTATTCGAAGAAGGTCTTCATCCCGCTCACCAATCTGTGCCGCGACTTTTGCGGCTATTGCACCTTTCGCAAAGACCCCGGCCAAGCAGCGGCTCACACCATGTCGCCGGATGAAGTGTTGGCCGTTGCTGAAGCGGGTACACGGCTCGGCTGTAAAGAGGCGCTCTTCAGTTTGGGCGACCGCCCCGAAGCCCTGTTTCCCGAAATGCGCGCAACTCTAGCCCGCTATGGACACCGCACAACCCTCGATTACCTGACGGCGATGTGTGCGCGCGTCTTCAACGAGACCGGGTTGTTGCCGCACGCCAATCCGGGATTGATGGGACGGCGCGATTTGGAGAGATTGCGCGCCACCAATGCGAGCGTTGGCTTGATGCTCGAAAGCGTCAGTGAGCGGCTGACAGCAAACGGCAGCGCGCACTTCAATGCCCCTGACAAGCTGCCCGCTTTGCGCCTGCGAACGATTGCCGAAGCGGGCAAGTTGAAGATGCCGTTCACCACAGGAATTTTAGTCGGCATTGGCGAAACCCTCGACGAACGAGTCGCCTCACTGGTTGCCATCCGCGAATTGCATCAACGCTACGGCCACATTCAGGAAGTCATCATTCAAAATTTTCGCGCCAAACCGGATATTCCCATGAAGCTGCATCCGGAGCCCGAAGGCTTCGATTTTCAGCGCACCATTGCCGTCGCGCGCTTGCTACTGGGTGATATGAATGTGCAGGCGCCGCCCAATCTCTCCGATGATCGCTACCCCTCTTTGCTCGCCGCAGGCATCAACGACTGGGGCGGCATCTCGCCATTGACGCGCGATTTCATCAACCCTGAAAAGCCCTGGCCGCATCTGGACGAGTTGGCCGAGCGCACTCGGGCTGCCGGTTATGACCTGCGCGAGCGGCTCTGCGTTTACCCCGAATTCGTCGGGCAATATGAGTGGTTCTCTCCTTCTGTGCACACCCGCCTGCACCTGATGGCTGACGACAAAGGATACGCGCAAATCAATGGAAAGGGATGACCGCTATACTGGCTTGAGCGGTTCGCCGTCTGTCTCGATTCTCGGCGGCGTCAGCCTGAACCCGAGCGGCGGCGCGCATTGACGATGACGGCAACGCGTGGGACTATTGCTTGGCAATCAAAATTCACATGTTGAACCTACAGTCGACAAAGTTACTGAGAAAGATCGGTTGGGATGAACCCAACAGACTCGACTTCTTGCTCGGACAGATTGCGCCGCCGGTGGCGCGGGTGCTGGCACGGGCGCTGCGAGGCGAAGAGTTGAGTTTCGCTGACGGCTTACGGCTGGCGCAGGCGACCGGAGATGAACTCGAAGCATTGGTGCTGGCGGCTGATCGCATTCGGCAGGAGCGCGTTGGCGAGCGCATTACCTACGTCGTCAATCGCAACATCAACTTTACCAATATCTGCTTTGTCGGTTGTCGCTTCTGCGCTTTCAGCCGCGCGCCGCGCGAAAAGGAAGCCTATTTTCACTCCTTCGATGAGATTGCTCATCGCGCCTGCGAAGCCTGGCAAAGCGGCGCGCGCGAGGTTTGCGTGCAAGGTGGGCTGCCGCGCGACCTTGATCCGTACTACTACCGCGACCTGCTGCGCGTTATCAAACAGAGCACGCCCGATATGCACATTCACGCCTTTTCTCCGATGGAGGTTGTCTACGGTGTGGAACTAACGCAGATGGCGTTGCGCGATTACCTGATGATGCTCAAAGAGGCAGGGCTGGGCACGCTGCCGGGCACGGCGGCAGAGATTCTCGACGATGATGTGCGCCATCAAATCGAGCGCATCAAGCTCAAAGTGCCTGAGTGGGTTGCGGTCATCAAGACGGCGCATCAACTCGGTATCCGCACGACCTCAACGATGATGTACGGCCACACTGAGAGCGAAGAGCATTGGCTGCGTCATCTGCTGCTGTTGCGCGAGATTCAAAAAGAGACGGGCGGCTTTACGGAGTTTGTGCCGCTCGGTTTCGTCCATGAGTTCACCCAGCTTTATCAATCGGGCGATGCGCGACCCGGCCCGACCGTTGAAGAGCATTTGAAGGTTCATGCCCTGGCACGCCTGATGTTGCAAGGGTGGATTGATAACATCCAAGTCTCGTGGGTGAAGATGGCGCGCGAGGTGACGCAAGCCTGTCTGCGCGCCGGGGCGAACGATTACGGCGGCACCTTGATGGAAGAGAACATTTCGCGGCTAGCCGGTTCTACTTCGGGGCAATCTCTGTCACGCGAAGAGTTTCACCGACGTATCCGCGAACTCGGACGCACGCCCGCCGAACGCACGACGCTCTACCAAATTGTTCAAGAATTTCGTGAGCCGGAGAGCAATAGCGCGTAGCCGCCCGGTCGCTCCGGCTGCGTGAAGGAAACAGTGCGGCGCGGCGGTCGTTGCTTGCATCGCCCAACGGTTTCGGAGGTTGAAGTGAAGCCAAAGAAGTTGCTGATTACCTTCTTACTTTTATTGATGACGACACCTGCGTTTGTGCTGACGGCTGCATCACAGGAAGATGACAACGATCCGGCGAAAGCGACAACGCTCATTCGTGACGCCATCAAGGCGCGCGGCGGCGAGACGTATCTCGCCATCCGCAATACCACGACGCGCGGCCAGTACACGCAGTTCCTGAAAGGCGTACCCGGCGACCCCAACAGCTTCGTTGATTACATCGTCTATCCCGACCGCGAGCGTACCGAGTTTGGCAAAGGAAATCGCAAATACATTCAAACCAACAGCGCCGCGAGCGGCTGGATTTACGACGCCGCCATGCAACAGATTCGGGAGCAGACCGAAGAGCAAGTGAAGAGTTTTCAGCAGTCCATTCGCCATGATCTCGATAACCTCTTGCGTCTACGCTGGCAGGAACCCGGCGTGAAGCTGGTCTATCTCGGTCGCCGCGAACCATGGAAGAACACCTTTTCTGAGGCGGTGCGTCTGGATTTCGCCGACGGCTCGATGGTGACTTTGCATTTCGATGCGCGCACCAAATTGCCGATGATGTCGGAGTATCAAACAGTCGAAGAGGGTCGGACGGTTACCAATCAGGCAAGATTCTTTCGTTGGGCAGAGTTCTCCGGTATCAAGGTTCCGACCTTTACGGACTTCTACCGCGAGGGACAGCAGAGCGGGCGCGCGAGCTTCGATGAAGTTATCTTCAACACCGACATCTCCGAAAAATTATTCGCCAAACCACTCAACATCAAAGAGGTGAAATAAGCAGGAACGAGTGACCAGCGAAGTTGCCGCCGCAGGTCACCCGTCACTTGTCTCTGTCATTACGCAATCGTTACTTCCGGCGTCAGATAGACATCCTGAATGGCATTGAGAATTTCCACCCCTTCGGCCATCGGCTTTTGAAAAGCCTTGCGCCCGGAGATCAGGCCGGTGCCGCCCGCGCGTTTGTTGATGACCGCCGTTTTGACGGCCTGCTGAATATCGTTTTCGCCCGATGCCCCGCCGGAGTTAATCAACCCGCAGCGCCCCATATAACAATTGGCCACTTGATAGCGCGTCAAATCAATGGGGTGATCCGAAGCTAGTTCCGTATAGACCTTCTTATTGGTCTTGCCGTAGGGATTCTCTTTGGTGTTGAGGGCGTTGTAGCCGCCGTTATTTTCGGGCAGTTTCTGTTTGATGATGTCGGCTTGGATGGTGACCCCAAGATGGTTGGCTTGCCCGGTCAGGTCAGCCGAGACGTGATAATCAGTGCCGCCGATTTTGAATTCCGGGTTTCGCAAGTAGCACCACAACACGGTGAACATCCCCAATTCATGAGCGTGTGCGAAGGCTTGGCTGACCTCTTGAATCTGCCGCGTGGATTGCTCCGAGCCGAAGTAGATGGTCGCACCGACAGAGGTGCAACCCATATCGAAAGCCTGGTCAATCGAAGCGAACATGATCTGATCGAACTGATTGGGGTAAGAGAGAAATTCGTTATGGTTGATCTTGAGCATGAAGGGGATCTTGTGCGCGTATTTGCGCGCTACCGAACCGAGCACGCCGAGCGTCGTCGCCACCGCATTACAGCCGCCTTCTATCGCCAGCTTGATGATGTTTTCGGGGTCGAAGTACATCGGGTTGGGAGCGAATGATGCGCCCGCCGAATGTTCGATGCCTTGATCTACGGGGAGAATCGAGAGGTAACCCGTGCCCGCCAGTCGCCCGTGATTGAACATCGTCGCCAGGTTGCGTAACACGACAGGCGAGCGATCCGAGCCGACCCATACGCGATCCAGAAAATCGGGGCCGGGCAGGTGCAACGAATCTTTTGGGATGGTCTTGCTTTGATAGGTCAATAGCGATTCGGCTTCGTCGCCGAGAATGTCTTCGATCTCTTTTATCATGTCGTCTCGCCTCCTGTGCTTCGGTTGAGAAAGATGGGTGCTACCGATGATTGAAAAATGCGTTGCTCGCAAAGAAATGCAGTTGCCCGCAGGCGACCAAATTCTATGCTTCACTCTGACGATGGTCAAATGTCAGGCGGCGGCGAGGCAAAAAAAGGGGCGCCTGACATCGCGCGCCCCTTAGTACGACCTTTACACTTACCCGCCCGAACAGTGCCGCGACCCTTCACTGAAATACATGCCATCGAAAAATTTATTTATTCCCGCCGCCCGCCGTTTTTCACTCAAAAAAAAGAGGGAGAGAAAAGTTTGTTATGTTTTCTGCCAACGGCTCATTTACGGATGAGAGCCCGAAGGTTGTACCTCTCGACCCTTATGATTGCTTGCCCGAAGCAACATGGTAATCAACCGATTGCGGAAGTGCCGCAACGAGCAGATCAATGAAAAACGAGGTGATTCATGCGGAGATACCTGTCTCTAATCGCTCTTCTGCTGGCCTTTGCCGCCCCAGCGTCGGCGCAGGATTGTAATGCTTCCAAAGTAGAACTCTTCGGCGGCTACGCCTATTTGAATGCCTTTCCGGGTAACGATCAAATCCGCTCCGACCAGCTCAACAGCCGCTACAGCCTGAACGGCTTCGGGGTTAATGTCGCGGTCAATCCATTTGAAGACTGCCGCTTCAAAAAGGTCGGCTTCGTCGGCGATTTCAGTTGGCACAAAAACGAAACCGATCTCAGCCAGTTGATGCTTGGCAGCACCCTCATTGAGTCGGCGAAGACCGAGATTCGCCGCAGTCGGCTGCTCTTTGGCCCGCGCTTTTCGGCGCGCAGCGAAGAGACCAACATCTTCGCCCACATCTTAGTCGGTATCGCCAATCAACAGGTGAAAGCAAAGGGCATCATTCCTGACACCATGCTCGAACGCGAATTCGAAGCGGATACGACCGACTTTGCCTTCGCCGTCGGCATGGGCATTGACATCAGCGTTTCGAAGCACTTTGCGGTGCGCGTCATTCAGGCGGATTACACCCCCTATCGCGGCGATAGAAACCAGGAAGGCACAGAGAAGTCATGGAGCCACGACTTTCGCCTGCAATTCGGCATCGTCTACCGCTGGGG
>CAYXVU010000319.1:0-4447 GCA_964468725.1 uncultured Clostridia bacterium
AGTTCCGAATCCGCGCCGGCGGCAGATGACGAACCGGTGAGGGCAAGCACGTCGAGCGGGCGCAATTTCAAATCAGCGAGCGTAACGACGATCTCTTTGCGGTGAGGCGGATCGCCTTCAGGGATGCTGACTCGACAGCGAACCTTCGACGGATCTCCAAGTACGGAGCCGACCCAAGCATCAAGACATGGTTCAGCCGTAGAGCGCGGGGTCTTTGCCGTCCAACCGCTCGGCATAGAAGACACTTTGCCGCCGATTACGAGCGCGACGCGATGAGTCAACGTTAGTCCGTCTCTGGGAGTGCGGACGATTTCCGGGTCAGGCGGACGCATACCCTGCGCCAGCGAATCGAGCGACGCAGCGCTTGCCGTCGTGTTGCCGCGCACCGCTTGATAAGCGGATTCGGCGGTCAATAGATCAGCCACAGCATCAACCGCGTCATCGAGTTTCTGAAGTTCAGCTTCAAATGCAGGAACTGCGCCTTTGGCGGGCACGCCCTTGGCCTTGTCGCCGAACGGCAGCGTTCCATCGCGCCAAGCAGTACGCAATTGCAAGCCGTCAACTACATTTCGCGCTGCAATCATCTCAACCGGCTCAGACGATTTCTCAATTTTGTCGGCAACCAGCGGATAAAGCGCGCGCATCGGCGCAATGTAGATTTCAATTTGATTTTCGTGAAGACCCCGCTCGAACTGATAGCCAAGCACGGCGCCCAACGGCTGACCATTGCGCACGCTGTCGAGTATCGCGCGGGCGCGGCGCACACGCGATGAAGTCAGCGAAACGGCGTATTCCGTCCGGTCTTTGCCGCCGCGAGTAAGATGCGCATTGCGCAACACGGCGGCGGTCGAAGCGTGCGTCATGGAAGGCGCGTGGATGTAGCCGCCTGAAAATGCGGGCGCCTCGGCAAGCCTGCCGTCGGGCAGAGTAATGATTGCGCCCGCGGGTTTGGCGCGCAGATTTTCCACCCAAGCGAACGCGCCGATGTGAGTTCCTCTTGACGGTACCGGGTTGAGACGGCGTATCTCTTCGATCCGCTTTTTGGCAAGCGATGTGACCCACGCATCCAAGCGATGCGAACAGATGTCGAGCGTCTCTGCGGTCAAGCGTTCCAACTCAGCCGTCGGCAATCTCTCAAGTTTTTGCAGGCAGAATCGATTCGCAGTAATCGCATCCTTTATCGTTGCGCCGGCTAAGTCTGAAAGCAGGTATTCGCCGAGCGGCAGCCCCGCCGTCAAGCCGCCGTAATTCATCTTGAGGTAATCCCAGATCGTGTTTCGGCTTGCAGTGAAAGCGATGTCCCAAAACTCGCGCTCATAGCGCTCGAAATCCTGAACTTTGGTCGCAGCTGTGTTTTCGATCAAAAAGTCATAAGCGATGCGAACGTATTCAACCAACGTCGCATGACGCAGAAGCAGATAAAGCATCGTGCCGGGCGGCGAATTGACGTTGCCGGAATTGTCCTTTCCGAAATCTTCCTTGCGCAAATTATCAATCGATGCCGTCCGAATCCATTCGATATAGTTCGGCTGTAAAGTTTCGGTTTCTGACAGAGGCCCGGATTGGACGAGGGGAGCGGCGAAGCGTTTTGAATCAAACGTCTGAATCAACCAGTTGATGCGCGCATTCATCCAGTCGGGCCTCTTGCCGAGTTTCGAGATCAATCCATAGACGCGCGACACGAGCGCAAGCTGATTTCTCATGGCGATCCAATTTCCGCCTACTGCGTCATAGAGCGCTTTCACAAAGCCCGGACCCATAACATTCCGCACGCGCACTTCCTGCGCGGCGGCATCCATTCCGAGCACTGCGAGTAAATCGGCATCGGCATCGGCTGTCCGTCCAATGTGAGGCGCGTTGGAGGAAGCCTTTAGCCAGACATTTTGAACAAGGTCTTTCAGCACGTTTGGAAGATCGCGCTCGAAATCGCTTTCGGCAAACTGAGAAGGCACAAAATAGTTTAGCGACGTGACCGGCAAAAGCCCGTATGGTACGGCTCCCACGCGAAACGCCGGATAAGCGCCGCGCGCTTTGACGTGTTCGATAAAGTAGCTGCGCATCTTCCCGACGTCGAAGGTCCTGTCATCGAATACCGGAGCCATCATTTGGCTGATGAATTGACCGAGCGTCGCCGGCCACAACGCGCCGGCCATTGCGCCCGCTGCGCCGTATTCGTCGCGATCGGCGCCGCTGATGTGAGTAAGCGTCTGCTCTTCCAACAAACCGAGAGCGGCGGCGAATCGCCCGCCGTCTCTCCCGGACGTTACGAGAGGGCTTCCCTGCTCGACGGCGTAACTCAAGGCCGCGTCGGGATCGGGCGGCGGGTAACCTGATTTTGCTTCGCTGGTATTATTGGTCGGCGTGCCTTGCTGAACAAAAGCGAAGCCGCGCGAATAATGGTGCGCATCGAAGAGCCGATCCAGTTGCACTTGATCGGGCATCTCTCCTCGCCCGCTTACGCCGACAACCACAAGACGGTCGAAGCCGTCGCTCAGGTCTGCGTCATCGAGCGGCATGTCAATGGCCATGCCGGCGCCCAGCGCGCGACCGTAATCGACTGTCCACAACAACTCCGGGCCTACCATCAGATTGTCGCCTGAGATGTCGATCGGAGGCTTGTCTGAGGTCGGCGAGATGGTGAGTTCCAACGGTATAGTCACTGGGTTGCTCTCGGCGCGGCGAACTGGAGCCGCGCCGCGATAGGCGATTGCCAGCCAGCGGTCCGGCAACGCTTCGGCTCTTGCGGCCTGCGTCCAGCTTTGTGGTTTGAGGGAAGGCTTCGGGAAGTTCGGCTTTTCATCCTTGCCGTGTGAGTCAAAGTTGAACGGCCTAGTTTGTCGCGCTGTCCACGCTGCTCGCTGCGCATTGGATTGTCTGACCAGCACACGCCAAGCGCTCTGTTTTTCCGTATCGGCTTTCGCATCCCATACCGCATTCCAATAACTTTCTCCGGCTATGCGCTCAACCTCAGTCAACAAATCCTCGTGAGTAATGGCGAAAATCTCATCGGGATAGATGCGAATTCGCAAGAGCTTGACCGCAATGTCGAATTTGGTTTCCAGACGCACCGGCAGTAAGGCGATGGGAAACTGCGCGTTCAGCGTTTCAACTAGACTTTTGAAATCGGGAGCCGCCAAAAATTTATCCTGTAGCTATGCTGATCATTTCCGAAGCGAGAATTGCCACGCGATAAGGGCGTCTCACCGTAACAAACGCAATATCGGAAGCTCGCGCATCAGGCCATTTCGCGCCGTTTTTATTGTTTATCGTCGGCAACGGCGAGTTGAAGCGAAGGTAATTGATGCTGTTCCACTCCGTTTCGTTTTTGGCGAAATGGCCCCACGATAATTGCGTCGGATCGGCTGCCGTCGAAGCGTCCCACGCATCAGAGGCGACTAGTCCGAATCGCGGTTCGGCAGGCTGTTCCTGCAAAACGAAAAACCAGCCGAGCTTGCCGTCGCCGCCTTTGGCTTCATCCATACTCATTTCAAAGCCGACGAAGGCGACATCGGGTTTCATCTTACCGAAAAAGATCGGATGCTTCTCATCCGCTTGATCGGCGCTTGGTCGCCGAGGGTCGCTTGGGCTATTCCGTACTGCTTTTGCTGCATAGATCACAGTATTCGGATAGCGCTGAAGCAGATCGCCGCGAATCATCAGCACGAGTTGTTCGCCGGGGGGACGCGGGCTGTTCTGCCCAAGATCAGCGGCTTTCAGCCAAGTGTGAATCGGCTTAATGTCTTTGAGGTCTGCTTCAGTGGTTGGATGTCCGCAGCCGGAGACGTCCCAGAACTGGCGAAAATACGAGCCGCGCTGATCGGTCGGATACTCGTTGAATAGCAGCGCGCGCGCCATCTCGTGATTGAGACCTACCATGTAAGCCTCGATAAATTTCAAATTCGGCGACAGCAGCGCGAGAGTATTCGGCTCGATTTTTTCAAGCCCCGGCAACAACCAGTCCTGACTTAGATCGCGCAACGGCTCATACATCGGCTGCGGGAATTCGGGCGCCGCCATAATCGGTTCTATAGGGTCGTCCGGGTTCCAGCCCGGGGGAGGATGCAAGCGCTTGCGAAGCGCATCGGCGATAGTGTCTTTAGGGTCGAGGGCTTTCACAATTACGTCTTTGAGCTTGCCGAGATCGACCTTCACTTTGATGTCGGGCTTCGGCTGATTATTGATTTTGTCGATCACGTCAATGGCTGGATCATGGAAGTCTCCACCGTCGCCTTTCGTAACGTCGGAGCGGGATGACTCAGGATCCCAACTCCACATGCCTTTGCCCCGTTCAAACGGCGGTTCATAAGGGATCGCCTTTGAGAGCGGCGAGGCTTCGATTTTTTCCTTCGACAATTTGCCGTCCGTCCCCGCCAAATCAGTCGGCGTCGGCGCTGTAGCGGGCGTCTTGGGCGGCTGAGCCGGCGACAAGACGCCGTCGTTCAAACGG
>CAYXVU010000319.1:4457-4846 GCA_964468725.1 uncultured Clostridia bacterium
GGCTCAACAAGTCTTCGCGAGGCGGCTTGGAATCGCGCTCTTGACGCCCTCCAATCGATCCCCTGCGCCGAGCAATACGCCGATAGCCGGCATCAAGTACGCCTTTGGGAATCGGGCTTGCTTCGATATGAGATGAGATGGTTGCTCCTTTAATCAAAATCAATGACTGAACCGGAGCCGTCATCATCAACAATGAATCGGCATCGGTCTTTTCGATGTGACGCTCAAGCAGGCTGGTCGAGGCTTCGCGCGCCAATTGCGCCATTCGCAGTTCTTCGTTGATCTTGCGAATGCCTTCAACCTGCTTCCAAGCGCTCGCCAAAAGCGCCTCGCGTTGATCCTGCACGACGAGCGTGCCCAACCCTGCGATCACGCGCCGTTGCGGGTCG
>CAYXVU010000319.1:4856-5788 GCA_964468725.1 uncultured Clostridia bacterium
ACTGTCGGCATCTCCGCTCAAACGATTGCGAGCAGCATGCCAACGCCCATAGAGCGGCGGAGTCACTGTCGTTTCGCCGCCATTCTCTAGGCGGTCTGCCGACAGGTTAAGCAGCAGTTTTAGGTCCTTTAACCACGCGGCGCGCTCTTTCTCGTCCCAAGATTCGGCTTTTGCGTCGAGGGTTGAGAGAGCGCCTTCAAGCTCCATTGGCGATTTTGACGGCGGGTGCGTTATACCGCCTCCCGGTCGGCTGACATCCATCCCGCGCTTGCCGACCGACGGATCAATAATGCGCGGCTCTAGTTTGCGCACAAGCGACTCGAAATCTCCGACGCCGCCGGTTTGAAATCGCCATTGATAATAGATCGGCAAATCCGCAGACGACGGTTTATCGGAAGTCGGCGCTGTCCACGACGGCTGCATCGCATCAATCGAGGCGTTCTGTTCATTGCCCAATCCGGCGAGTCGCCCGCGCTCGAAGGCGGGAACAAGAAAACATGTATAGGGAGTTTTTTCCATGAGTTTGCGGGGGCAGATGATGCGCGAGAGCGCTTGGCGAGGCGTTCTGTTTATCACATCCTGTATCGAATCCGCCGAAGCGCCGGCCGCGCCGATAATCTGCACGTGCGCCCAGCCCCATGAACCTTCAAGATCAGGCAAGACGGAAACATTGTTGACATGAACAAGGGGCAGCTTTTGATTTGCTCCGACCGCATCATGAACCTCGAACTCTCCATCCTTGAGCGCGATCAAACAAAGCCAAGGGCGCAGGCGATCTGTAGTCTTATCGGCAATTGCCGGCGTATAGCGCCACGGCAAATCCGGCTGGTCGAACTCAATTAGAGGGAAGTAGTTTGTTTCCGCTTCAAACACATTCGGCGCCGGCCAAGTGCGCAACACGGCGCGCGGGTCGAAACCGACAATGTCGCCCG
>CAYXVU010000320.1:0-5726 GCA_964468725.1 uncultured Clostridia bacterium
ATGTCGAATTACTGCGCGGCACGGAGATGACGATTCGCGCCTCTGCGCCTCGCAATATTCCGTAAGCGCGGCTGCACGGGAAACGACTTGGCCAGCAAATGCGGCTGCTTCGGCAGCCGCGTTTTTCTTTCGAAGCAGGGTGATACTCAATTGAAGGGTGCGAGTTTGGCTTTACGAATCTGCTTAGAGGGTGTCTGAAACGTTCAGGGAACCAATATCGGTAGCTCCAGAGGATCTACGGTAAAACCTGCTGCCGTATTCTATCGTTAGGTTGTCCCTACAGGACTTTTCAGATGCATCTTATACGGAATGGAAAAACAAGATGAGGTATCTTCGTTGAGAGGCGGTCTCTGACCGCCGTGCTCGTACGAAAGGTGGGCGGTCAGAGACCGCCTCTCAACCATCTCAGGTTGATTTGCAACTCGGTATTAGAACCCTCATTGCGGACGGCTCGTCAATCCTTTGTGAGCTACTTTCCTAGGGCTTTCAGAGTAAGAGCCATTGTGGGGCGACTGGTTCACCCGATGTGATTGCGTTTTGGTGCTCTCCGCTTTGCTGCTCACCCGGCCAATGCGGTTGTGCCGGAGAAGACTGAACCAACCGGCGGAGGTGCGAACCCAGCCAATGCGCTCGGCCAGGGCTTCGCGGGGGAAGGGTTGCGAAAAAGGAAACGAGACGCGACTGACAAAGTTGATCGCGTCTCGTTTGGGAGTTGTGCGGGGGCCTGAAAGGGGCGTTGAGCGGTTTACACTTCGGTTTTGCGATGCGCCATCACACGCAGCAAGCCGTTGATGGCTAGATGCACGAAGATGTAGACGATCAGCGCCATGATGTACGAGAGTTTGAGTTGGAACTGCCCGCTGGCCAGACTCGGCATCAAGGTTTCGAAGGGCGCGAGCACCGGCCTGCTGACGGCATCAATAAATTGTTTGAAGCCGTTCGACTCGCGCGCCCCCATCAATTCCAGAAAAATCTCCAACCCGATCACGCCGTAGACCAGATAGAAAAAGTAATCCACAAATTGAGAGACGCGCGCGATGCCACGCGCCGCCTCTACCTGTGATTCGGTTTCGACGACTTCCCGGAAAGCTTTGTCTTTGAACTGTTCGCCGATGCGCGCCGCGCGCGCCTGATCGTTGGCATCCAAACTGCCGACCTGTTCGGCGATTTCCGTTTGAACTTCGTTATGCACGGTATTCTTTACGGCTTCGTGTCGCGCTGCGCGTTGTGCTTCGTCAATTGCCAGTTTTTCATCTTCTACCATGATTATCTCCTTATCCTTTTCAAATAGAGGAATGGCCTTATACCCAGCGGCGATGGAAGAGGCTGATGACCGCGACGAATAAGGCTGAGCCAATGATGGCCCACAGAATCGGGAAGGCTTGACCTCCGACTTCGAGGGGAAGCAACTCCGGCAGCCCCATCAGTCCGGCCAACCAAGTGCCCAGTAATGCGCCGATGAAACCGAGCGCGATGGAGACCAGTATGCCGCCACGACTGAATCCTGCGATGGCTTGCCCCAGTGCTCCGCATACGCCTGCAATCAGCAATAAAATCAAGAGCGATACGAGTGACATAAGCGTTCTCCTTTCTCGTTTACCGTTTTGCCACCGAGAGGTGAGCAATAGGCATGCCAAAATTGCCGAGACGCCGCTATTGTCAGCAAGCAGGTCTTTTATCCGGTTATCGCTTTTTCATGACGGAAGCGTAGCGGGCATCCTGATTTGAATTCGTACGATCTGTTGACGGTGCGTGATGCGCTGTGCATTGCGCGCATACGGCTGCAAGATGGTCGGGCTGGCGGCAGGGTTGCAAAGCGAACAACGTCGGTCGGCAAATACGGTTATTTCGGTTTGCCCGGTAAGAAATAGAATCGCAAGATGACCAGTCCCGAAAGGGCTGCTGCCCCCATAAGCAGACTGGGCACGGTGATGTCAGGAGAGACCATCTTGCGGGCGATGACGAAGATGACCACTTCGATGGCGGCACTGGTGCGATGATAGAGCAGGAGCAGACCGAACTCTGCGGCGATGGCGATCAGCAGGATGTTTTGAATGATTTGCAGCAGGGCGCTGTATTCATCGGTCGGCTGCCAGAGAAGCGGGAAATCTCGTATGACAGTATCTACAGCCGTGATGATGGCCGCCGCCGTAATGCAGATGGCGAGCAGCGATAAAAAGAGGTGAATGGCCTGCCCGACATAACGATTGAGCACACGTTCGACGGCGGTCTCTTCGCCCGCGCCGGTCTCCGATTGTTTAACAGGTTCCGCCACTTTGCACCTCTCCTCTCCGTTTCGGTTTATGGCCAGACCGCAAAGGTGCAAGCCTTGTGCCTTTGAATGGAGATGGGCGGCGAGTCAGGCAATTCCCTTTGAGGCAGAGTTAAAGAGGAGGAATAGGACATGGATAAAGCGGATGAGGCGGATATTCACGGATCAAGTGAGCCGAACCCTATTTATCTATCCAATCTGTGTGTGCTCCCCTCTGAGGAGGGAGATGACTCCGATTGGATGATGATGGAGAGGCCGCAAGTGTCGAGATAAGCGCGAGAGCTTGTACGGTCTCGCTACAGTCTACAGCGGGGTTGTATGAATTCAGGATGATAAGCTGCGTCGGCGGCACTGCGAGCCCCCGATTTTCACGAAATGCGCGGGGTGCGGCTTTGGCCTCACGGTTGCAGGAATCACTGGCGAAAGCTCATTGGAGCTTTTGCCAGGTTAAGGGGAGACAACCTGGCTTCACGGTGGAACCCTCTCGCGGGGTTCCACATCTGTGGGGAGAAGGAACTACCTGAGCAATTAGTAATGGTGGCTAATATGCTCAGGTAGTTTTCCGACCCGCGTTGAGAGATCGTCTGAGGAGGAATGAATGATGATAGCGTTGGCCATTCTGTTTTGTGCAGCCGTAGCGCTGTTTGTCATTTTGAGCTTGCGAAGAGACAACGACGCGCAGTTGATCGAGCCGCTCGTTGCCTCGCCGACTCTGGGGATTCAAATCATCTGTGGCAATTGTTCCGGCGAAGGTGAACGCCCGATTCGCACCTTTTTGAATCGCTATGGCGATTGCGAGCGTTGCGCAGGCCATAGCTATGTGCTGGCTTCGCACGCCTATGCCAATCGCTGGCAAATGATCAATGAAGCAGCGGAAGCCTTTTACCGTGCCAGTACCGGCAGGCAGGTCAAGACCGTTCGATAACCCGATACGGAGAGCGGGTGACGAGGGAGATGGGCAAACTGTGTATGCGTCAGCCCGCCGAGGGCATCGGCTAACCTTCAACCCCACATCAGCCGACCCGCAAGGTTGAGCCGATACGAATAGGGAAACACAGCTCTTGCGAATTGTGAGCTTGCCTGCGATGGAGCCATTCCTGTTGTCTCGCACGTTGTGCCTTTTATTCAATTCCTCGACTTTTGCAGCAAGCAATTCTGCTGATCTGGTGTTACGATCTCCTTGCACCACACACCATGAGCAACCGGCGTGAGCCCGCGCATAGAAAGGCGACTCGATGAGCGGAACGAAAATTCTCGTCATTGATGACGATCAGGCGATGTTGAAATTAACCAAGTTTCACCTCGAAGAGCGGGGCTATGAGGTGACGATTGCCGAGACCGGAGCGCAAGGTGTTGGTTGCTTCGAAGGTGCGGACTTCGCCCTCGCGCTCACCGATTACCAACTGCCCGACGGCGATGGCATCTCCGTCGTTGAACGCATCAAAGCCATCGCTCCCGACACCGAAGTGATTATGATTACTGGTTACAGCTCGGTGGCAACTGCCGTCGAAGCCATCAAAGCTGGGGCTTACTACTTTGTCGAGAAACCGATTGATTATGACGAGTTGTTGATGCTTGTTGAGAAGGCATTGGAACGTCGCGCGCAGGCGAGCGAGATCAAACATCTGCGTAGCAAACTGACCAGTCGCACATCCTATCACGATCTGATTGGCGCCAGTAAAGCGATGCAAGACCTATATGAGATCATCGAGAACGTCGCGCAATCGGACGCCAACATTCTGATCATCGGCGAATCGGGAACTGGCAAAGAGTTGGTGGCCAATGCCATTCACTATAACAGCCTGCGCGCCAAGCAGCCGTTTATGAAGGTCAACTGTGCCGCCCTGCCCAAAGAGTTGATTGAAGCCGAACTCTTCGGCCATACGAAAGGGGCTTTCACCGGCGCGTCAGCCGATAAGATGGGCTTGATCGGGCGCGCGGCGGGCGGGTCGCTGCTGCTTGATGAAATCGGCGAGATGCCGTTGGAGTTGCAACCGAAACTGCTGCGCGTGTTGCAGGAGCGAGTCTATTATCGGCTGGGCAGCGAAAAGGCCTACGAAGCCGATTTCCGTTTGATCTCGGCCACCAACCGCGAGCCGCAAGAGGCGATTCGCAACGGACAACTGCGCGAAGACCTCTATTACCGGATTAACACCATCGAAATTCAGGTGCCGCCGCTGCGTGAACGCCCCGAAGACATCCAGCATCTGGCCGAACACTTTTTGCGGCGCTACGCAGAAAAATACAGCCGCCCGGTCAGCGCGATTTCACAGCGGGCTTACGAATTGATGTTCGGGTATTCCTGGCCGGGCAACGTGCGCGAATTGCAAAACGTGATGGAGAGAATGGTATTGCTCAGTAAAGGGGATGCCATCGGAGACGCCGATTTGCCCTTTGGAAAAACGCCTTCTGCCGTTGTTTCGGCCAGCCCTGCGCCGTCGGTCGTCAAAACTGCTGCGTCCGTCGAGACGGCGGCTGCGCCGACTAACCCGTTGCCTGAGCAGAAAGACATGTCGCTGGAAGAACTGTGCAAATTGATCGTCGAAAAGCTGCCGGAGCCGCAACCCGGAAGCTCCTTGCCTGACCTCTTCAAACAACTCGAAGGCTTGCTGGCCGTCGCCGCAATGGAGCGCACGCGCGGCAATAAGCAGGCCGCTGCCAATCTGCTGGGCATCTATCGCCCGCGCCTCTACAGCATGCTCAAAAAGTACAACGAGCGCACAGAAGAGGCGGAAACTCCGCAGGCAATTCCCTAACCTGATATGCATCTGTACTAAATTGCAAAACCAGATGAGACACCTTCGTTGAGAGGCGGTCTCTGACCGCCGTACTCAGGATGAAAGACCGGCGGTCAGAGACCGCCTCTCAACCATCTTTTATTGATTCGCAACTCCGTCTAAGAACCTCTTTCCGCGCATCACGGCGAAGCCGTCCGAATTGACAGGAAAGCTCACGAATCATTCGCGACGGTTGGCGTAATGCGGGGCTAGTCGTTCACTTTCGGCAAGCGAACATGGCCTCCCCTACACTCTCCTGTTGGTACGAATTTCGTCAGACGTAGACCTTCTCTTTATTGCCATCTTCATCAATCGGCGTATTAGTATCGGGCGTTGGCGGTTCTTCGATTGGCGGCTGCGGCTCGGTGTCGGGCGGCAGCGGGATGTCAGAATTGGGCGGCGGGATAGAGGGGATCGGTTGGCGCGGTTCCTTTGAGCCTATCGGTTTCCAGCCTGGCATTCGCTTTCCTCCTCAGAACAGAGTGACGACAGAGACTAGCAGGGCAATTCCTATTCCCTTGCGAGGGGGCGCACGCTTCGATTGCAGCAGGGTAAGCCGCTGTCAGGATAGATACAGTGTGACTGCTTCACGAACGCGCAGGGTGCAGGGATTTGATTCGCTTCTTTTGTTTGGCATCGCTCGCATTGCCAAAACCGTCGAAATTGGCTGCCGCGCT
>CAYXVU010000321.1:0-5705 GCA_964468725.1 uncultured Clostridia bacterium
CTGTTCATCCGTGTCCCCTTCTTACCGAGAACGGAATGGCCTTACGGTTTCTCTTTTTGTGCCGCTGCACACGATTGCGATTAAGGCTTCATCGTTGCTTTGTTGCTGATGCAGTAGAGATTCTTTTCGCCGCGAATGAAGACTTTGCCGCCAGCTAAGGCCGGTGAGGTGTAGATGGGTTCGGCCAGCGAATTGGTGCGCACGATTTCATGCGTCGTTCCGGCTTTGACAACGAAGGTGTCGCCGTCTTCGCTGGTGATCAAGATGTTGCCGCCAAAGGCGACGGGCGAGGCCATAAAGGTTGCCGGTTTGGGAACCCGACCGCCTTCGTACTTCACTTCGCCGGTCTTCGCATCCAGACAGGTCAGCAGGCCTTTGTCGCTAATCAAATAGAGATAGTCTTCATACAAGATCGGCGATGCGACGTAGGCTGTGCCCTTGTCATACTTCCAAGCGATGTGTGAAGCGGTCACATCGCCCGAACCGCCCAACTTGACCGCCAACGTGCGTTTCGACGGATAGCCGGTGGTGATGATGACCATATCTTTCTCTTTGGTAATCAGCGGCGTATGAATCGAATGGCTCTGCACCCCTTTGCAGCGCCACAACTCTTTGCCGGTCTTCGGGTCATAGGAGATGATCCACTCATTGCCGCTGGTCACCAATTCTGTGCGCTGCGCGGTGGTGACAATGACGGGCGTCGTCCAACTGACTTGCACCGGACGTTTTTGTCGCCACACCTCTTTGCCGTTCTTTTTATCGAGCGCCACGATCATCGAATCATCGCCCAGGTGGCGATCACATTGCACGATGAGCAGATTGTCATAGAGTACTGGCGACGTGCCAACCCCCATGCCGAGCGTCGGGATGCCGCCGAAGTTCGCTTTCCAGAGCTGCTTGCCTTTGAAGTCGTAGCAGTAGAGACCTTCCGAACCGAAGTAGGCATAGATGTATCGGCCATCCGTAAGCGGCGTCGGCGAAGCATACGATCCTTTGCGGTGGCGGTGATCGAAGACAGCTCCCTCATAGGGCGTCTGTTCCCACACAGTCTTTCCGGTATCGGCATCCAGACATAAGAGTTTGAAGGTGTGCTTGCGATCCGAACCGACCCAATCGGGGTGTTTGAACTCTTCTTTGCCGAGGATATGGACATAGGCCTTTTGGCCGGGAATGACTTCGCCTTCGATGGCAGTAGTCAAAAAGACCCGATTGCCCCAGATGATCGGAGAGGAGTGGCCGCGCCCCGGAATCGGCGCTTTCCATTGTACATTTTTGGCATCGCTCCACTCGGTCGGCAGATTGGGGTCTGTCGAAACCCCTTGCCCGTTCGGGCCGCGCCATTGCGCCCAATTCGAACTGCTGCCCGAAGTCTTGGCCGCTACTGCCGCGACCGCAAACGTTGCGATCACGATTGCCGCCATCGCCCGTTTGCCTTTGCTGAGAAAAAGATGAGTCATGAAATTCCTCCAACCACGAATCTGTTTGGGAACGTCTCCACTGGCACACTGAGGAGAATCGGGAAGACAAGAATTCAGAATTCAAGAATTCAAGAATAGCTGGCTCATTCTTCCGCAAAGCAGAACAGTACGATCTCGTTGCGAAGAATCAGACAGGCACTTTCCCGATCTTCTGAATTCTGTATTCTGTATTCTGTATTCTGGCTTCTCTATTCCCTGAAAATTCATCGCCCCTTATTGCCCGACGCAGGCGCTTTCGACGCGGCGCTGTCGCCGATGGCAAAGAGGTGCTGCAAGCCGCGAACGAAGATCATACCATCCGAAATCGCCGGTGTCGCCATCAGCAGCTCGCCCATCTTATTGGTTGCCAGTAACTCGTATTTCGGCCCCGCTTTGACGACGAAGATATCGCCGTCTTCGCTCGACAAATAGATTTTCCCATCCGCCGCAACCGGCGAGGCGCTATAGGCTCCCCCCATACCGCCGATGCGTTCCTGATACATGACTTCGCCGGTCTTGGCGTTCAAACAGCGCAGAATGGCTTGATTCTGACAGATGTAGAGGTAGTCGCCATAAACGAGCGGGGTCGGCATATAGGAACCGCCGCGTTGATAGCTCCAAGCAACGAACTCATTCTTCGTTTCGCCTTGCTTGAGCGAAATGTCGCCCGTTGCGCCCGATTTGATAGCATAGATCGGCTGATTCGGGCGATAGTGATTGACGATATAGATCAAGTCGTGACCAAAGATCGGCGTCGTCGCCGTAACCTCCGGATTACCCGTCAGTCGCCACAACTCTTTGCCGGTCATCACGTCATAACTGCGAACAGCTTTCGTCGCATTGGTGATGACCTCGGTGCGCGACTTGCTCTCGTAAACCGTCGGCGTACCCCACGACGGATGCTCTTCGCGTGGCGTACGCCACACCGGCTTGCCGGATTTGATGTCGAAAGCGGCAATGAAAGAATCCTTCTGCACATCGCACTGCACGATGACGAAGTTCTTATAAATGATGGGCGAACTGGCCGTCCCCCATTGATAATCGGGGTCATAGAACCATCCGGCATCCAACACGCCGAGGTCTTGCTTCCACATCAGCTTGCCTTTGATGTCATAGCAATACAGACCCTCCGCACCAAAAAAAGCGACGACATAGTTGCCATCGGTCGCAGGGCTGGAATTATTGTGCGTTGCTTTGATGTGGCGTTTGGTCTTCGGAATGCCTTCATGAGCGACGCGCTCCCACAACAGTTTGCCCGTGCGCTTGTCAAAGGCATAGACGATCCACTTATGCGGAATCAGATCGTTGGCTGTATCCACATCGCCAAAGAGTCCATGTCGAAAATAGGGCTTCGCCTCATTGCTTACGGCAGAGGTGATAAAAACCTTGTCACCCCAAACAACGGGGCTGGCGTGTGCGAGCCCCGGAATCGGGACTTTCCACAAAACGTTGACCGACTTTTCGCCGTCCCATTTGACGGGGGTGGGGCGGCCTTCAGCGACGCCTGAGGCTTGCTGTCCGCGAAACGAGGGCCAGTTTTGCGCGCTCGCCGTTGCCGTGAGGGCCAGACAAAAGCAGAGGGTAAGAATCCGTCTCATAAAACCTTGTCTCCTTATCAACAATCAATGGGCAAAGGCGAACGATGACGGCGCGATATGGGATGATGCCATCATCTGCCTTCCTTCGTTTGCCCTTCCACATTCATCGTTCATCATTTCGGTTCGACTCTTTTGAATAGGAAGGTCTGACCGGCTTGCTTCAACGTCATGCCGACGACTTTACCGTCTTCGATGTTAAATTTGATCGTCGCATCCACTTCGACAACCGCGAAGGTCGTTTTGTCATAGGCTTTTACTTGAAAACTCGGCTGTGTGCCAGCGCGAGCCAAGAGCTTCCCCTCACTAAGCGAAAAGACGATTTCGCCGCCTTGCTCGCTCTTGTATGAACCGACATAGGTCTTCAGCGTATCGGCATCAACGGTGAAGTTGGGTTCCGGCGGAGGCTTCGCTCCGGCTTTTTCGAGCATCTCGATAATCGCCGCGTGCTTGCCATTCTTTGCCTGTTTGAGCGCGTCGCCCAAGGTTTCGTCGGTCAGGTTGCCGAGTTCAAGAAGCATTTTGACCATCTCGGCATTGCCTTCTCGGGCGCTGCCGATTACCACCTGCTCTTTGCCGGTTGCCCCTTTTTCGAGCAGCATCTTGACGATTTGCACGTTCCCTTTTTGCGCCGCCCAAACGATGGGCGTCGCTCCGTAAAAGGAATCGGTTGCGTTCGGGTCTGCGCCTTTTTCCAACAACAGGCGCACCAGTTCGACGTTGCCCCGATCACAAGCAAACGACAACGCCGTGGCGTTGTATTTCGATCTGGTGTTGACGTCTATGCCTTGCGCCAGCATCGCTTTGACCTTTTCAATGTCACCTTTGCGTGCTGCCGTTAAAAACTCTTCTTTCGCATCTTGCGCAAAGATGGTGAGCGTAAGCGTGAGCGTAGTAATAAACAGTCGAATCGATTCTCTTATCATGCTCCGCATCCTCTCGCCTCTCGATTTCAGAGGCTGCTAAATGATTTTCCCAATCGGTGGTGATGTTTCCTCTGAGCGCTTTTCCTAATCCTGCGCTGAACATCAAGGAAAACGTTGAAAGAGTGTAGCAGGTTTCTCAAAATCTCCCTGCGAAAGGCCAGTAAAAAATTGGTAAAAATCTCCGCCTGCGGAGATGCGGCTAGCGAGTGGCAGGCGCGTCGCCGCTCTGCAAGCGGCGTTGCGCCTCTCGGCGCTCGTTGGCATTGGGCGGGGCGAGTTCGAGATATTTCGTATAGGCCGCTCGCATCTGCTCCGTTTGATTAAGGCGTTCGTAGGTCTGCGCCAGCTTGAAATGAATCAGAGCAAAGTTCTCCGGCACACGGCGCAGAACCTCTTGATACATCGCCAGCGCCTCTTCGTAACGCCCTTGATCGAAGTAAAATTGCGCCGCGTAATAAAAGCCCAACGCCCGCGACCAGGTGCGTGTGGATGCCAACAGCAACTCTTCGGCGCGCGCCGTCTGTTTCTGTTGCCCGTACAACAATCCGAGATTGAGTTGCAGAGTTGCCAGCGTGTTCCGCTTATTCGGGTCGTCGTGGATGGCGGCAATTCCCTGTTCCAGATAGTCAATTGCTTCGTTGAGCCTGCCGGATTGATGCGCGGCATAGCTCAAATGTTGATAGGCGATGGCGCAGGTCGGATCGAGGGCTAAAGCCGTGCGTTGGGCGTTGTCCGCATCCTTCGGTCTGCCGCTTTGAAAATAGACGCTGCCTAACGCTGCATGCGCGATTGCCGATTGCGGCTCGACCGCGACACAACGTTCAAAGATGGAAATCGTGTCATCCCATGCAGCATTGTGGCGGATATAGGCGACGCTCCAAACGACGATCAGAATCGCAACCATTCCCCCTGCCGCTTTATGCCAGACGGCGGACTCTCGTTGCCAGAGCCAGCGCATCCCGAGAGCGACGGCCAAGCAAAACCCTGCCGAAGAGAAGTAAAGGTAACGCTCTTGAACCGCATATTCGGGATCGAAGTGGCGGATTCCGGCCAGTGCCGGAGCCAATGGCAGGATAAACCAGGCCGCCGCAAACTGCAGGTCGCGGGAACGCAGAAAGAACATAGCCAATCCCAACGCTATGAGGGTCGCTAGCGGCGCGAGGAAGCGCAGGCTGGCGAAGGATTCAACTAAGGGAGTCAGATGTTGATAACTGTAGCCATAGGGCAGGCTCAACAACGTTAGATACTTCAGCAAAGCGAGCGGCATGGTCGCCAGCGCCGCGCTCAGCGGGTAGCGCAACTCATCGCTAAGAAGCAGCGAACCCAGCGCTTGATAGCGCAGGGCAAAGTAAAGAGCCGTCGGAATCGCCAACCAACCCGCCAACGCAACCGCCCCGCCAAGTCGCCGCCGCAGCGCGGCAACCTCTCGGAAATAGCTCACCTCGGCGTAGAGAATGAAAAGCGGCAGCGCCAGCGCCGTCTCTTTGCTCATCAAGGCGCAGAGGTAGGCAACCAGCATCAGCGCCAACCAGTGCCTCCGTCCGCGCTTCTTATATTGCAGATACGCGTACAGCGACGGGAGCAAAAAGAGGCACATCAACGGATCGGTCACCCCCGATATCCAGGCGACCGATTCCGCATGCGCCGGATGAACGGCGAACAGAGTGCTGGCGATGACGGCTAACAGCGAGCTTTCGGTCATCTCGCTGAGCACAAAATAAACCAAT
>CAYXVU010000322.1:0-5617 GCA_964468725.1 uncultured Clostridia bacterium
CTGCCAATCCCCGCCAATATCCAGGAATATCTATCTACAACAAGTTGTAGCCAACCCGTTTGCCGTAGATATGCGCACATACTCTTTTTTGCCCTGATGGAGAGGATGCAACAGAGACGCTTTCGATTGACTTGCAAGCAAGTTGAGTAGCCGGTTTGGTAAGTTTGGTGACAAGCATAAGCGCGCCTGCCGGGTTGTTCACGCCGAGGCTGAAGATCCGCCCCTTCGTTCGGTTGCGGCTTGCTCAGAACTGCTTTTCAGCCCGGCTTAACTCTATTGATGGATAGGTTGAAAATCTGATCTTCATTGACTGCACCCTAAGCTTCGGCATAGCATATGCCCTGCCTGTTTACCCTTACCCGTTTGGAGTCACAGGTATGAAGCACTGCCCCGATTGCAAACGCGAGTTCAAAGACCAGCTTCACTATTGCCCATTCGATGGCCACGCGCTCGTCCTGCGCGCCAATCCCGAAGCCTTGATCGGCATCACGCTTGATAACAAATACCGCATTGAAGAGAAGGTCGGCGAAGGCGGTATGGGCATCGTCTTTCGCGCCACCCATATTCACATGGATCATCCGGTTGCCATCAAAGTGCTGCATACCCAGTTCAGTTCCGACCCGCTGATGATCGAACGCTTTCGCCGCGAAGCTCGCGCCGCCGCGCAAATCCATCATCATAATGCCATTGCAGTTACCGATTTCGGCGTCACCCAAAACGACACCGTCGCCTATCTGGTCATGGAGTATCTGGCGGGTATTGACCTGCGCGAGAAGATCAAGCAAAAGCGTCAACTCAGCTATAACGAGGTCTTCCTAATCGTTCGGCAAATCTGCTCCGCGCTGCACGCCGCGCATCTCAAAGGCATCATTCATCGTGACCTGAAACCCGATAATATCTGGTTGGTGAAGAGCGACGATGGCAACGAACTCGTTAAAGTACTCGATTTCGGCATCGCCAAACTGCAAAGCACGACCGAAATGATTACCCTCACCCAACAAGGCATGATCGTCGGCACGCCCTACTACATGTCGCCGGAGCAATGTCGCGGCGAAGAACTCGACCCGCGCTCCGACCTCTACAGTCTGGGAGTGATCATCTACGAAATGCTGACCGGAAAATTGCCCTTCGAAGCCGATACGCCGGTCGGCGTCGCTATCAAACAGGTGACGGAGAAACCCGGCGCTATGCACCGGCTGCGCAATGGTATTCCTAACCCCATCGAACAAGCCGTACGCCGCATTCTAGAAAAAGACCGCGATGATCGTCCGGCCACCGCCATCGAATTAGCGCGCGAACTGGAAGTCGCGCTCTATAGCAGCAAGATCGAATTGCCGCCGTTGGAATTGACCACTTCCAATTCTCCTTTCAGAGCCATCTCGCCGCCGCACGATGATCGCCCGACCCAATCGTCACCGGCAGTGCGCAGCGCGATGACCACCCCGCTGCAATCGGAGAGCTTCGCCAATACGGCTGCCAATGCCGAGAGCCCTACCACCCCTGTTAAAGCACCTTCTCCTGAAGGAGTGGCTGCGGAGGGGGCATTGGATGCCGGGGCAATCTGGGCTGCTGATTCGGAAAGAGAAGGCGTAGCCGCTGACTTCTCACCCTCAATGCAACGGAAGACCGAAACGCCGACGCCCTTCGATTCGTTGTCGCCGGAACGGGTATTCGTTTCGCCGCCCTCGCTTCTTGAAAGGGTGATCGAATTTGCCAAGCCGTATAAAAAACAGATCGGCGTAGGCGGCCTCATTGGCGGTGCGTTGCTGATTGCGATCCTTGCCATCCTACTGACGCCGGAGGGGAGCAAAGACGCGGGCAACCCGCGCCCGCCGCGCCCCCCGCCGCAAGGCATGGTCTATGTCAAAGGCGGCATCTTTCGCATGGGAGTGGATACGGCAAAGGACACCAGCCTTCGGGGCGACTATCTCTCGCAACCCTTACACGAAGTGAAACTCGACGACTTCTTTATTGATTATCACGAAGTCACCAACGAAGAGTATCAGCAATTCGTGGAAGCGAAGAAGCACCCCGCGCCTTCGCATTGGAAGCAGGGCAAGTTCGAAGCGGGTACGGCCAAATGGCCGGTCGTCAATGTTTCATGGTTCGATGCCAAAGCCTATGCCGACTGGAAGGGCAAACGCTTGCCGACCGAAGCCGAGTGGGAATATGCGGCGCGCGGCACGGTCAGTTCGGTCTATCCGTGGGGCGACGACTGGTCGCCTGACAAAGCCAACTTGAAAGAGAGCGGAAAGAGCAAACCGGAAGCCGTCGGCTCGTATCCGCAAGACGAGAGTTGGTGCAAGGCGCGCGACGTTGCGGGCAATGTCGCCGAATGGGTTTTTGATACCCAGCATCCCTATCCCGGCTCGGCAGTGAGCAACGACCCGCGCGCCAACATCTATCGTGGCGGCTCCTTTGATACTTCGAAGGAGGTCTTAGTCATCACCCGCCGCTGGTTCGAACCTCCCGGCAGACGCTTCCCGCACGTCGGCTTCCGCTGCGCTATGGATCCACCCAAATAATCAGGCATGGCCATGTTGGTGCGCGTGCCACTGTTTGGCCAGTTGCGCCGTGCGTTTCGCTTCCGGCAAGGTCTTGCCCGTCATCTCCGTGTAGACTTTCGCAATCTGAGTTCGCAACCCGCCTTTGTTGACGTAGCGTTTGATCTGCGCGTTGGCGCTGAACTCTTCGGCCACCGCATCCACAGAGTCGCGCATCTGTTCGGGCGACTTCTTCGCTTTTACCCAAGCGCCGACTTTTTCACGCAACGCCTTGAAAAACGCCTGTTGATCGGTGAGCATCGTCTCGTCGCTGCGCGGCCCGTGACCGGGGCAGACGAATTTCGCGCCCAGTTTGCGCGCCGCCTCTAGCGTCGGTATCCATTTTTCGACATTGCCATCGCCGACGAAATTGTAGGGCCCGTTGACACAGGCATCGCCGGTAAACAGAATGCGCTCTTTCGGCAGCCAAGCAAAGGCATCGCCATGCGTATGGGCGACGCCCAGATAGTGCAACTCGACGCGATGCTTGCCATCGTCAAAAATCATCTCGTGCGGAAATAGAAGGGAAGGCAGTTTGAGCTTCGTAGCCTTCACATCGGCGCGCGTGCTCGACTCCCATCTTCCGGGTTGGCCGCCGTAGTAGCCGGTTTCATACTTCTTCATCTCTTCGATGACCCCCGTATGCGCCACCGGCACAGCGCCGTTCTCAACCCATACTTGATTGCCATAAGCATGATCGCCGTGATGGTGGGTGTCGAAAGCGAAGCGTATCGGTTTATCGGTCAAGGAGCGAATCTTCGGAATGATCTCCTGCGCGCCCGATGGATAGTTGGCGTCAATTACCAACACATAATCTTCGAAGATGATCCAACCATTATTGCAATGCCCCGCGCCGAGGTTGCCTTCGTGAAAATAGACATCCGGCGCGACCTGATCCACTTTGCCGACTTCGACAATCCGGTTTGCCGCCCGCGCGGGCTGAATCAGGTTTTGCGATTCCATAGCGGTTCCGAGCAATGCGGCTCCGCCCAGTAGCATCTCTCTTCGCGTGACACGACACATGCGCGTTTCCTCCTTTGATGGGATGGGCGACGCGGCGCGATGTCGTGCCGATGTGGACGCCGGACGGCGCGGCGCGTCGCCGATGGATGGTTATTTGATGGGCGCACCGATGACAATGTGCGGCTGATTGCGTAGCTTGTCATTGAGCCTTTGAATCGTCACGGTTTGAATACGATTCAACTCTGCCAACGCCGCCGCCGTCTCTTCGGCGACTTCACGGGCGCGCAATGTTTGCGATTCGGTTGGCGGCGCGATGGGGCTGATGACGGCATTCATCAGCGAAGTGACCTCTTCGCGCAGCTTGGGCGGATAGCGATAGCCGAATGCCGCTTCCCGCACCAAGGTCAGGCGCAGGCGCTTCAATTCATCAAGCGCGGCTTTGATGTCGGCTTGCGCGTCATTTGCCGAACTGCGCCCGCCATTGCCGCCCGCCGGATCTTCGCTGTTGGGCGTCGGCGCGTTCCGCAGGCTGTCTGTCAAAGCGTTGAGTTGTCGCGTCAGGTCATCAATCTTGGCAACGGTGAAATTGAGTTTGGTCGATAACTCGCGCAATTCGAGCGCGGCATGTAGCTGCGCCGCCAAATCGGCTTCCGAAGCCTGTATGCGCGGGTCTAACTCGACGCGCACCATTTTACTCAGTTGTTGATTGCCGACTTTGATGCTGACGGTATACTCGCCCGGCAAGACGTAAGGGCCGCCGCCGAAACCGAACCGCCCGCCGCCGCCGCCAAATCCGCCTCCTTGCTGCGCGCCGCCCTGTTGCCCGCGTGGAGGCGGGGGCGAACTCGCGCCATCGTACCGCAAATCCCAAATTGCCCGATTGACGCCCGCTTGGTTGGCCATGCTGCGAATTGTGCGAATCGTTTTGCCGCTTTTGTCTGCGATGATGATCGAAATGGGCGCATTACTAGCGGTCTTCAAGTAGTAATCAATCGCTGCGCCATAGGGCGGGTTGGGAGCCGCGAAGGTTTTGCTGCCGAGGCTGGCGTCTTTCCCCCAGATGTAATAGCGCGTCGCCGGACTCACGTCGAAGAGGTGCGCGTCGCTGGCCATCGCCTCGCCGAGTTTTTGCAGCGGCGTGATGTTGTCAAGAATCCAAATGCCCCTGCCGTGTGTGCCGATGACCAGATCGTTGTCGCGGGGATGCACGAAGAGATCATTGACTGCAACCGGCGGCAAGCCATTGCGAATCGAGACCCAACGCGCGCCGCCATCCCATGACGCGAAGACCCCTAATTCTGTGCCCGCATAGAGAAGATTCTTCACTTTCGGGTCTTCGCGCACCACATGCACATAGCCTTTGGCGGGCAGATTGCCTTTGATCGCCGTCCACGTCTGCCCGTAATCTGTCGTTTTGAATGCCTGGGGGCTGAAGTCATCATCGCGGTGACGATCAACGGCAACGAAAGCCGTCCCGGCATCAAATCCCGACGCATCAATGCACGGAATCCATGAGTTCGCGGGCAGACCTTTGATATTGCCGACAACATTTTTCCAGGTCTTGCCTGCATCAGTGGTCAGTTGAATGTTGCCATCGTCTGTTCCCACCCAGATGACGCCGGGTTTTACAGGTGATTCGGCAATCGTCAGAATCGTGCAATGAAACTCCGCAGCCGTGTTATCTGTGACCACAGGGCCGCCGGAGGTTTGCTGCTTGCTTTTATCATTGGTCGTCAAATCGGGACTGATGACCTCCCACGAATGTCCGTAGTTGGTCGTTTTGAAAAGCACGTTGCCGCCGTAATAGACGGTCTTTGAATGATGCGGCGAGCGCACAATGGGCGGGTTCCAGTTGAATCGGTACTTGTAATCGGCAATCGCATTGCCGGAAGAGCCGACTTCCTTCGGGTAAGGGTGAATGCTGCGCGTGTGGCCTGTGTTGGTGTCGGTGATCGAAATCGTGCCGCCTTGCGAATCCGAAAAGACCATATTCGGCGACTCCAGATCGGGAACCACAAAAAAGCCATCGCCGCCGCTGACCGTGTAGCAATCATCTTTGCGTATGCCTTCACGAAATAGCGTTGCTGACGGTACAACCCAGTTGCCGTTGT
>CAYXVU010000323.1:0-5453 GCA_964468725.1 uncultured Clostridia bacterium
CTCTGCTCTGTTCAGATGTGGGCTATACGGCGGCAGGTAAAAGATTACCAATCCTCGCTGCTGCCAATATGCCCGGCGCTCCTTTATCCGCTCTGATCTGTGTACTCGTGCATTGTCCAACACGACCACTGTTGTCTTCTTGATCGAAAACGACAGCCGCTCGAATTCCTCTATGATCAACTCGCTTGTTATACTCTGGCGCGTCGTCTCAAATATCAGTTCATTGCTGCGACTCAATAAAGCAAAGCAATTCAGACCTGAGCCTTTGCTCGTCGGCATAAACACATTCTCGTCTGCAAACTGCCAGCCGTAAGGCACACACGGCTGAAGACTAACCCGACTCTCATCGCCGTAGTACAAATCTATCAGCCCCAGCTTTGAGAGCTTTTCCAACTCGCTGAGGCAATAGACCTTCAATTGATAGACTTCCTCGCACGGCTCCTTTGAGGGACGTTTTCGGATTCGTTTATAGCGACCACCATGTTTTTTATATAGCGCTGAAGGGTTTTATTGCTGAAGGATTTGCCAAGTTGCTCTTCGAGTTCGGCTTTAGCGAGGCTGATGCGTTGGCGGTTGGTTTTGACAGCGGCTTTGACTCGCGCTAAATCGCTGTGTGAATCGAGTATTGGCTTACGACCACGACCGGGTTTGGTGCGCAGCCCTTCAATGCCTTGCTCCTCAAAGCGCTTGAGCCAATTGTTTACGACCACCTCACAACAGCCCAGGATTGAGGCGACCTGGGCAGAGGATCGCTGCTCAGATTTAAGCAGTAGCATTTGACACCGCAAGCGAAAAGCATGGCTTTTGCCTTCACGATAGCCTTTTTCCAAAGCAGCACGTTGCGCTGTAGTGAGTTCCAGAGTTTTGATTTTGCCCATGACAAAACATAGTTTAATCTATTTCCGTCCGATTACTTAATGCGAGCGGCGTAATTAAAACCATAAGCACAGAGAAAAATCAACAACATTTTACTCGCCTGCTGGCTGTGCTTTCGAGTGACCGCATAGCGAGGCAGTAATAACTTAACGGCAACGATAGAGGAGCAAGGCTGAGAGGAGGAGCAGAATTACCAATGCGCCGATTTGCTGTGAGCGAGACATAATCGGGAACCATTACCGGGATGTAGAGGCAGAAAAGAGATCGGAGTAAAAGGGAAGAGGCCGGTTGATCTTCGCCTTTCTCGTCTCCTCTTGTAACCTGTCTTCCCTACCTTCACCCCTACTTCTTTGCTGCGTGATTGCAGACGTAATTGACCAAGGTGCGAATGGCCACGCCGGTCGGGCCTTTAGCCATGTAGGGCTTGGCATCATTAGCCCAAGCGGTTCCGGCAATATCGAGATGAACCCATGGTGTAGTTTCGGCAAACTCACGGAGGAAGAAGGCTGCGGTGATCGTTCCGGCGTAGCGACCGGCGGAGTTTTTAATATCAGCAATCTCGCTTTTGATCAACTCGCGATAGTCGGCATCCATCGGCAACTGCCAGAATTTTTCGCCCGCTTCTTTCGCCGCTTCGCGCACCTCGTCAATAAAGGTTTGATCGTTGCCCATTACGGCGACGTTGATGGCGCCGAGCGCAATCGAAACCGCGCCGGTGAGCGTCGCCAGATCAATGATCTTGGTCGCCCCCAGTTTGCGCGCATAGCTGATGGCATCGGCCAGAATCAAGCGCCCCTCGGCATCGGTATTGATGACTTCAATCGTCTTGCCGCTCATCGCGCGCAGCACGTCGCCAGGTTTGTAAGCTCGGCCTGAAGGCATATTCTCCGTCGTCGGCATCACGCCGATGACATTGACTGCCGGTTTGAGTTGGGCAATCACCCGCATGGCCGCCAGCGTTGCCGCCGCTCCCGACATGTCATACTTCATCTTCTCCATGCCTTCTGCGGGCTTGATCGAAATGCCGCCGGTATCAAAGGTGATCCCTTTGCCGACGATGGCAATTACTTCGGCGTCATTGCCCATCGGCTCCGATTCGTTCGGTTCATAGCGCAAGACGATGAGTTTGGCTGGTTCATCCGAGCCGCGCGCCACGCCAAGCAACGCGCCCATGCCTAACTCCTTCATGCGCGCTTCGTCGAGGATGTCTATGTCGAGGCCGAAGCGCTCGGCTGTCTCGCGGGCGCGTTCGGCCAATTCGGTCGGCGTTAAAACGGAACTCGGCTCATTCGAAAGCTCGCGGGCAAAGTTCACCGCTTCGCCGATGATGCGTCCGCGTTCAACGCCGCGCGCCAGCGCCTCATCCGAACCGGGCTGCGCGGCGACGAGAATCAACTCTTCGATAAAGCGCTCTTCTTTGCTTTCCGTCTTGTACATATCGGGTTCGAACAGCGCCATCACAGCCCCTTCGACGGCAGCTTGCACGCTCGATTCCAGATCAAGCTGCGAGCGTCGCAACAAGGCCATCGAGCGCACCCCTTTGTTGCGCAGAAAACGCGCCGCCGTCCCGGCAACGCGCCGCACCGTATCAAAGGAGAATTCGTCGCGTTTGCCGCCGCCGACCAACAATAAGCGCCGCGCTTTGAGTTGGCCGGGGCGATGAATATAGACCGTATCGCCTTGCTTGCCGCGCATCTCGTCGCTGCCAAGCAGATCGCGCAATGCCTCGCCGGTGCGCTCGTCCAGTTCTTTGAGCGTTCCCTCATCCGCTTTCTCGCCCTCATAAATCGTCACCACCAGCGCGTCTGTCTCTACATCATAAAAGTTTCCGTAATCGGCTCTGACTTCCATCTTTCCTCCCCTGCTCGTGAGGGCTGAGCCATGAGGGCGGCGGGGAATTGGTCTCTCCTCCCTCCGCAACTCTCATCGCGTCGCCCTTCTCAGTCCTCAAGTCTCATCGCTCAGACTTCTTTAGTGCAGCGCGCGCTTCGCGGTCGGCTTCGCGCCGCCGTTCAGTTTCGCGCTTGTCATAAAGTTTTTTCCCTTTGGCAACCGCCAGTTCAATTTTGACGCGGCCATTCTTGAGATACATCCGCGTCGGCACTAAGGTCAGCCCCTTCTCCTGCGCCTTCGACGCCAAGCGATAAATCTCCGCTTTGTGCAAAAGCAGCTTGCGCGTTCGCGTCGGCTGATGATTTTCGCGGTTGCCGTGACTGTACGGGCTGATGTGTGCGCCGAGCAGCCAGGCCTCGCCTTGATTGATGAGGCTGTAGCTGTCTTTCAAATTGCAGCGTCCTTCACGGATGGATTTTACTTCTGTGCCGGTCAGCGCGATGCCGCACTCATGAGTCTCAAGGATGTGATAGTTGTGGTAGGCTTCGCGATTCGTCGCCACCACCTTTTCATTTGCCATACAAACGTCCGAAGCGTCGGTGAAAATTGTCGAAGAAAACCGCTCTGAAATTCATGCGTCTGGCGCTCCGATTGGCAAGAACTATATCCGATGCCGCCGCCGCGTCGCAACGCGCCAGTCGTGGCCACTGCCTCGGCGGCAGGTCAACGCCACTCTCAGAGGAGCCGAAAACAGCTTGGACAAATCTGCACGGATCGCTTACCTGATGCGTGAGCCTTCCTCTGTTTCGTGCCCATCCGGGTTCTATTTTCTTCTGTTCATCTCTGCTGCATAGAAAACGGCCTGGCCTCGGCGGTATGATGTCTGTGACAACGACAAGGCGAGGCGAAATCATTATGCAAAGAGCGCAACGCATCATTTGGCCCATTCTTTTTCTCCTGACCTTACACCCGATCTTGCCCGTGCCAGCGGGCGCGCAACCGCGTAAAGCGCCGCGTTACCTTGAACGCATCAGCCGCCGCGCAGACTTTGATCGCCTGTCGCGCACCTACTATCGCGGTCGCTTCACGGCGCTGCCGCATCTGATGTTCGTCGTTGACCGGCGGGCGCGCGGCAAAGTCTATTTCGTCAATTCGAAGCTCTATTCGTTTCACAAAGACTTCGTCAACGCCAACTACTTGTCGCTCGAACGCGGGCAACTCTTTTACGAAAATAACTACCTCAAACCCGACCGCCGTTTTCTGCTTGGCACGATTGCCTATCAAACGACCGCCGACAAATTCACCTTCGAATTTTGGGAAGGGGATAAGCTCACCAAAGAGTTGCTCGCCGAATGCCACGACGCGTTGTACCTCGCCTTCTTCACAACCCTCTACTTCAAACCCAACTCGCTCGCTCACGAAGAGATTGCCGCCGCATGGAATCAAGAAGCCACGCGCTCGTCGATGCAAAAGATCATCGTGCCAGTGCTGACGGTAAGCGAACTGGCGCGCGACCGCACCTATCAACCGCTCAATCTCGGCAGCAGCCTCGGACAGCTTCGCATCATCGAAGAGATGACGCCGGAAACAGTGATTGATCGCAATCAAATCGTTATCTTCAAACAGGTGCCTGTACAGTTGACGCCGCTTTCGGGAATCATCACCACCGAACCGGCCTCGCCGCTGTCGCATGCCAACCTGCTCGCCAAATCGTGGGGCATCCCCAACGCGCATATCAAAGACGCAGACAAACTCTTCAAACAACTCGAAGGCAAATATGTGCGTTTGGAAGTGAGCGAAAACGAATACAAGCTTGCGCCCGCTGATGCCAAAGAGGTGTTGGCGCGACAACGCGAATGGCTTAAACGCGCAGACCTCGTTACGCCGCCCGCCGATTTGCGCTATGATCGGCTGACCGATTTACGCGAACAACGCGCCAATGATGCGCGACGCTTCGGCGCGAAATCAGCCAACCTCGGCCATCTGCTCGGCGCGCGACCGCAGAGCTTTGTCGTCCCCCCTGGCTTCACTGTCCCTTTTCACTTCTATCAGGAATTTCTGCGCGCCAATGACCTCGAAGAAGACATTCGCGCAGCGGTCGAAGAAGACCGCTTCGTTCACGACCCAGTTTATCGCAAACAACAGTTGGCCGAGATTCGCAAATGGATTGAAGCGGGCGACCACACCCCGGAGTTTCAAAAGCTTCTGCTTGACAAAGCGCACCGCGACTATGCAGGCAAAGGGTTATTCATCCGCAGTTCAACTAATGCAGAAGATTTGCCGAACTTCAGCGGCGCAGGTCTCTACACCACTGTGCCTAATGTGCGAAGCGATGAGCAACTGCTGCAAGCCATCAAAACCGTCTGGGCTTCGGTTTGGAACTATGAAGCCTATGAGGCGCGCGAAAGTTTCGGCATGAACCATTTCGGCGTCTACCCTGCGGTATTGATTCAAGAAGGCATCGCCGCCGACAGCGCCGGTGTGGCAATCACGACAGACCCGTTCGATAGTCAGAATCGCGGCGCGGTTTATATCAATGCCAAACGCGGGCTTGGCATCAAAGTTGTCGAAGGTCGTCGGGTTGCCGAGCAAGTGATCTTCAGTCCACGCTCGAACGCCATCAAAATTCTGACGCGCTCGGACGAAGACACGATGCTGGCCTTTGATGAGCGGGGCGGCGTCAGGGAGGTCAAGATCGAACCGAGCCGCGCAGTGTTGACCGATGCGCTGGTGCGGCGACTGGC
>CAYXVU010000324.1:0-3471 GCA_964468725.1 uncultured Clostridia bacterium
GGTTCGTACCGTGCGGCGATTGTAGCGAAGCTGTTCCTTTCTTTTGCGTGCCATCGTACCGCGCCATCACCCTTCGGGTCGTCGTGTTGTGGGTTAGCATATAGATGCTGCCCTGCTTCTGCACCGTTCCGCGCCCTACGAAAGTTGTCCCGTCACAACAGAAGAGGTAGTCGCCCGTCAGGGAGTTGAACAGAACCACCATGGCCGCATTACTGTCATCTTGCAGGCAGATATCGAAGGCGGTCACGGTGAAACTGCAACTCATCTGATTGCCGCTGACATCCGCAGCCACACACGTAACCGTTGTCGTCCCGACGGGAAAGGTCGAGCCGGATGGCGGACTGCAAGCGGCCATCGCACCCGGACAGTTATCGCTGAATGCGGGCAGGGGATAGGTGACGACGACTGTCGAGTCATTAGCATTTGCAAATGCTCTTATCTGATTTGGCGGACAGCTAAGAGCAGGCGGCTGCGTGTCGTTTACGGTCACCATGAATGAGCAAGCCGATTTGTTGTTGCTTGCGTCATAGACGGTGCAACTGACCGTAGTCGTGCCTTTCGGGAAAGCCGTATTAGAAGGCGGACTGCAAATTGGCGCTCCCGCTCCGGGACAGTTGTCCGAAACCATCGGCGGAGAAAAGCTCACGACTGCCGAGCATTGATTGAGGTCAGTGGTCGTCTGGAGATTAGCAGGGCACACGATGTTCGGTGCTTGCATATCATTTACGGTAACGGTGAACGAACAGAGAGCGGATTGGTTGCCGCTTTCGTCTGAGGCCTGGCAGGCCACTGTTGTCACACCTTTCGGAAAAGTTGAGCCGGAGGGCGGGGAACAACTCGCCGTCGCCCCTGAACAATTGTCACTGGCCGATGCCGAAAAGGTGACGACTGCCGAACAAAGATTCGCGTCGGTTGATTCGATGATATTCGCCGGACAGGTAATCGTAGGGTTTTGGGTATCGTTGATTGTGACTGTAAAGGAGCAGGCACTTTGATTGTCGCTGGCATCGCTGACGGTACAAGTGACTGTCGTTGTTCCTTTCGGAAAGCTCGAACCGCTCGTCGGTGTACAGGTCACTGCGCCGACCCCTTCGCAATTATCATTGGCCTTCGGGGTCAGGTAGCTAACGACAGCCGAGCATTGATCGGTGTCTGTCTGCTGCGTAAGGCTAGTTGGGCAAGTCAGGGCGGGCGCTTCCATATCGGTTACCGTGATGGTGAAGCCGCAAGGTGCAGATTGATTGCCGTTAGCATCGGTTGCTGTACACGATACGCTGGTCACCCCTTTGGCGAATATGGAACCGGCAGGCGGACTGCACGTTACAGTCGCTCCGGGACAATTATCATTAGCGGTTGGCAGATTGTAACTCACCATCGCTGCACACTGACCGGAGTCGGCCGAGTGAAAAATGTTTTCGGGACAAGCGAGCGTCGGTGGCACGCTCTCCTGTGTTACCGTGACGGTGAGCGTTGTCATCGCGCTTGCTTCACGAATATTGGTTACCGTTAGCGTGAAGGATGCGTTGACCGATTCGCAGGCGGCGCTGACATCGGCTCTGACTACACCCATTACATCAACAGAGATATTCGAGACGGTGACGCCATTTTCCATTGCACTCGCGCCCGTGTTCACTGTAACAATCAGATTCGTTTCCTCGTCTTGCGCATCACTTACGGTAGCGATCTGGACATTGAGCAAGGTTGTTGCTTGTGCCAGCATAACCGGCACTGCCTCAATGATCGGGAGCATAGGCGCTGTGCAGGAGTTGAGCAGCACTGTGGCATTGGCAGTCGAGAGATTGGTTGCAAAGATGTCCGGCTTGCCATCGAAGTTATAGTCGGCTATCGGAATGGCCTGCGGGTCAGCAGGCGTTGTGATAAGGCTCCGCGTAAAGTTGCCAGTGCCATCGCCTCTAAAGATAACCAACTGGGTGAAAATGGAGGTGGTGACGGCAAGATCGGGCTTGCCATCGAGGTCGAAATCGCTGACCGCCAGCGAGCGCGGGCCGAACGTTTGGCCAATGGGTGATTGAGCAGTTGGCGCAAATCCGCCGCTGCCATCGCCGAGCAGAATCGTTGTGTCATGGCTAAACCCGTTTGCTACAGCAAGGTCTGGTTTGCCGTCTAGGTTGAAGTCTGCAACCGTTATCTCATTCGATCCCATTCCGCCGGTTGCAGTAGCCATCCCGAAGGGGACAAAGTTACCGCTGCCATCTCCCGACAGAATGGTGACATCATTGCTGTTCGAGTTTGCCGTTGCCAGATCGAGTTTGCCATCACGATTGAAATCTCCGGCAGCAATGGATTCCGGGCGATTGCCTACGCTAAGTGGAGAACCGAGAGCCGTGAAACTGCCGTTGCCATTGCCAATGAAGATCGTCACGTTGTTGGTATTGATGTTTGCGGTTGCCATATCGGGTTTGCCGTCGAGGTTGAAGTCACCCGTTGCGATAGCCGCGACAGAGCTAAATTGACCGAGGGCGAGCGGCGAACCGGCAGATGGCGACAAGCCGCCCATCCCATCGCCGAGCAAAATTCTCATAGAGCCGGGAGCGATGCCTTCGCTGCTGACGAGGTCGGGTTTGCCATCGAGGTTGAAATCAGCAACCGCTCCGGCGCTCGGCTGAATGCCTGCGGAGAAGGGAGAACCCGCGGATTGCATGAAGCCGCCGCTGCCATCGCCTAAAAACATCATCACATTATTCGCGCCAAAATTTCCCACTACGACATCGGGCTTGCCATCCAAATTGAAATCGGAGGTGAAGCCGTAAAAGGGGAACTGTGCGGCGCTATAGGGCGAATTCGGCGCTTCGGTAAAAGCAAAGCCGCCACAAGGTTGCTCCGGGCAGGTGTTGAGAAGCACGGCGATGTTCTGAGCCGGATTGGGAGCCGCAACCGAAGTTGCCGAACGCATCACTAAATCCAGTCTTCCATCAAGATTCAGATCGGCTGTATTGATAGCTCTGACAGAATTATTCACCGGGAAGTTTATTGCTGCGCTCAAACTCCCCATTCCGTTGCCCAAAAGGATTGAGACGGTGCTCGCGCCGCTGTTGGTCACAGCCAGATCAAGCGTCCCATCGTGATTGAGGTCGCCAACAGCCAATTCCAAGGGGTCGGTTCCTGTAGCGATATTGGTAGGCGAGCCAAAACCGCCGCTGCCATCGTTCAATAACACTGCCACGTTATCCGTGCCTTGATTCGCCGTTATCAAATCGGGCTTGCCGTCGCTATTGAAGTCGCCCGACGTTATGCTGCGGGGTTGACTGCCAGCGACAACCGGGAAATTCGTCGCTGCGTTGAATCCGCCCATTCCGTTACCCAACCGCACGGTCACATTATTAGAGCCGAAGTTTGCCGTTGCCAGATCGGCTTTACCGTCGCGGTTGAAGTCGGCTGTCGTAATGGAGAACGGCGTTGTGCCAACGCTGAAATCGGTTCGCGCACCGAACCCACCGCTGCCATTGCCCA
>CAYXVU010000324.1:3481-5431 GCA_964468725.1 uncultured Clostridia bacterium
TGGCAAACGGAACCGCCACTGCCATATCGGGTTTGCTATCGAGATTGAAATCTGCGATGACGACTTGTTGGGCGCTGGTTCCGGTACTCAGCCCCGGCAATGCGCTAAAGCCCCCCATGCCATTGCCTAAGAGCACGACGACGTTGCTACTGGCGATATTGGTCACCGCGAGATCGGGTTTGCCATCGAGATTGAAATCCGCAACCGCCACTGATGAGGGGTTGATGGCTCCGACCGGGAAAGTTGTCGCCATAGGGTAATTGCCGCTGCCGTTGCCCAATAGAATGGATACGTCATGAGAGATTTGGTTGGCGGTAACCACGTCAGGTTTGCCGTCAAGGTTGAAGTCGCCGACCGCTGCGGCTGTCGGAATCAGTCCGCCCCCAATGCCGAAGTAGGAAGGCATACTGAAGCTCGGAGAACTGCATCCATTCATAGAGCCTTGTTGCAGAACCGGCGCGAAGTGCGCGGCGCTCGACAGAGGCGCAGAGGGCGACATTGAGGTTTCGATGACATCAAGCCTGGAGGGCATCGTTTCCCCTGCTTGTACAGTTGGATGAGTGAGAGTTCCTAAAACAGACATTAGAAAAAATAGACATCCGGTTACACCGATTCGTAAGTGGATAAAGCGAGGGGATGACATTTTCATTGAGGTTCTCCGTGTTGATATTTGGTCAGGCTCATTTGCCTGCTCTCCGTTAAGATTCTCGGTTGTGGGCTTGATGCGCTGGAATGCAGCACCGGAGTTCACAGACGGGCACTCACAAGCCGCTTGAAGTATGGGATTCGTCCGGTTGGTCTATGACCGGGTGTACGGGGATTTTTTCCGTCTACTGATTTGGATTGGGAGACCAGAGAGGGGTAGTTTTACTGCCCCTCAAAAGCTGTCGGCACTTCCAATCCGTTCTCGCGCGTGTGAGCTTCATTGAATTGGCTATAGACTGTTTTCTTCAGCCTCCAACACCTAATGGCATCGAGGTCGTTACACAGCTATTGAACTTCTCACGGCGGGAGTATGGGATAGAGAGGCAATGAATGGAATAGGCAACAGTACACAATTTGCCTGTGTAGAATTACTCATTTTTGGATTACTGCTGAATTTCCGATTTGTGCTCAGTGGCGAACTTCATCAGAGCATGACTGCCGCGCAGTCCGAGCTTTTGGCAGATGTTGGCTCGATGATTGTCTACCGTGCGGGGGTGGATAAACAATTCATCAGCTATCTGTTTGCTCGTTTTGTATTCGGCAAGCAGGCAGAGGACTCGCCGCTCGGTGGGGGTGAGCCGGTGTAGCCCCGGTTGCTCGCGATGCAACTCGACGCGGCGGGCGCTGCGGTTGAGCAGAAAACTTGAAAGCTGCGGGCTGATGTAGGGTTGATGACTGGCCACCGCCCTGATGCTGCCGATAATGTCTGTGACGGCGCTGTCTTTGAGAACATATCCCTTCACTCCAATATCCATTGCCGCTGCGAACATATCTTCGGCTTTATGCATGGTCAGAAAGATGATCTCAATTTCGATTCCCTGATCGAAAATGGCGCGCGCCAAGTCGAATCCGCTCATCATCGGCATATGGATGTCCAGAATGGCAATATGCGGGTGGAGTTGGCAAATGAGATCAAAGGCTGTGGCTCCGTTATCGGCTTCGGCCACCACCTGCAAGCCGGTTTCGGATTCAATCACCTGCCGCAACCCTTTGCGAAAAATGGGGTGGTCGTCGGCAATCAAAATTTTGATTTCATGATTCAGGCCGTCCATTGCGCGTCTCCAGTTTCAGAGCGACGGTTGTTCCTTGTCCGGCAGCGGAGTGTATCACAACCTTTGCCCCAAGCATGCGGGCGCGTTCCGTGATGCCTTTCAATCCGAACCCGCCTCCGCGTTCGCTAACTGCGATCTTTTCCAGATTGAATCCTCTCCCGTCATCCTGAATGGTGATGGCAACCTCGTGATC
>CAYXVU010000325.1:0-5368 GCA_964468725.1 uncultured Clostridia bacterium
CGTCGTCGGGCTGGCCATCATTGCGATGGGATTGCGCCTGATGTTGTGAGGCAGAGGTTAATCTTCAAGCAGGCGTCGCGCCCCTGATGGCGTCGGCTGAAAACCCGATGCGGCGCAGCAAATCTTGAAAGCGTGCGTCGGCGCGCAGGGTATCGAATATCGGTTCGACATTGAGAAAAGCGAGGAACCCTGCGCGTTCACCAAAGGCGAGTTCGAGCCACTCGAAGGCTTCTTCATCCCGCCCCAATCCGAGATGAATGATGGCGAAGTAATAGGACGACACATAGCTGCGGGCGGCCAGCTTTTCCAAATCTTTGATCACGTCTTCCGCATCCTTTATGTTGCCTGCCACTGCCAACCCATACCCGAAGTGCGCGTAAAAGGCCAGATTGCCGCCCGAATCGGTCACCCCTTTGCGTAAGGCTTCAACGCCTTCCCGGTGCTTGCCCATCTGCAAATAGGAGAGTCCCAAATTCCAGTAGGCAAAGAAGAATTTTGCGTCCATCTCCAACGCCTTTTCGCAGTGCTTGACGGACTGCCCGAAGTTGCGCGCGAAATAGCATGCCCAGCCCAATCCGACGTTGGTGAACAGCGAGAGCGGGTCGAGCTGTTGCGAAGTCAACACCTCTTGAATGGACTGCTCGTGTTTGCCCATCGCGCGCAGACAGAAACCGTACCCGTCGTGCGCGTTGGCATAGTTCGGATTCAACTCGATGGCGCGTTTGAAGGCGCGTTCGGCCTCTACAAAATCCCATTCGTAAAGCAGGTAGTAGAAGCCCATAGAGGTGTGAGCTTCGGCCAGCGTGTCGTCAATCGCCAGAGCTTTTGCGGCTGCCGCTTTGGCTTTCGGGTACGATTCGCGCGGCGGCCAGCCGCCGGTCGAAGAGGCGAGAAAGGCATAGGCATCGGCCAATCCGGCATAGGCGAGCGCGTAATTGGGGTCGAGTTCGATGGCCTGTTGAAAATGTTCGATGCCTTTTTTGATCCAGTCTTCGGTGCGCCGGTTATTGTAATAGCGGCCTTTCAGATAGAGTTGATAGGCAACCGTGTTGTCGGTGTAGCGTTTGGTGAGCCGCTTCTTCTCTTCGCCGGTCAGTTTGAGCCGCAGTTTGGCGCTGATTTCGTTAGCGATCTCTTCTTGCAATTCGAAGATATCGGTCACTTTTCGGCGATACTGCTCGCCCCAAATCTGCGATTCGTGCGCGACATCAATCAACTCGGTCTTGATGATGAGCGAATCGCCCAATTGAACGGCGCGCCCGGTCAGCACGGCGCGCACCCCCAACTCTTCGCCAACCTCCTGCGGATCAATGTCCTGTCCTTTGTAACGAAAGACCGTGCTGCGCGGCACGACGCGCAGTTTCGGCAGTTGTGACAGTGAGTTGATAATACTTTCGGTGATGCCGTCGGAGAGGTATTCGGCGCTGGCGTCGGCGCTGGCATTGATGAGCGGCAAGACGGCAAGCGAATCAATCACTTTGCGAATGCGAGCGCGTCGCGTCGCGGTGCGCGGCGATGGAGCACGACCCGTCGAGTTCAAAATCATCGTCGGCTGCTCGGCGACCAGATGAGGCGAACTGCTGGGCGAATCGCCTAGGGCGCTCAATTCGCCCGATTGCGTTACGCGCTCTAACTCCGAAGTGAATTCGAAACGCTGCTTGACGCGCTTCAACTCGGTGAGCAACCCGCGCACGGTTTGATAGCGTTCATCGCGGTCTTTGCGCAACGCTTTGAGCGCGAGGCGATCCAATTCGGGCGGAATCGGCTTGGCGCATTGGGTGAGCGGTTGCGGATCGGCGCGCAAAATCGCCGCCATCACATCGGTCATGGTCGCCCCTGTGAACGGGTGGCTGCCCGTCAACATTTCATAGATCACAATGCCGAGGCTGAAGACATCCGAACGCGCATCTACACGCTGACCGCGCGCCTGCTCCGGCGACATATAGCGAACCGTTCCCATAATGATGCCGGGTTCGGTCTGCGCTTTAACGGCGGTCGGCAGGTGCGAAGCCTGCGCGCCGCCGCGTCGGGTTTCGCGCTCGGTGAGTTTAGCCAATCCGAAATCGAGCACTTTCACATACCCGTCGGGGCGCAGCATGATGTTGTCGGGTTTGATGTCGCGGTGAATGATGCCGCGAGCATGAGCGGCAGCCAACGCCTGCGCGACTTGCACGGCGATGTCGAGCGCTTCGCCGAGGGGCAACGCCGTTTGCGCGAGACGCTCACGCAAGGTCAAACCTTCGACAAATTCGGTGGCGATGAAGTGCGCATCGTCGAGTTGTCCGATTTCGAAGATCGTGATGATGTTTGGATGATTGAGCGCCGAGGCGGCGCGCGCCTCCTGCTCGAAGCGGCGCACGCGCTCCGGGTCTTTTGTAAACTCGGCGGGCAAAAGTTTCAAGGCGACATTGCGATGCAGCCGCGTGTCTTCGGCCAAATAGACTTCGCCCATGCCGCCCGCACCGAGCCGTGACATAATGCGGTAATGAGAAATCCGGTTACCGCTTCGTAATCCTTTCTCGCTCATCGCTTCATCTGGCCGCGCCGCACATCGGTTGCGACGGCGCAACGAACGCTGCCTTTGCGTCACTGATAGTTCGGGCGTTTGAGTTCGCTAAGTAAATCTCTGCCCGGTTCATATACGAGGTTGGCAATGCGCCACCTGCCCTGTTGTTTGAGCAGTTGCACTTCGATCTGCCGCTCCATTTTGCCTACGGTGTCGTCATCCCACAATACGGTGAGGCTGACCGTCGCGCGGGTCTTTTGTTGGCTCGCCTTGCCAATGCGAAAGGTTTGCGGCGGCGATTCGGAATCGGTAAAGACATCGCCGCTAAAGTAGGGTTTTTCGTCGGGATGTTGTTGCCGATAGGCTTCTTCGCGTTTGAATTCGCCCGACATCAACCCATACAGTTCCGCCGTCAGCCATTTCTTTACCTTGCCGATATTCTGCCGACTGAAGTGCATGCGTTTGCGCGCGGCAAAGTGAAAGCGGTAAAACTCTTTGACAGTTGCCGTCGCTGTGCCCGTTTGGCTGGGTGCGCTGACGGGCATCACCAATAGCCCTGCGCAGAAGGCGATCCTTATGAGCCTGAAAGGCTTCTGCGGATGGAGTCGGTTCATCTGTTTCTTCTTTCCTGTGAGGCGTATGGGTCGCCGCTCATCAAAATTTGTTTCCCTAAAGAAGTGATTGCCGCAGCCCTGAGTTTATGACCGCAAGGATGGATTCGGCAACTCGACGGCATCAGCCGTCCGCAGGCGAGTTGTTGAGGGGAAAAACTATTGACTCGACATGGGGCTTCGCTTACCATCGAGCCGCATCCCATGACATCTGTCTGCACCCTGCCCCTGTGACGTAACCATCCATAAAAATGGCAGTGCGTGTCGCCAGTTTCAGAGGCCAACGACCTCTCTCTCCCGATGAAACCCCTTTCCTTAGGCGGCGCGTGTTGACGAGGTTGGAGGCAGGCATTCGATGTTCCGCTATATTTTTCATCTCGCATCGGTAACCGTACTCTTTTTGGCGCTCTTAACCATCGGACAATTTCCCGCGCAGTCGGATTCCTCTGCAAAAGGTGCGCGGCAAGCGCCCGTCTTTGATGCAACCTATCGCAGCAAAACCGCGCGTCACAAAGTTATCGTCTATGCAGAGGAAGCGCAGCTCAAACAGTCGCTGCTTGCCGAAGGCAGTACGATACTGGCCGAATATGACGCCTTCAGTCTGCTGAGCGCGCCCGCCGCACAGGCCGAGCAAGTCCTTCAACAAACGGCGCGTGGTTCCGGCGTGCGCGACGACTTGAACGTCATTTTGTTGCGCGCCGGAGCGATTGATACGACCGAAGGAGAACCGCAGTTTGCGGCGGCGCTCAATCAACCGATGGCGGCTGACGAACAACTCTATCTCGTGCAGATGATCGGCCCGGCCAAAGATGAATGGCTGATGCAACTGCAAACGCAAGCCGAAATCGTCAGCTACATTCCCAACAATGCCTACCTCGTGCGCGCCCCCAGCAAAGGGTTCGACAAACTCAATCGTTTGGCATCGGCCAACTTTGTGCAATGGTCGGGCGTTTACAAACCGGCGTATAAAATCGCGCCAGAGATCGCCCTCAACACGGCGGCCACCATCACCGTTACCGTCCAGATTGCCAAGAGTCACCGCCTGCAAAGCGATGTTGACAACGTCACCTTCTTTGCCACAGAGCCGCTGGTGATGCAGCCCTTTGAGGTGCTCAACTTCACCAATGTGCGCATGCGCGTGCCGGTCAACCGACTGGTTGAGATTGCGCGTTTCAGCAACGTGGTGTGGATTGAACCGTGGGAGAAGCCGGAAGCTTTTGACGAGCGACAAGGGCAGATCGTCGCGGGCAATGTCGCCGCCAGTTCGCTGACCTCGCCCGGTTATCTGGATTGGTTGCGTTCGCATGGCATCACCTCCGCGCCCAATTTCATAACCGACATCGCGGACAGCGGACTCGATCAAGGCATCTACGACCCACAAGTTCTGCACCCCGACTTCCTCAATGAAGCGGGCTTATCACGCATCGCCTATGCGCGCTTGTTGGGCGCCGGAGTCGACGAGGGTTCGACCAATGATTCATCCGGTCACGGCACCCTCGATGCCGCCATCGTTGGCGGGTTCAATATCCAAACCAGTTTTCCCCACACGGACGAGCAGGGCTACCGTCACGGGCTTGGCATTCATCCGTTTGCCAAACTCGGCATCACAAAAATTTTCAATCCGGAATTCACTTTCCCTGACTATACCGACATGGTCAACCGCATGTATGCCGACGGCGCGCGGGTTTCGAGCAATAGTTGGGGCGCTTATAACAACAACTACACCAGCGATTCTCAACTCTACGATGCGCTTGTGCGCGACGCCCAGCCGCAGATGGAAGGCAATCAGGAATTGACCGTGCTCTTCGCCTCTGGCAATCGCGGCATCAATTTCCTTTCAACTCCGGGCACGGCGAAGAATCCCATCTGCGTCGGCGCGAGCGAAAGCGAGCGACCGGGCACAGACGGCTGTCAGTTGCCGACGGCAGCGGCGGACGATTACAACTCGATCATTAACTTCTCTTCGGGCGGGCGCACCGCCGATGGTCGCGTCAAACCTGACATCGTCGCTCCGGGCACTCATATTCAAGGAGCCGCATCGCAAGACTCCACCTATGCGGGATCGGGAATCTGCGGCCCCACACACTACCAGGACGGGCAGACGCTCTATACCTGGAGTTCCGGCACCAGCCACTCGACGCCCGCAGTTGCCGGTGGGGTAGCCATCGTGCGCCAGTTCTTTGAACAGGCCACCGAGCGCGCGCCGAGTCCGGCGATGCTCAAAGCTTTGTTGCTCAATTCAGCAACCTAT
>CAYXVU010000326.1:0-5341 GCA_964468725.1 uncultured Clostridia bacterium
CGCAGACGAATCAGCCGCCCCCAGCAATAGGCAGGTCGGGCGGCTGATCGGTCCCGGCAAGTCGTTAGTTGAAAGAAACGGAGACGGGGATTTTGAGCATCGGAACTTCCGCATCGTTGGTTTCGACGATGATTTCGCCCTTGAACTCGCCGACTTTCGTAATCTGCGCTTGATCGAATTTCAATTGCAGGATGTAAAACTGGCCTTCGGTCTCGGTCTTCACCTCAATCTTGATGAAGGGCAGCGAAGAGGTGACCTTTTTTAGCATCAAGCCGCCGTCACGAATTTTGCGAATGTAGATGGGCGGCAGATTGGTCGTCGAGAGGTCTGCCGATTTGGGCATCGTCGGCAACATAATCGTCGTCGGAGAGGCGAAGACGCGCGCGAAGACGGTCACCTCAAGTTGGACGGCGACTTCGGGGAGCGCTGGGTTATCGGTGGAAAGCTTGACGGTCTGTTTATATTGACCGGGCTTGAGCGCCGGGTTGGAGGCCACAGCCAGTTCGTATCGTTTGCCTTCGACGATGGGCTGCAACTGTACGGTGAAGTCGGTGCCTCCGGCTTCGACTTTGGTGATCTTGATCGGCGTTTCTTCGCGGTTGTAGAAGTGCAGTTTGGTGGCGGCAGTGGTGCCGCTAATGGCGCTGGTTGTCCAGCGGTCGCTCGGCGAGATGGTCAGCGGCCCGGTGTTCTTCCCGCTGATATTGCCGACTTTGGCTCCGGTTCCCGCGGCATTGAGCGGCGCGACGGGTTTGAAATAGGCGCGCAAGATCAGGCTGAAACTCGGTTTGGCCGGGTCGTTGGTGGTAACATTAGCGGACTTTGAGACTTCCCCGCTATAGGCTTCGGTGTGTTCGACGGCGAGCGTGATTTTGCCCTCTTTACCGGGCGCTACGACTTTATCATAATCGCTCGAGGTGCAGCCGCAACTCGGCGCGACGTTGGTGATCCGGAGTTCGGCGTCGCCTTCGTTCTTAAAGACGAAGGAGTAGCGCAGCGGGGTGCCGGGTTTAACTTCGCCGAAGTCATGCGTAAAAGACGAGATGGCGAATTTCGGTGCGGCTTTGCCAGCCGATGCACCTTGCGCCCCAACGGCCACAGCGCACCCGATCAGCAGCAGACTCATAGCGGTTTTCCATACGATTTTCATAACCTGATTCTCCTGAAATGCGCGAAGGTTTTCAGCGCCAGCCAGTGTAACAAATTTCGCGCGCCCATGTCAGCCACTGGCAAAACATTTTACAAGACGGCGGTCTCATGTAAGAGCGTCCCTGTGGCGAAGCGTTTGAGTTGCAGCGGCGTCGCATCGAACAAGCGCGGCTCGCCGTACAATATCCATTCGGCGGTCAGTCGTCCGGTCACGGGCGAATGCATGACGCCATGTCCGCTAAAGCCATTGGCTACGTACAAGCCTGCGACGCTTTCGACCGGGCCGATGATGGGGTGATGATCGGGGGTCATCTCATATAGTCCTGCCCAACAGCGGCTCGGGTTGACTTCGGCTTCGGCAAACACGGGCGCGCGATGGACGGCGTGCGTCAGAGTCTTTTCGATAAAGTCGTGATCGAACTCCGTGTTGAAGCCATAGTGATGCTCCGGCTCCGGCCAAGCCAGCAGGATGCCCGGCCCTTCCCTACGAAAATGAAAGCCGGTTGACAGATCAATCACCATCGGAAATTTATCGGGCAAGCGGTCGAAGGGTTGCGTCAAAACGAGTTGACGTTTCAACGGGCGCACGGGGATTTCGACACCCGCAAGCGCAGCGATTTCCGCCGCCCAGGGGCCGCAGGCGTTGACGACCGTGCCAGTCACGACGCGTCCGCGAGTGGTGTTTACAGCTTGAACCTTCGCCCCCTTCACTTCGATGCCCGTGACTTCGGTATTGAGCCATAACCGCGCTCCGCGTTGGCGGGCGCGGGCGGCGAAACCATTCATCACGCTATAGGGATCAACGAAACCGTCGGTCGGGCAATAACTGCCGCCGATGACATCATCAACGCGCACTTGCGGAATCATCTGTGCGATATCGGCTGGTGTAACGGCGTTGACCTTCACCCCCATGTGCAGTTGGAGTTCCCGATTGGCATTCAGATAGTCGAGGTGACGCTCTTCGGTGGCAAGGAAGAGATAACCGTGCGGCCTGTATCCGGCAGTATGGCCGGTCAAGTCTTCGAAGCGTAAAAAGCAATCAATTGAATAGAGCGACATGCGAATGTTGATCGGAGTGGAAAATTGCGCTCGCACTCCGCCCATGCTCTTGGCCGTTGACCCAAGCCCTTGATGGGCTTCGCGCTCAATCAGCAAAAGGTTTGTACAACCCAGATCGGTCAGATGATAGGCGATGCTCGAACCGACGATGCCGCCGCCGATGATGACTACATCCGCAGTATCCGTCATGGAAGAAAGCCTCCTTGATGAAAGACGGAGAATACGCCAGGCGCGAGCGAGAATTCAACGCAGGGGAGGCAGCGATCACCAGGCGGTGCGAGTTTTTGACTCGGCAGCAGGCTTTATATTATGCTGACAGGCAAAAGGAGATAGCATGAAAAAGAAGCTCCTACCGCTGCTCTCTATCGTTCTGATCGGGGCTAGTACGCTGGCGGGTGGCTGGCTGGCTGGCGGCAGCCGCGTCAAGGGTACGCTGGCGAACACAGAGACCGTCGATTATCGGTCTTTCGGATTTGAAGAGGCCTTGAACTTCACCAAAGAGAATTATGCGGGCACACTTGACATCGAACAGCTGACGAAGTTCTCCATCGAAGGCATGTTGCATCAACTCGACCCGCACTCCTCCTTCTTCACGCGCGCCGAATTCGAAGAGTTGCAGACCGAAACCAACAGCCGAATCTACGGCATTGGGGTTACCATCGTCCGCCGCTACGACCGCGTTTACATTCTTTCGACGACGCCGGGCGCGCCGGGGCATCGGGCCGGGCTGCGCTATGGCGATGCGATTATCCGCATTGACGGAACGGACGTAGAGAACTGGACGACCGAGCAGGTCATGCACAAAGTGCGCGGAGAAAAGGGGCAAGAGGTCGAGATTACGGTCGAGCGCGCCGGGTTGACTCAACCGCTGACGGTGCGCTTGCGCCGCGACGAAGTGAAATTGCCGACCGTGCGCAATGTGTTTATGGTGGGGCAAGAAGGCATCGGTTATATCGGGCTGACCGGCGGCTTTTCGCGTAAGACCAGTGAGGAAGTCAGCGATGCCATCGAGCAGTTGAAACGACAAGGCATGGAGCAATTGATTCTCGATCTGCGCGGCAATCCGGGCGGGCTACTGGATCAAGCTGTTGAAGTCTCGCGAAAGTTTCTCCACCCCGGCCAGAAGGTCGTTGAAGTGCGCGGGCGCGAGAATCGCTACACGCCGGTGACCTATGACGTGCCGGATACGAATAAACCGGAGACCATGCCGCTGGTCGTACTCATCAGCGGCAACAGCGCATCGGCATCGGAAGTCGTTGCGGGGGCGTTACAAGATCACGACCGCGCCTGGATTGTCGGCGAAAACAGTTTCGGCAAAGGGCTAGTGCAGAACGTCAAACCCGTATGGGGGGGGGCGGGGCTGACCTTGACGGTGGCGAAGTACTACACGCCGACGGGGCGTTCGATTCAGCGAGACTACTCCGGCGTCAGTTTCTATGACTACTATTACAAGCGCCAAAATGGCGATGCCAAAAGCGGGGACGCTGGGCGTAATGATGGTGTGCAGACCGATGGCGGGCGAACCGTCTACGGCGGCGGCGGCATTACGCCGGACTTCACTCTCAAGGCAGAGGAAAAGAGTCCGCGCCTCTTCTATGGAATCTTCAGCTTTGTGCGCCAGCTTGTCGCCGGGCAGATTGCTGGCTTTCGCGAATATCGCATCAGCGAGACGCAATATCGGCAGCCCTACTCTGCCGAAACCATCAATCGCTATCCGATCAGCGAGCCGTTGCTGGCAGCCTTTCGGCAGTACCTGACGACGAAGCCGCCTTTCCAGGTTACCGATGAACAGTTCAATGCCAATCTGAATTATATTCGCACCCAGATGCGGCGCGAGATTTTGACGGCAGCCTTCGGGCCGGAGGTAGGCGAACAAGCGTATATCTCGGAAGACAACCAATTACAGGAAGCGATTCACTCCTTCGATAAGGCTCGGCAGTTGAATGAGACGGCGCGGCGGGTTTATGGGGAAGGTGAGAAGCAGTCAGAGGTGAGACTCAAAAACTAGGGGTTGCGCTATTTCCTAACTTCTTCGGCCCCACTGGCTAGAACACTTGCGCGATTGTTTTGAGTCCCACTTGTGACCACTCGTCAAATCTCAGGTTGCATTTGGCCATTTGAATCGCTTCCGGGAAAGCCAAAGATCAGCTGCTGATAAATACATTTTCGACCGATTTTCACAAATTCGTGTCCATCCGTCTGAATCGGCAGCCCATTTTGGCACCTAAAGCCATGTCAAATGGCCGTTTAAGAGCCTGCAACCCTACCCAACAAAAAAGTCTTCGTGCTGCTCTCTGGTAAAATACCGGCTCTCGTTACAAAATCCCGCCTTCGGTAAATAATGGAAGCAGCATAGTAAAGCCTATGTCTTTTCAATATACACAAACTAAAGACCATGCTGCTTCCCATCCCACCCAATTGAGACATTAACCAAGGAGGATTATCTTTTTGAACCCTTGTACAACGTATGGTATCCTGTCTGCGCTTTCAATTTTGTCAAGCAAGGCGATCATAAGGCAATGCCTAATAATTTTCAAGCGGAAAAATTAGTAATGCCTAAATTTCCAGGGCTAGTTGAGAGAATTCAAGAGGCTTTGGGAGTGAAAAACCAGACGGAAATCGCTGATAAGCTTGGCATAACTCCTGCATCCGTCTCTGGATGGAAAAGAGACGGCTTTGTTTCAATCGCTACTTTGCTAAAGGTGGCAGAATTAAGCAATGCCTCAATCAATTGGCTATTAACCGGAAATGGACCGAAAACCGTTCTTGAATCCGGCATCCCGGCCTTACGCCTGACCCCTTCGTTGGAAGCCTACATTGTTAAGGAAGCAAAGAAGAAAGACTCTTCAAAAGAAGTTATTATTCAAGGCTTGTTGGTCGAAGCCATTCGCGAACGGATGTATTCGCAGATCAAATTGATGGAAGCCAGTGACACGCTGACGCCGAGGCCGGATTTGAAGAGTGTGCTGATTGCCCAACTGACTATCCTCGCTAAGATCGAATCGGAAGTCCTAGCCGACGCGATTCCAGAGGCTTTACAAGAGAGCCTTGAAACATTGAAGTAGTCCCGCCTTCTCAGTCAGACCGCTAAAGTTGTGAGTTAGCATACAAGAAACCTGTTGCGTAATAAGGC
>CAYXVU010000327.1:0-5156 GCA_964468725.1 uncultured Clostridia bacterium
TCTTGCCCTATGGTCAGGCGCGAGGCGGTTACGATGAGCGGCTTCGCAATTCGATAAACGGAGTTACAGGCATCGTGTTAATCAGCCATTTACAAGCAGGGTCGAGTCATCATTCAGACCAAGAAGGAGACCATAATGTTGTGGAGCATATTAGCAATCGTTTTGATTCTGTGGCTGCTCGGAGCCGTGTCGGGCTTCGGCGGGGGATTGGTTCATCTGTTGTTAGTGATCGCCGCCGTCGTCTTGCTGATTCAACTGATAACCGGTCGGCGGAACATAGCCTAAACGAATCCGCACCGCCCCCCTCGTGGCACTCTGTTGAGATTCAGCTAGCGTCAGGCAATCTCTTTTGCATTCGCCTCGATCAGCAATCGCGCAAGTTGCGCTTCAGCAGAGTGCCAGCTTGATGACGGCATCGTATTGAACCGGGAGAACGAAGGGCAGAGCGAAAGAGGCGAACAGTCATTGCCTCCCGCCCCTTTCGCTTTCGAAGCTGGCGGCGCTTATTCAACTGCCGGTTGGATACTGACAACGACGGATTTCGATGTCGGGCACTCGCTCTTTTCGGCCACACTATCAATCGGCACTAAGACGTTGGCTTCGGGAAAGTAAGTCGCCACACAGCCGCGCGGAATATCATAAGCCACAACCGTGAACCTCTTCGCCGTGCGCTCGCCATCCGCAAAGTGACTGGTCAAATCAACCCACTGATCAACGTGCAATCCGGCTGCCTCAATATCTTCAGCATTCATAAAGACGACGCGCCGCCCGCCCTGAATGCCGCGATAGCGGTCATCCAGCCCGTAGACCGTTGTATTGAATTGATCGTGGCTACGAATCGTCGTCATCAGATATTGATCGGCGGCAAGCGCAAGCGGCGTGATTGGCTCGGCGAAGAAGGCGGCTTTGCCGCTTGGCGTCGCAAATTGCCGCGCCCGCGCCGGGTTCGGCAGGTAAAAGATGCCTTCGTGAATGCGCCGGTTGAACTCTTCAAAGCCGCTCACCGAACGGGCGATGTGTTCGCGTATGCGATCATAATCGGCGATTAAAAAATCCCAATCTACAGGGCTGTGTGTGCCAAGCGTCGCTTTGGCCAACCCAGCGACAATGGCAGCTTCGCTCAACAGGTGCTCGGAGGCCGGAGCCAGCGACCCGCGCGTTGAATTGATGACCATCATCGTGTCTTCGACGGTCTGGAATTGTTCGCCCGCCGCCTGCACATCAATTTCGGTGCGCCCCAAACAGGGCAAGATCAATGCCTGCTCGCCAGTCACCAGATGGGCGCGATTGAGTTTGGTCGAAACGTGTGCGGTCAGCCGACAGCGGCGCAAGGCTTCTGCGGTGTAGGCAGTATCAGGCGTCGCTGATAGGAAATTGCCGCCCATTGCAAAGAAGACTTTCACCCGCCCTTCGTGCATTGCTTTGATCGTCTGCACGGTATTCAGACCGGCGTGGCGCGGCGGGTCGAAGCCGAACTCTTTGGCGAGAGCGTTCAGAAATTCGGCCTTTGGTTTTGCGGTGATGCCCATCGTGCGGTCGCCTTGCACATTGCTGTGGCCGCGCACGCAACAAAGCCCCGCGCCCGCTCTGCCGATGTGTCCGCCGAGCAAGGCGAGGTTGGTCAGAGTGTGAATCGTCGCCACCGCATTCTTATGTTGCGTAATGCCCATCGCCCAACAGAGGATCAGGCGTTTGGATGAAGCGACCCGTTGACCGGCTTCGCGGAGGGCGGCGCGCGGCAACCCTGCGCTGGCTTCGATCTCTTCCCACGAGGTTGCCTGCAAATCGGCGATCAGTTCGTCGAAGCCTGTGGTGTGCTGTTGAATGAAGGCGTGATCGAAGACGGCGCCCGGTTGTCGGGTCTCCTCTTCGAGCATGGTCTTCATCAATCCTTTCAAAGCTGCGACGTCGCCGTTGATCTTGATTTGCAGGTAGCAGTCGGTCAGCGGTGTGCCCTCACCGAAGAGGCGAAAAGGGAAGGCGAGCGGGTTGTCATACTCTTGCGGATTGGGATTGATGAAGTTGAGCAATCCGGCTTCTTTGAGCGGGTTGATGGAGATGATCTGTGCGCCATTTCGTTTCGCGCGTTCGAGCGCCGACAGCATGCGCGGATGATTGGTTCCGGGGTTCTGGCCGATGATGAGTATCAAATCGCACTGCTCGAAATCTTCTAGCCGCACGGTCGTCTTGCCGATGCCAATGCTTTCGGTGAGGGCGACGGAACTCGATTCGTGGCACATATTCGAGCAGTCGGGCAGATTGTTTGTGCCAAACAGGCGGACGAAGAGTTGATACAAAAATGCCGTCTCGTTGCTGGTGCGCCCCGAGGTGTAGAAAGCTGCTTCATCGGGTGACGCCAGACGATTCAACTCTTCTGCCAGCAGTGCGAAGGCCGCTTCCCACGAAATCGGTTCATAACCGTCGCTTCCGCGACGGCGCAGCATCGGGCGTGTCAATCGCCCTTGTTGGTTGAGCCAGTGATCGGACTGCGCCGCCAGTTGGGCAATCGTCCATTGTTTGAAGAAAGCCGTAGTGATACGGCTGCGCGTCGCTTCGTCGGCAACAGCCTTTGCGCCGTTTTCGCAAAACTCCGCCAGTTTGCGATGTTCGTCCGGGTTCGGCCATGCACAACTCTGACAATCGAAGCCCTCTTTTTGATTGAGCTTGGTCAGCGTCGCCAGCGAACGTAAGACCCCCATCTGCGATAGGCTGCGTTCGAGGGTTGAAAGGATCGAAGAGACCCCGGCAGCCGTATCGCTGCTCGGCTGATGATGCGGAGGCGTGCGTTCTGGCGGAGTGAGTGCGGCCTCCGGGTCTATAGGCTTCATCGTTTGATCGCTCATGGTGTCGTTCTCGTACGCCACGAATCGGGTTTCGTATCGGGCGCGATTATACCGCAACGCGCCTGGATTCGCGGAACTGACTTTGACGAAACGATGCGCCGGAGGGCTAGAACTCAGCGTCGTTGGAGCGAATTATTGCCGCTGCGGCATCTCTGTATGCGAGGCTTACAACCACCGCACCGTTCGTTTGCCATCCGTACAAACCGCCTAAGCTGAGTTCTCACACAGACGGCTGAACACCGCGCAAACTCACGTTTTCAAGCCGTCAGAGGAAAACGATTTGGGCACAGGCTTTGCACAAGCAGGTTTGGCGGCAGAGATCAAGAATGGAGTAGGAATCAATGAAAGCAAATCACGACAGGCGGCAATCGCTCTCTTGGTTCACACGCTTTGCGAAAGCGACGGCGCGGCGTGCCGGTCAACCTGTGACTTTTGCGCTGGCAACGTTGACGCTGCTCATCTGGGCAGCGAGCGGCCCGGTCTTCGGATTTAGCGACACCTGGCAACTCATCATCAATACGGGAACGACGATCATCACGTTTCTGATGGTGTTCTTGATTCAGAATACCCAGAACCGCGACACCGAAGCCTTGCAGTTGAAATTGGATGAACTCATTCGCGCTGTCCGCACGGCGCGCAATGAGGTTCTCGATGTAGAGGAGATGGATGAGGAGGAACTGCTGCGCTTCAAGGCGCAATACGAAAAACTGGCCAAACAGGCCAGAAACGGGCGGCAACGGCAACTGGCTGTGTAACGTCGCCTCGGGTTTGCACACTATAGGGTACGAAAGGAGAAGGATATGTTGTGGACAATCTTTGTCATTCTTTTAATTTTATGGTTGCTCGGTATGGTGAGTTCTTACACTCTGGGGGGCTTCATCCATATCTTGCTGGTGATCGCGGTTGCGGTGGTGTTGATTCGCTTGATTCAAGGGCGCAACCCCGTATAGACCGAGGCGCAGCATGAAGACGAAGCTAATCGCCGGTAACGCGTTTTGGTGGGTCGCTGCATCAGCTCTGCTGATTGGCGCAATGACTTGGCTTGCCGTTCTGGGCGGCGCGCTGTGAGGCTATCCGAAGGCTGAGCGGCTACACCACCATCATCTTCTGCGGGCAGTTGCGGCGCGCGTCGCAACTGCCTGTTGACAGTAAGAAGAAATTACATCCGCTGTTTGTCGCGCCTACATACCTGTTTTGAATTCTTACTAGCCGAGCCGCAGAGACGTGCGGTTTCCCGCAAAACCGTTGCCTCGCCAACGCGGCACACCTCTTGCCTACTATTCTGGCAGCGAACAAAAATCAACGTAGCGAATTGTCCTTACCGTTTGCTTCTTACCGCTACGGCGCGGTCGCAATGGGTCGCGCTGGCCAGCGGTTTGTTCGCCGCAAGAATTTGACCAGCGGATCGCAAGACATATGCAAGATGTCAAACGGCGGCGAGCGTTTGTTGAGTTGCCGTTGAGCAACTGCAATCCGCAAGTCAACAAATCTGCCAGTTGGCATTCGGCTCCGCGCTCACTGTGAGCCCTGTCCATCGGAGTCGCAGCGTCGGCAGGCTATCTGATTTTGCGGGCGTGTCCCGCCCCAACCTATTTTTAGGAGGTTACGAATGAAAGCCGTACATCAAGAAAAGATCGCCCAACCCAAAGAACTCATCAGCGTCCTCAACCGACTGGTCGAAACCTGCCGTGACGGTCAAAACGGATTTCAAGACGCGGCCAGCAATCTCGCGTCTCCCGAACTGAAGACCTTCTGCCTCGAACAGAGCCGTCAACGCGCCCAGTATGTCGGCGAATTGCAACAGACAGTTCGCCAACTGGGCGGCGACCCAGAAACCAGCGGCACGGCTGCCGCCGTTCTGCATCGCGCTTGGATGGATTTGAAATCGAGTTTTGGCGCAGGCGACAAAGCCATTATGTCGGCTGTTGAAAAAGGCGAAGACGCCGCACTCGAACAGTACGATAGCGCGATCAAAGAGGGCTTGCCCGTCAACCTTCGTCCCCTCATCGAGCGGCAGTACCAGAGCGTCAAACAGGTGCATGATCAGGTGAAGGTTATGCGCGACCGGCTCAAATAATGGCTTGTTTAGAATATCCAGTCGAAGAAGGCGGCGAGATCGTTCTCGCCGCCTTCTTCTTTCTCACATTCTGAAAGGCGTGAAATTAAGCGGCTCGCAAAACCGTATCGTCGGAGAGAGAATCAGACTGTGCTGCCGAGAGCTGCGCGACAATGACGGTGATGTTATCTTCGCCGCCACGTTCGTTCGCCAGATCAATGAACAGACGGCAGGCCGCAACTGTGTCGGTTGCTGTG
>CAYXVU010000328.1:0-5103 GCA_964468725.1 uncultured Clostridia bacterium
AGCTTGAATTCACGGGTGAACCGACGACGATATTTGAGAGTCATTGGGTAGCCTCCATTGTTTATAGAAGCTTAACTCTTTGTCTCATTCAAGGGTGCAGTACACTTTCCCAGCCTGCATATCAATCTGTGTAGTTGGTTTTAAGCTATTTCAGGTAAGTGGTTTAGCTAGAAGAAGAAAGCTGGGAGGCAGGGATTCGAACCCCGATAAGCAGATCCAGAGTCTGCTGTCCTACCGTTGAACGACCTCCCAATGAAGCGCTTTCACTATACGAGCGTGTTAATTTTGTTGTCAAGTTTGCCGTCATCGGCAGCACGCAAGGCAGACTCAACGGCATCCATGCGGCGCAAGCGAATCGGAAAAGGGCGTTGAAAAACTTGCGTCATCCGGCTATCAATTCTTTATGAACTTGATCTTTATGGGAACGCCCGAATTCGCTGTGCCCGCGCTGGCGCGCCTGGTTAGCGACGGCTACGAAATCGTTTCTGTCTTTACCCAACCCGACAAACCTGCCGGACGCGGCAATCAACTTCAGCCCCTGGCTGTCAAACGCTTCGCGCTGGCTCACGGGCTAGCCGTTCATCAGCCCGCAAAGATCAAGACCAATGATGAGGTGCGCGCTCTCTTTGAGCATCTCTCCCCTGATGCTTGTATCGTTGCCGCCTACGGAAAGATTCTGCCTGCATGGATGTTGAGCATTCCGCGACTTGGTTGTATCAATGTTCATGCCTCGCTGCTGCCCAAGTACAGAGGTGCGGCCCCGATCAACTGGGCAATCGCCAACGGCGAAAGCGAAACCGGCATCACCATTATGCAGATGGATGAAGGGATGGACACCGGCGCAATCCTCGCCACGCGCGCCATCGCCATTGGCGAAGAAGAGACCGCGCCGGAACTCAGCGCGCGGCTCGCGCAACTCGGAGCCGATTTGCTCTCCGAAACCTTGCTGCGTCTGGTGCGCGGCGAAATTCAACCTGTTTCGCAACCGGCTGACCAAGCCAGCTATGCGCCGATTCTCAAACGCGAAGACGGACTCATCAACTGGCAGATGACGGCGCAAGAGATTGCCCTTCGCGTGCGCGCTTTTCAACCGTGGCCTGCAACCTACACCACCTTTCGCAGTGCGCGGCTGATGATTTGGCAGGCGCGGGTGGCCGTCCCAACACCGACGATCACTGACTCTGTCGCCGCAGCGACCATCCTCGGCATCGAAAAGACCGGCTTTACGCTTTGCTGCGCGCAAGGCACGGCTCTAACTGTCGAAGAGGTACAAATCGAAGGCAAGCGCCGGATGCCCGCCCGCGACTTTGTCAATGGCATGCGGTTGCGGGTTGGTGACCGTCTCACGGATGCCGATACGAATTGGTGAAGAATGATCGGGAGAAACGGATGCCTATCGCTCTGGTTGACTGGGTGCGCAAACGGCACTCAAAGAAGCTATGCGAGATTTGCTTGGGTCGAACCGCTGTTAGACGCGTCTTGGTCTGCAAAGTATTTATCCTTCGTAGTCCCGAGCATAAAGGTAAAATTGTAGTTCTCTGAGATGATTACCCCAATGCGAATAGTATCCGAGTCGAAAATGCCATAGTGCATCGAGGTTACTCGTATTGTCCCACCGCCATCTGATCTCCTGTATATCTTGAGCGATATCGGTTATATCATCAATAGCATCTCCTACCATGATTCCTGTCTCGGAAATCTTGTTGGTTATTTCTTTCGGTAGATTATAGTAGCCATAGTTCGGGAATCGCTGTGTCACAATGGCTCGAATCTGCTGATAGTCCTTATTGGGTGGCTCAGGGTATTCTCTTTCGTCAAATTCTTGTTCCGAGAAGTGATAAGCGAGCGCCAGTTGATCTAGTGCGAGAACCAGGGATTGCTCATTGGCTTCAACGGAGCCCTTCCCTTTCTCGATCAAATCAAGGAAATCGATGATCGCCTTATGGATTTCTTCCTTGTCCATTGATCTACCTGTTCGTTGTCTGTTACGTGCAAGCGTCTAACGGTCAAATGGACGCGCTCAAAAACCAACCGCCGTGCAGGGCGTTGACTGGCTCTGCACGGCGGCGCGGGTCTGCTGCATCCTTTCGAGTTTAGAGCAGCTTGGTAATTTCGTTTTCAAACACCGACATGGGTTTGGCGCCGACATGGACGTTAACCACCTTGCCTTCGCGGTTGATGATGTAGGTGGTCGGAATGCCGCGGCTGACATCGTACCCTTGCATCGCTGCGCCGTCGTTGACCAACCAAATCGCATAGTTGATCCCTGCGCTCTTCATAAACGGCTCGACTGCCGAAGCGCCGGGGCCACGTCCGGAAATCGGGTCTAACGATACGCCGATGATCTCCACCCCTTGATCTCGATACTTGTTCTGCAGAGCAATAAAACTGGGGATTTCGGCGCGACAGGGCGGACACCATGTTGCCCAAAAGTCCAGAATCACCACTTTGCCGCGATAGGCTTGCAAGCTGGTTTGAATGCTTTGGGTAACCACTGGCGAAGTGGGCACAGGAATCGCAGGCCCCGCTTTGCTACCAGCTTCTCCCTGCACCAGCGAGCAGCCGCTCAAGGCCAGCACAGCCGTCAGCAATAAGCCTAGCGGCAAAGTTGCCCTCTGCGAACGTGTCGGAGAAACAATTTTCATGACAGGCACTCCTTAGCAATGATTGACTCGGCGTATCGTTCCAGCAAGGCTACAGCTTACCACGAGCCGGGTGATTGCCGAAGCCGCCGCCGCTGGGATTTTCTAGATCGGCAATCGGCGGGCACGCTTCACAGTCGCCGCCGCTTCCGCCTGCCCATCGGCAGAGGACAGGGCTTTTCTTTGAGCTTGAGCAGCGGCGCGCCGGAATGGCGACGATCCAAAATGATGCGGCATACGAGCAACGCCAACAAGCGATGCAGAAATCGCGCTTCCCACTTCATCGTCGGTTTGATCTCAATGCGCACGGTCGTCGGCGTACGCCGCAGGGTGTTGAAGCGAAAGGCCAGCAGCGTAGATTGATAAAAGCGTTTATGTACGAGGATGGATTCTTCGCCACGCCGCCGACTGCTGCAACTGCGATTGGCGCAGAAATCATCGCCTTCGGCCATCTCGACGCGCAGGTCTTCCTGATTTGGGTTGGCGCGTGCGCGTTCAATCAACAACGATTCGCTCCCATCCGCTGTGGTGATCGAAATCCGCCGGTCGAGCGCCCCGACGCTCAGATAGAATCGCTCTCCGTCCGCTTCGTAGACCGCCCGCCGCAGGCCGCGCCATTTCAAGCGCGCAATCAGGCGACCATCGACTAAAAACAGGTGGCGCGCGCGGCTGTGCCCTTCGCGGCGGACGACGATTTCGCTGGCGCCCAAAAAGTCGCGCTCGAAAACTTCTCCCGCTACGGCACTGAGTAGGTCAATCTCTGCTTTCATTCTTCTCCCAACGCAAGACCGATGTCGCTCGCTTCCTGATCTCTGCTTGCAATCTTTATTACCCCGCCCGCCTTACGCTCCGATGTAGCGCGCATACAGTCCGCGTGCAATCGCCGGATCTGTCGTTCCGCGAATGATGCTGCGGGCATCGGCAAACACGGTGATTTCGAATTCGCCAACGCGAAAGCGTAAGAGGAAATCGTTGAAGGCGACCTCGCCAAGCGGTCGGAGTCGTTCGGCTAGTTGACCGAAGTTCAACTTCATCGTTCCCTTCTTGGCAATCTGTACAGCGTTACGCCCGCACAGCGTCGTCGTCACTTGTCGGTGGGCGCCGCGCAGAAACTCGAACTCGCGCCGCCCGCAGGCCGGACAATCCGCGCGCTTTTCGAAACGCGACAAATCAATGCGGCTGATGGTGAAATCCCAAACATCAATCTGAATCAACGAACGGTGCAACTTGTCCGTCTGCCCGGTCAACCATTTGAGAGCTTCGCTCGCTTGCAGCGAAGCAATGACCGCAATGATCGGCATCACCACGCCCGCCGTATCGCAAGTCGGCCCCGACCCCGGCTCGGGCAAAGCTTCCAACACGCAGCGCAAGCACGGCGCATCGGGCGTGATCGTCATGGTCAATCCGTAAGAGCCGACCGCCGCGCCATAAATCCAAGTGATGCCCGCTTTCACCGCCGCGTCATTCAGCAAAAAGCGGGTTTCGAAATTATCTGTGCCGTCCAATATGACATCCGCGCCGCTGATGATCTCTTCAACGGTTTCGAAATTTACATCCGCAACGATGGGTTCGACGGCAATCTGCGAATTGACGCGAGCGATTCGCTGCGCGGCGGCGATGGCCTTCGGCAACCGCTCGCGCGCATCACTCTCTTCGAACATGATCTGACGTTGGAGGTTCGACTCTTCAACAAAGTCGCGGTCAACAAGGGTTAGATGGCCGACTCCTGCGCGCGCCAATGTCTCGGCCTGCATTGCGCCGAGCGCGCCGCAGCCGATGATGACCGCGTGCGCGTTGAGCAATCGCGCCTGTCCTGCTTCGCCGATGCCTGCGAATAAGACCTGCCGCGAATAGCGTTCCGGGATTTCCATAGCGATTGCGAGGTGATTCTACACTACCCGACGCGAGCCTGCGAACCGGCGCGGCAAGTGGTTTTGCAACTTCTCCGCAAGGCGAGCGTTCATCCAAACGACGCGCAAGCATCCCATCGGCAAACGGCTGCATCAGAGCAGACCGCAAACGCTAGAGAGTTCAAAAGTCTGCAACTCGTTTTGATCGGAGGCAAGAGGTGTTCAAGAAAATCTTTGCCATAGGATTCGTCTACCTGATCGCCACTTTCGGATGGATGACGCTCGGCGGCACGATTATGTATCGCACGGACAATCAGGATTCCAAACTCAAACAAGAAGTCGGCCAACTGTGGGGCACGCCCATCTATCAACGCGCGCCATGGGGCAAACTGGCCGTTGAACGCACCGCGCTGGTCGAAAAGTACGACCCGACGATTAAGAAGAAAGTTATCGAAACCAATCAGGTCATTGATGAACTCGATATGACGCTGATTCACAGTGACATCAAAGTGGATTTCAAACTCGATCAACGCCAAAAAGGTCTGCTCTGGTATTCGATGTACGGCGTCACCTTTGCTGCCAACTACGCCTTCGAAAATCTGCATGACAAG
>CAYXVU010000329.1:0-5097 GCA_964468725.1 uncultured Clostridia bacterium
CTGGCGTTGACATCGGGCGGCAGAATCTCGATGCCCTGTGCGCGCGCTTCGTTGATGTACTTGACGACTTTCGCCGTGTTGTTCAATTCGTTCGACAGCACCGCCGCCCAGAAATGGGTTGGATGATGCGCTTTCAAGTAGGCGGTTTGATAAGCCAAATATCCATACGAAAAACTATGCGCGCGATTGAAAGCATAGTCGGCGAAGCCTTCAAAGCTTTGCCACAACTTCTCCAATTTGGACTTATCGTGCCCGCGTTCGGTCGCCTGCTGGATGAATTTTTCTTTGTGTTTGTCTAGTTCTTCGCGCTTTTTCTTACCCATCGCCCGGCGCACGAGGTCGGCTTCACCGAGCGAATACCCCGCGAGTTTTTGAAAGACGGACATCAACTGCTCTTGATAGGTCAAGATGCCGAGCGTGTTCTCCATGACCTCTTTGAGTTCGGCGAAGTCGTAGCGTACCCGCTTTCTGCCATGCCGCCGATCAATGAAATCGTCAATCATTCCCGAATCAATCGGGCCTGGACGATACAGAGCGTTGAGCGCCGACAGGTCTTCCAGTCCTTCCGGTTTGAGACGCCGACAGATGTCTTTCATTCCTGAACTTTCGAATTGGAAGATCGCCTCGGTCTTGCCCTCTGCAAAGAGTTGCAAAGCCTCTTTATCATCGAGCGGGATGGCGCTCAGATCGAGTTTAGCGCCGGTTTCGCGTTCGAGCGATTGCAAACAGTCTTCGATGATCGTCAGCGTGGTGAGCGCCAGAAAATCCATCTTCAACATGCCGACCTGTTCGAGGTCGGTCATGGTGTACTGCGTGGTGATTTCATCGCGCGAGGTCTTCGACACGGGTACCAGTTCATGTAGCGGTTTGGGTGAAATCACCACGCCTGCTGCGTGCACAGAGGTGTGCCGCGAACAGCCTTCCAACCGGCGGGCGATTTCGATGACCTCTTTGACGCGAGGGTCGGCGTCAATGGCTTTCTTGAGATCGGGATTCTGTTTGATAGCGTCTTCGATGGAGACGTTCCGACCGCGCACCGGAGGCGGAATCATCTTGGCGATTTTGTCCACTTCGGCATAGGGCATTTCGAGGGCGCGCCCAACGTCTTTGATGGCGGCCTTCGAAGCCATCGTTCCGAAGGTGCTGATCTGTGCCACATGATCGCGGCCATAGTAGTCGGCGACGTAATCAATCACCTGTTGGCGACCGCGCACGCAGAAATCAATATCAATGTCGGGCATCGAAACCCGTTCGGGATTCAAAAAGCGTTCGAAGAGCAAGTCGTATTGCAACGGGTCAATATCGGTGATTTGCAAGGCATAGGCGACAATCGAACCCGCCGCGCTCCCTCTGCCGGGGCCGACCGGGATGTGATGATTTTTGGCGTACTTGATAAAGTCCCAGACGATCAGAAAATAACCGGCGAAGCCCATCTGCACAATGACGTTGATCTCGTGTTCGAGGCGGGCGCGATAGTCGTCATAGTCGTGTTTGCGGTTAGGCTGATTCTTGATTGCTTGCCAGCGCTCTTCTAACCCTTGATCGGTCATCTTGGCAAAGTAGGTGTCAATCGTCTCGCCTTCCGGCACGCGATATTGAGGCAGGTGATTGGTGCCTTTGGGCAATTGCAACTCACACATCTCGGCAATGCGCACGGTGTTGAGCAGGGCTTCCGGCAAATCTTTGCCAAACAGCAGCCACATCTCTTTGGCCGAACGGACGTAGAACTCGCCCTCTTTATATTTGAGGCCGCGCTTCTCATTGACCGTTTTGCCTGCGCCGATGCAGACCAAAATATCGTGTGCGCGCCAGTCGTCGCGGTTCAGATAATGGCAATCGTTGGTCGCCGCCAGCGGGATGCCGGTCTTTTTCGACAATTCGATCATGCCGGGAATGACCGTGCCGACCTCTTCATCGAGTCCATGATTTTGTACTTCGAGAAAATAGTTGCCGCGTCCGAAAATCTCTTCGAACTCTTTGGCCCGCCGCGCAGCCTCATCGAATTTTCCGGTCAGCAACAACGAGGAAGGCACGCCTGACAGGCAAGCCGAAAGCCCGACAATTCCCTCTGAATGCTCGGCAAGCAGGTCTTTATCAATGCGCGGTTTGTAGTAGTAGCCTTCGGTGAACGAGAAGGACGAGAGCTTGACGAGGTTTTGATAGCCTTGAAAATTTTTCGCCAGCAGGATGATGTGATTCATGCCGCGCTCAGTTCCTTCTTCGCCGCGATCCGTGCGCTTGCCCTTTGCGATGTAGGCTTCGATGCCGACGATGGGCTTGATGCCGCTCTCTTTCATCTGGTTGTAGAAAGAGATTGCGCCATAGAGATTGCCGTGATCGGTGACCGCAATGGCGCGGGCCTTCATCTCTTGCGCGCGTTTGGCGAGCGGTTTGATTTGAATCGCGCCGTCGAGCAAGCTGAAATCACTGTGCAGGTGTAAATGTACAAAATCTTTTTCGTCCATAGCTCTCTGTATCAACGACCGGCTTTGGCGCTGTGAAGGGGCACGCGCAAGCCGAGAAGCAATCTGTTGGCCGCGTCTTCTTCCTGCCTGAAAACGCTCATTCTGCACGCCGATGATTGGGTGAACCGTTGCGCTCTTGCGATTTGCGTTTTGGGTTTATTGAAAGACCAACGCGGCGGGCAATATAGCATGGCGTCTGTCCGCCTGTACACCACGAGTGGTAGCGATGAAAGCCAGTCTGCCCAATATCTTGAAGGCTGAGCCGCCCCTGACTGGCGCGGCTCAGCCTCCGATGCGGTCAGTCCGGGCGAGCTGACCGCTCGCCGCCGTCTAGTGCCGCTCACAGATTTTTGCTCGCCGCGCTGCGGAAACCCTGATTATGCTGACTGCCGGACTGAAATTTTCTTTCGGAGAGGAGACAGAGATGAAAAAGATTATTGGTTTGATATTGGCAACGTGTGCGGCGCTGTTATGGACAGCAACGGCTGCGGTTTGGGCGGGAAACAGTGACGCGGACGCAGCGCGCGTGCCGCTGGAAAACTATTTGAAAGCGCACGCCACCGGCGAAGGCGAGTACATCCGCAAAGCCTTTCACCCGGACGCGAAGATCATGTCGTACCGAGACGGCAAATTCCAGCAACTGACCGCCGCCGAATTCGCCGCGCGTTTTTCTGGCAAGCCCGCTGCCGACGAAGCGCAACGCAAACGGCGCATCGTCAATCTCGACATCGTCGGCAATACGGCGACCGCCAAGATCGAATTGGATTATCCGAATGCCCTCATTACCGACTACATGGCGCTGATGAAGATTGACGGCGAGTGGAAGATCGTCAATAAAATTTTTTATGTGGAACCGAGAAAGTAAGGAGAAAATAGCCAAATGTCTGCACCACACGATCCGATTGCGGCGCGTCCGCAACCTACGTTTCTGAACCCTTCCACCTTGGCCAAACCGCCCGGCTATACGCACGTGGTTACCGCGCGTGGCAAAACGATCTACGTCGCCGGACAGGTTGCACTCAACGCGCAGGGAGAGACGGTCGGCAAAGGCGATTTTCGCGCCCAGTCCGAGCAGGTATTCGAAAATTTGCAGATGGCTTTGCAGGCGGCAGGCGCAAGCTTCCATGATGTTGTGAAGATGAATACCTACGTGCTCGACTTGTCGCAATTGATGGCCTTTCGTGAAGTTCGGGATCGCTATGTCAATACCGAGAACCCACCGGCCAGCACGCTGGTGCAAGTCTCGAAGCTGTTCCGGGAAGAGTTCTTGCTGGAAATCGAAGTGATTGCCGTTGTCGCCGAATGACGAGTTAAAAAGAGAGCGCCGATGAAAGAACGCTTGGGGTTGATCGGAATAGGCAGGATGGGACGGCCTATGGCAATCAGTCTGCTTGATGCCGGATGGGCATTGCGCGTTTATAACCGCACGCCGGAAAAGAGTGCCGCGTTATGTGAGCAAGGAGCAGAATCGGTCTACGTGCCTTGCGATGTCGTCGAGCCAGGCGGCATCGTCATTACGATGGTCTCCGATGACGAAGCCTTGAAAGAGGTCACGTTCGGCGCGCAAGGATTTGGCGAGCGACTTGGGCAGGGCGGCATACACCTTTCCATGAGTACCCTATCTCCTGCTCTGGCTGAGCAGTTGGCCGCATATCACGCGGCACGGGGCGGCCACTATGTTGCCGCTCCGGTATTTGGCAGACCGGAAGCCGCTGCCGCGCGCAAGCTATGGATTTGTCTGTCCGGTGATGAGGCAGCCAAAAGCCGCGTGCGGCCTCTGTTATCTACATTAGGGCAAGGGATATTCGATTTCGGTCTTGCTCCTGCTGCGGCGCATGTAGTCAAACTTGCAGGCAATCTCTTACTGGTAACGGCTATCGAGGCGATGGCCGAGGCCTTAACCTTAGCGGAGGGCCATCATCTCGATAGCCAACAGGTGGCAGAGATGCTTACCCAAACCATCTTTGCTTGCCCGGTCTATCAAAGTTATTCGCGGACTCTCACGGAGAAACGCTATCAGCCAGCCGGATTTTCGGTGGCATTGGCTTTGAAAGATGTCAGCCTGATGCACGAGGCCGCGCACTCTGTCGGGCTATTGCTGCCTGCAACTCGATTGGTCAAGGAGCGCTTGCGCGAAGCCGTCTCGCAAGGATACGCGGAATTTGATTGTGCGGCGCTGGTGCTTGGCCTTGCCGTCAGCGACAATAAAGACGCACCTCCTGTAAGCGCAAAAACCGGATGAAGGATGCAACTGCAACAACCGCAGATGGGAATCGGCGCTCACCACCTTTCTGGCTGGTGCAATTGACCGGCTGGAGCATTTACGGTCTGACCGTCTTTATCGCCTTTCTGGCAGTTTTGCAGCCCGGGCGTAGCGTCTTGCGTTTATTGGTCGTCAAAGTGGTCAAAGCGCTCACCGGCTGTTTGCTGACTTGGTTGTTGCGCTGGCTCTATCAACGTCTGTGGCGACGATCACTTTCGTTTCGCCTGCTCGGACTGGCGGCGGTCATCGCTTCACCCTGTTTCGGCATCATCTGGGTATTGAGCTATCAACTGACGCTTGCGCTTCTCTATGGTACGCCCATCAACTGGACGGCATCACCCGGCGACGCGCTCGATTTCTGGCGCGTCG
>CAYXVU010000330.1:0-5039 GCA_964468725.1 uncultured Clostridia bacterium
CGCCGTCGCTGTGAAGGCTTGCCCGCCAACGGTTGCCACCGGGAAGGTTACATTGATCGCCGCATTGCCGCTGCCATTGGTCGTGACCGTAGTGGAACCGAGCAAGGTTTCGCCTTCGCCATTACCGGCGGGGTCGCATTGATTATTAACATAAAAATCGATGGTAAAGGTGGTATTGGCCGTGCTGTTGAGGGTTCCGGCGATGGTCGTACTAGCGCCGCCCGTACAGGTCGTCAGCACGGGGAAGTTTTGTAGGTTATTAGCGCCGCTATCAACATCATTGGCATCGTTGGCCGTGATGCCGTTATCGGCAAGATCAAGCCCCAATCCGCTATTGTCAACGATGTTATTCAGGCGAATCGAGTTGCCGGTTCCCGAAGCCACTGCCACTCCGTCATCCCCGTTCAGCGTGATGACATTAGCAGCGGTTGTCGTACTGCCGCCAACCGTCGTATTCGAAGTGCTAATGAGCACACCTTTCGCGGTGTTAGCGGCGATATTGTTACCTTGTACGAGGTTGGCCGTCGCCAAACTCTGCGTGATTTCGACGCCGTTGGTGCTGTTGTTGGCAATCAGGTTTCCGGCTCCCATAGCAGTTCCGCCAATCGTCTGTCCCGGTGTGTTGACAATCTGCACTCCGGCTTTGCCATTGGGAATGGCGGTTGAGCCGTCTGTGCCGACGCCGATGGAGTTGCCTTGTACGAGCACGCCGGTAACCGCCAATTCATTCAGAATCAAGACGCCGCTATCGGCATTGCCGGAGATAACGTTGCCGGAACCGGCGACCGTGCCGCCAATCGTCGTCAGCCGCGAGTTGACGCGAATGCCGTTCGTGCCATTGGCCAATGCCGCGTTGCCCGTCACGTTGGTTCCGATATAGTTACCGCGAATCTTATTATTGCTAATCAAGCTGCTGCCCAGACTGATGCCGATGGTGTTGTTACCGGCGATGAGGTTGCGCGCTGCCGCAGTCAGTCCGCCGATGGTGTGATTCGGTGACGAGATGCTGACGCCGATGTTATTGGGCAAGGCGGCGTCACCGGCCAGATTGGTGCCAATGTAAGAGCCTTCGAGGATGGAGTTGGTCTTTTGCGAGAACTGCACGCCGTGCAGATTACAGCGATTGATCGCCATGCCGCGCACGATGGAGTTCCCGCCGCCGACTTTCAAGCCGATGCCGTTCGGGATGCTGCTGCCATCCAATTCGATGAGCGGCGCACCGGCAAACCCCGGTTGCGTCGTCGCATCAATGGTCACAACGCCGGTCGTGGCAGGCATGTCCGCGGTCGGAGAGATGGTCTGTGCGCCGCCGCCGCCGATACTGAAGGTGATCGTATCAGCGCCCGCGCTCAAGTTGCTGTCAATGATCGCTTGCCGCAATGACCCACCGCCGCTGTTATTGGTGTTGGTGACGGTAAAAGTCGCTGCCGGTGCAGTAATGATATAAGCGATAGGCACGTGGTCTTTGCTGCTGAAGATCAAATCGCTGAGGCCATCGTTGTTGAGTCGCGCCGCCAACACATCCGTGACGCCGCCTGCAATAGTGAACTCAGTTGCCAGCACCGCCGCAGGCCGCGCACCCGCGCCCTCTTCTTCGCGGCCTTCGGTGTTGGTGAAGATGCTGACGCGACCGGCAGCCGTATCAACGGCGACAAGGCTGTCAACGGCCAACCCGGAGATGCGCGCAGCGGTAAAGCCTTTGGCAGTCGAGGAAGAGAGGCGTGCAAAGGTTTTGACTTGCCAATCTTTCAGTGGGCTGGCGGCTGCGCCGTCCGTCCCGTTTTGCAGCAGATTCACATCGCCAGTATCGGCCAGCAGAGCAAGATCGGCAGCGTCGTTGCCGAGGAAATCGCCGGTCGTTAGGGCTTGAATGTTGAATTTGAAACTGCGGGTTTCGAGGGTGGCAGCCGGGACGCGCGCGCGTTGGGCATCATCGAGCGAGATTTTTCGATCACGCCCTTTGACCACTGTGAGTTTGCGACCGGCGGCGATGGCCAGATCGGTCATGACATCAGCATCGAAATGTCCTGCGGCCAGCCCATTCACCCCTGCGGAAACAGAGAAAGCTTCGGCTTGCGCGTGCAGCGCGCCCTCTGCGCCTTCGAACACGAGTACCTGCGCGCCGCTCGCATTGACGACGGCAACAGCCAGATCAATGAGGCCGTCGGCACGATTGAAGTCAGCGCCGAGCAAGGCGGTGACTCTGCCCGGCACGGTCAGATGCGAAGTCGTCAGAAATTCGCCTTTCCCATTGCCGAGTGCGAAATGCAGTTGATCGTCGGTGCGCGAAGCGGTAACCAGATCGGCATGGCCATCGTTATCGAAATCTCCTGCGGCGAGGAAGTCAGGCGACTGCTCGGTCGCAAAGATTTTGGCTTGCGTTTGCATCGGCGCATCGAGGCCTGCGCCGCTGGCTCTGCGGGCTTGCGCTTCGGGGCTGTTCGGGTAGAGGGTGTCGGGATTGCCGCGCAAGACGGCCAGCACCCCGCCCTCCGGGCGTTGGTAGCCGGTGACGAAATCGGCGACGCCGTCTTCGTCAAAGTCTGCGGAGGTCAGGCTTACGGATTGGGTCAACGGATTTTGCAGAGCCGCGCGGGCGCTTTCTGCGCCGCTGAACTCCGTTGCCAAGCTGCGAACATCGGAGAGTTTCATCCAGGGGTTGCCCGGTTCGGCAACTTGAGCCAGAACCCGGCTGGCGAAGATCAGCGGCAGAGCGTTGCCGGTCGCAGGCGTAGCGGGTTTTGCGCTATGCGCAATCGAGCGCAGCGCACCCCAACTCGCACAAGCCAACAACAGCGTCACCACTATCAGGGTTCGCCATTGCCATTTGATCTGCATCGCATCGGTCAAGCGGTTCGCAACAGATTTCTGATGCCTTCTCAACATAAGTAAACCTCCAAACGAGACGTTTTCTTTACGCGCACACAGTGAAGCGGCAAAGGAAAGAGCAAAGGTTAGCGATTCGCAAAATTGAGGGCACACGAGCTAAGCTGCAAGCAGGTAACAACCTGAAGTCTTCGATCAACGATCTGCGCTTGCTGTTGATATTGTGGAGGCTCTCTGCACCGGCTCTCTCGTTTTGGTAAATTCCGTCTCAACCAATTGAGAACCGTTACAGGTAAGCGATTGCACGCGGGTTCGATGGTATCTTTGCTGGCTTTTATTGTCAATTGTTTGCTGCCCTGTAACAATGTCGCCTGCTGATGGTAACCATCGCTCTTTCGATAAGGAGAATTCTTATGATGCGCGTTGCCTGCTCGCTGAAACGAGTTCGTCTGTTGGTCTGTTTTGCCTTATGGTTTGCGGTTGCGCCGATAGGTTTGGCAATCGGGATTTCGGAGGTAGGCGGTCAAGCGTCAACCGATGCGCCGGTTTTCCGCGTAGGCGTAGCCCGCCGCGACATCACGCCGCGCGAGCCGGTTCCGATGTGGGGCTACGGGGCGCGGCACGATGCGCTGTCACAAGGCACGCTCGACCCGCTCTACGCCGTCGCGTTGGTTATCCAAGCAGGCGATAAAAAACTGGCCATCGTCGGTTTGGATTTAGGCCGCGCCCCCGCCGAGAAATCTCTGCAAGCGATTCGCCGACGCATCAAGGAGGAAGCCGGTATCGAACACTCTTTCATCGCCGGTTCACACTCCCATCATACGCCGGTGTTAGAGTTGAGCGACGAAGTCGGCAAAGGCAAAGGCCGTTTCGATGCCGCTCTGCGTTACTACAAAGAGATGGAAGACGGCATCGCGGCGGCCATTTTGGAAGCCAATACGAAACTCGCGCCCGCCAAACTCGGCACAGCCTCCACACAACTTGCCAACTTTAATCGCAACCGGCATACAAAGATCGAACCGAAACCGAGCGACCGGGAGTTAGCCGTGCTGCGTTTTGATGACGCTAGCGGCAAACCGCTGGCTGTGTTGGTGAACTTCGCGGCACACCCGACGACGATTCCGGCTTCGACGTTGAAGTTCTCCGCCGATTACGTTGGCGCGATGAAAGCGACGGTGGAGAAAGAGTCCGGCGCGATGGCGCTCTTTATGCAAGGCGCGTGCGGCGATCAATCCGTCAACGAAGGCGCGAACAAAGGCTATGAGGCATTTGGCAAATCGTTGGGCGCAGAAGTCGTCAAACTGGCGTCAACGATTACGACGCGCGAGGTTGCCAATCCTACGCTGGCGGTGCGCGAAGAGCGTTTTACTTTCGCGTCGCGCACCGATTTGAAAAACCCGTTCGTGCGGACGGCCTACGAAAAAGCCTTCTTTCCCGAATTGATTCCCAACTATATTGACGAATACGCCGAAGGGGTGCGCCCGCGATTGACGGTGGCGTTGCTCAATGGCGAGATTGCCTTGGTCGGCGCATCGGGCGAGTTCTTCAGCCAACACGCGATGCGGTTGAAGGAGCGGGCGCGCATCAAACAACTCTTCTTTTTCGGCTATGCGAATGGCTATCACCAATACTTTCCGACCATCGAAGCGGTCGCCGAAGGCGGCTATGGCGCAGACAATGGCGTCTCGCCGGTCGCCATCGGAGCCGGTGAACAGTTGATGAACACGGCGCTCATCTGGCTTTACCAACTGCTCGGACGGATAAAGTGATGAACAGCTTCACATTTGAGGTCTCGGTGTTACAATGAGCTTGGTCTCATAGCATCGGTAGGGAGGAAACCAATGGCCGATTTGGTTGAGATTTACAATGCCTTTGATGCAGATGAAGCGCTTCCTGCCCATGATGATGCCCGATATGTTGATCTATCTCCCGTCAGAGGAGACAACAAGATTGCTCAACGGTTAGCGCAAAAGATTAAGAACGCGAAAAAGATCGGGCAATCGCATAACTTGCTTATGGGGCATAACAAGTGTGGGAAGACGACCGAGTTGAACCGCACAGCTTTGCTCCTTGAACAAGCAAATTATGCAACCGTCTTCTTTGATGTCGCAGACCTGACAACGCGCACCTTTGAATACACGACCGTCCTGCTTCTCTTGGCGGGGCAAGTTCTCGAACAAGCGGCGAATAAATATCAGATTGAGATTAAAAGC
>CAYXVU010000331.1:0-5016 GCA_964468725.1 uncultured Clostridia bacterium
GTTCATCCGGTGCCTTGCTTTCAATCTTCAAAGACCGATTGCAAGCTCTAGATCGTTTCGTCGGCGTTCGCATAGACGATAAAGAAGATGTCTATCCGGCACTCAAGGAGTTTTTCGGGAAACGCGATCAGCAAACCTAAAGGCGCAACCCGCAACTGAGCAGGCGATGATGTTAGACAAAGAAGTCAGAGAGTTGGAAAAAGCCGTTGAGCAAATCTGGGAGATTGCGACCAGCAAATTTGGGCTTGATCCGTTCCCTGTGAAGTTCGAAATCGTCCCGGCTGATGTGATGTACGAAGTCGGTTCTTATGCCTTGCCCGGTCGCTATTCGCATTGGACGTTCGGCAAAGCCTATCATCGTATGAAGATGATGTACGATTTCGGGCTGTCGCGGATTTATGAAGTCGTCATCAACTCGAATCCCTCTTATGCATTCTTGTTGGAAACCAACTCGCTGATTCAAAACAAACTGGTCATCGCGCATGTTCTCGGCCATGTAGATTTCTTCAAAAATAATGCCTACTTTTCGCAGACCAACCGCCGCATGGTAGATCAAGCAGCGCGCAATGCCCGACGGATGGAAGAGTTTGAATTCACCTACGGACGCAAAGTCGTCGAAGACTTCCTCGACGCCGTGCTTTCGATTGATGAGCACATTGACCCGAATTTCTTCATCAAGAAAGACCGCGAAGGGAAGAAGCGAGAGGCCAATCGGCGAGAAGGGCGCTTTGACGAGTTGTTCACCAAAGATGAACTCGGTCAGGAAGAAGCGGTGAACAACGACACGCGCAAATCCTCACAGATCATCGTCCCCGAAAAAGATTTAATCTATTTCATCATGCAGCACTCGCCCGCTCTCGACGATTGGCAGCGCGAAGTCATGGCGATGATGCACGAAGAGATGCAGTACTTCATCCCGCAAATGCAGACGAAGATCATGAATGAGGGTTGGGCATCTTACTGGCACTCACGCATCATGCGCGAGATGGATTTGCCGACCCACGATCACCTCGAATTCGCAGAGCTTCACGCGGGCGTCGTCTCGCCGCATCGCGGACAACTGAATCCCTACTATCTCGGTTATAAAATCTTCGAAGACATCGAGAAACGATGGGATCATCCAAGCGCAGAAGAGCGCGACCAATTCGGTCGCGCTGGCGACGAAGGGCGCGCAAAGATTTTTGAAGTGCGCGAAATGGACAATGACATCTCCTTTTTGCGTAACTACCTGACCGAAGAACTCTGCGAAGAGCTGGACCTTTTCGTTTACGAACTCGTAGATGAGGAAGAGTGGACGGTCACCGAAAAGCAATGGGAGAAGGTTCGCAATCAACTGGTTGCCAACATGACGAACTTCGGGTTTCCGCACATCGAGGTTACGGACGGCGATTATGACGGCAATCGCGAGTTGTACCTGCTTCATCGCTACGAGGGTGTAGAGTTGGATTTGAAGTACGCGCGCAAGACATTGGAGTATGTTCAAAAACTGTGGGGTCGCCTCGTCCATCTGGAAACTATCGTTGATGATGAAACGCTCGTTCTACATTACAATGGCGAAGAGCATCGGGAAGAGTAGCGACCTCTGGTACTCAGAAAATCCATGAATGTCATCGCCGAAGAAAATTGGGCATGGATGTTGTATGAAGAGGGTAACGACCGGTTTCTTTCGGTGCTTTGTGGAACCGTCGGCATCTACGAATTGCACATTCAGCTTGAAGCTATCGAGATAGAGTCGTACCAACGCCTCGGTTTGCGCTATATCGACCAACTAGCGCAGGCCGTTACCGGAAACCCAACCGTCTTTTTGGCGCGCAACCTCAACGACTTCGCCAACCGACAAGCTGTTCAATCGGCAACCGAACGTTGGCGCAATCGCGCCTGAGATGCTGACGCAAAGAGTCTTCTTGATCCACTTATCCCAACACGCCGATCACCCCTTTGCGGTCGCCCCCTGCGCGCTCTCGTCGGAAGAGTGCCAATCGCTGATTGACCTGAGCGAAGAGGTCGGCTTTCGCCCTGCCATTATCAACGGGCAGTTCAACGGGCCGCGCGGTTTTACAGTCCGCAACGGTCAGAGCAAACATCGCGCTGCCCTAGAAGACATACCGCTCGCCAACACGCTTTGGCAGCGTCTTGCGCGGCATATCCCGGCTGCGCTTGATGGCAAACGGGTCATCGGGCTTAATGAACGACTGCGGTTTTATCGCTATGATGAAGCAGAGCACTTCAGCGCCCACACGGATGGGTATTATGTGCGCGACAATGGCGAACAGAGTTTGTTGACACTGATGATCTATCTCAATTCAGACTATCGCGGTGGGGAAACTGTCTTCAGCGATTTGGAAACTGTCGTTACGCCACAGACCGGAACCGTGTTGCTGTTCGATCATCGGTTGTGGCATGAAGGTCTCCCTATCCAAAGCGGACGTAAATACGTTCTCCGAACCGATGTCATGTATGGTACGAAACCGGCTACCAACGCCGGTTTTACTGAAGGAAAATTCGTAGAGGAGCAGACCAACCGGCCTGCTAACAGGTAAAAGATGCGTGATCATCAATGGGAGTTAAGACCAGAATATCGCCGCTTTGCCGAATCGTTTGCCAACGCCCTCATGGAATCGGACTATGCGAGAGGGCATGCCATGTTTGCGCCCTACCTGCAAGTCATGGTTTCGCCCGAGCAACTTGAACAATATGTTGAGCAAGAGTTGCGGGAGATGGCAGAGATATGGGAACTCGAAACCCCGCTGCGTCCGCAAGCTTTTACAATTGACTGGAATGCCGCATACGGTATCCACGATTTGCGTGACAGCGATGCGCGACAACGAAACGAACCCTTGATTTATGGACTCAGACACCCGGAGGTCACCTTCTCTCACGAAATTACCGAAGACAATTTTTGCGCCTGGGTGGTGATCCAGTTTTTACCGAATGAAAACGATGGCGTTGACTTCAATGGCTACTTCGATTGGTGGATGGTCATTGTCAAAGATTCAGGCGAATACAGAGTCGGGTATTTTGAGATTCACGAACCCGATTGATACCATACGCTGCGCTCTGTGACGCCTACACTTCATACAGAGTGGAAAGAGAACCTTATGATGTTGACAGTTATCTTGAAACGATTCGAGACTCCCGACGAGGTGCGCGTTTTTGAAAAAGGCCGATTCGAAATTGTTCGTCTCGGTGAGATGACGATTGGCCGCGCAATCTACGAACCCGGATGGAAGTGGTCGGAGCATGTGGCTCCGCTGGCAGGCACGCCGCTCTGTCCGGTTGAACACGTTGGCATGGTCATCGCAGGCTGTGCAACCGCTAGGTTAGAGGGCGGCGAGATGATCGAGATGAAGCCGGGCGATCTGTTTTATATACCGCCGACCCCACACGATAGCTGGGTGGTTGGCGATGAGCCTTATGTATCGTTGCATTTTGGGGGAGCCGATCATTACACCAAATAAAGGCGGAAACCTTACACCATGAAAACCATCTCCTTTTTCCTTCTGCTTGTCGTCTGTCTCGCCCTGTCGTCGTTCATTGCCCAGCCGACTAACGCGTGGGGCGACGAAGGCCATCGCTGGATCAATCAAATCGCTGCCGAAAAGCTGCCCTCTGAGATGCCAACCTTTTTCAAATCTGCTGCCGCTCGGCTTTCCTTTTTAGGCCCGGAGCCGGATCGTTGGCGCGACAATCGCGAACTCTACAAAGCACTCGGGGCTGTCAATGCGCCCGATCACTTCATAGACATAGATAGACCGGAGAACTTCGCTGCCTTACCGGATGATCGCTATAAATATTCGGAGTGGGTGCGCCATCAAGGCAAAGAGCCGACCGACATCGGCTTTCTCCCTTATTCGATTCTCGAAGGCTATCAAAAAGTTCAAGTCCTGTTTCGCTTGTGGCGCGACCCGCGAAATAGCAGTGAGAAAGAGCAGATCGAACAGAACATCATCTATTATGCAGGCGTACTCGGCCACTATGTCGCAGATGGCTCGCAACCGTTGCACACCACGATTCATTACAACGGCTGGAGCACGAGTTCGAACCCCGATTTGAACACCCGCGAGCCGCTGCACTGGCGCTTCGAAGGCGAGTATGTCAAAGCGCAACTGAAAGCCGATGATTTCCGTGCCCTCGTCAAGACGGCGCGGAGACTCGATGACCCGTTTGCCGACACCATAAAATTTCTCTTTGATTCGCACAGTCAGGTTGCCAAGCTGTATCAAATGGACAAAGCCGCACGTTGGGATGTCAACAACCGTAATGCAGAGTCGAAGCGATTTACGTCGGCGCGACTCGCCGCTGGCGCACAAATGCTGGCTAATCTTTGGTACACCGCCTGGCTCAATTCAGAGCAGCCTGTGACGAGTGACAAGTGACGAGTTATGTGCGACACCCTCATAGCCACAGCAACGGCGACTGCCGATGGAAAAGTCTGGTTCGGCAAAAACAGCGACCGCGAACCCGGCGAAGCGCAGATCGTCGAACATCTACCTCGCCAACGCTTCACCGCTCCCATGAAAGCTCGCTGCACCTACATCGAGGTGACGCAAGTCACCCAAACCTTCGAAGTCGTATTGTGCCGACCATTCTGGATGTGGGGCGCAGAGATGGGCGCAAACGAATATGGAGTTGTCATCGGTAATGAAGCTGTCTTCACGCGCATTCCAGTACCTAAGTCAGGGCTGACCGGAATGGATATGCTGCGCTTGGCATTGGAACGCGCAGCGACAGCACGCGAGGCGCTCGACATCATCACCCGATTGCTTGATGAGCATGAACAAGGCGGGCTGTGCGGGTATCGGCTCAAAGGGTTTCGCTATCACAATTCGTTCATCATCGCGGACGCTGAGGAAGCCTGGGTACTGGAAACCGCAGGCCAACACTGGGCGGCAGAGCGCGTAAAAACCATTCGAACGATCTCGAATGTTCTCTCGAGTGGCCCAGACTACGATCTCCTTACGCCCGCAGCCTACCAATGTGCTCGTAGCCAAGGCTGGTGTCGGTCAGCGAATGATT
>CAYXVU010000332.1:0-4901 GCA_964468725.1 uncultured Clostridia bacterium
GGAGACGCCCCGTCCATACCTACTCCATCGTAGCGCGCGACCCGCAGACCGGCGAACTCGGCGTCGCCGTGCAGTCGCACTGGTTTTCGGTCGGCTCAAGCGTGGCATGGGCAGAAGCGGGCATCGGCGCAGTGGCGACGCAATCCTTCATTGATCCGAGCTATGGCAAGCTCGGACTCGATTTGATGCGGGCGGGCAAAAGCGCGCCCGATGCCTTGAACGCGCTGCTGGCGAGCGATGACGGGCGCGAGGTGCGGCAGGTGGCGATGATTGATGCGGAAGGGCGAGTCGCCGCGCACACCGGCACAAAAAACATTCAGGACGCCGGGCACAGGGTCGGGAAAAACTATTCCGTGCAGGCCAATTTGATGCTTAATGACAAGGTGTGGCCTGCAATGGCGCGCGCCTTTGAAAACAGCAAAGGCGATTTAGCGGAAAAGATGATGGCGGCGCTCGATGCGGCACAAGCCGCAGGCGGCGATATTCGCGGCAAACAATCCGCCGCGCTCATCGTCGTCAAAGCCAAATCGTCGGGCAAAGCCTGGGCAGATCGCGTCTTTGATCTGCGCGTGGATGACAGCCCTGACCCTCTCAAAGAGTTGCGCCGATTGGTTATCTTGCAACGCGCCTACAATCACATGAACGCCGGTGATCTGGCGGTTGAACATAACGACAACGAAGCAGCGTTGCGCGAGTATTCGGCGGCGGCCAAGCTGGTTCCCAATAACGCGGAGATGATCTACTGGCACGCCGTTGCATTGGTGAATATGGGTCGGGTTGATGACGCGCTGCCGCTGTTTCGCAAAGTCTTTGCGATGGATAAAAATTGGGTAACGCTGACGCCGCGCCTGCCGAAATCGGGATTGCTGCCCGATGATGCCAAACTGATCGAACGCATCGTCGGTGTCGCTGCGCAAAAGTAGAGAGGCGCAAACTGGCAGGCAACGAGTTTTTCTGCTATTGAATAAAATCGAACACGCCGCGATGAATCTGGCTGTTGGCCATTGACCACAGATATTGGATAGGAGAACGCAATCATGTCAGGATTCGATGAACGAAAAAAGGGATTAGAAGAAGAGTACTTTCACCGCAAAGAACAAGAGGCGCTCGAAAAGATGCGCGCTCAACGCGAAGCCGAAGAACACGCCGCTAATGAGTTGGCAACATCGCTTGCCTGCCCGCGCTGCGAGGGTCGCTTGCTCGCCATCACCTATGAAGGCGTCGAAATTGATCGTTGCAATACCTGTAATGGCATCTGGCTCGATGCCGGGGAGTTGGACAAGTTGACCGAGAAAGAAGAAGAGGGCGGCTTCTTCGGCAAAATGTGGAGGGGCATCAAGGGCTGAGTCCGCCCTGCCCTCCGCCAATCCAACGCAACGGATAACCATCCGGTGTTAGCCAATTTGTAATGAATTCGTGAGCTGAACCTATATCGTTGCCCTCACCCTGATCGGAGCCGCGGCCTCAAACCTTTCCGCTCTTCCGCCAGGATGAGAGAGCCTCCGCATCGTCTTAGAGACGACTCAACCGAATTTCAGAAGAGTGTTTTTATAAAATCTTTAACTCTTCTTAAAGATTTAAATTCCCCTTCCCCCTTATCTTGATAGGGTCGAGAATCACGCTTGCCGCTTGCCGATACGGACGCAAATGATGCAGCGGCGCGCCCGTTCGACGCAGGCGGAGGATAACGTGGCAGCCACGAGGCTTGATATTTCTATGACCGAAGCAGAGATGAAAAGGCTGCTGGACGCACTTTTCCCGCTCGTCCCCGGCCTCTTCGAAGAGTTACAGGCAGGCATTGAGGCGCTCGATCTCAGTTGCGGAAGCGGCCAGCGGCTGCATTGGCTGGCGAAAGCCTTTCCGCGCAGCGTCTTCACCGGCTATGACGCATCGGAAGCGGCAGTCAGCGCCGCTCGCCTTGCCGCCAAAGAAGCGCACATCACCAATATCAGCTTTGCTGTCAAAGAGGCGACCGCGCTCAATGAATGGCAGAGCTATTCGCTCATCACCGCTTGCCCTGCCGCGCTCCGACAGACCCAATCCGCAAACCTGCTCGCCTGCATTGCACAAGCCTTGCGCGATGACGGCGTGTTGGTGATGCGTGCCGCAGCCGCGTCGGAGATGGCAACCCCTCTCGCTGCGCAATCAGCCCCCTATAGCGATTCAGAACCGATGCAGCAATGGCTGAGCGCCGGATTTCAAAGCCTCGAAATCACCTACCTACCTGAAAGCAACCAAACCTACTACATCGCCAGAAAACGCTGAGCGGTGAAGCGGAATCGCAACCCACACCGAATGACCTAACAAAATGAGAAGGCTCTGTTGAGAGGCGGTCTCTGACCGCCGTTACCGGGTGCGAAGGGCGGCGGTCAGAGACCGCCTCTCAACCGTCTCAGATTGATTCGCAGATCGGGATCAAGAGACGGCCAATACGCTCTCGCTGTCCGTCATATCCGTGCCTATCCGTTTTTCCGCTCTCCCCATTTCCGCTTACAGACCGGCTTGCCAACAACGCTTAGGCAATGACCGTGCGGTTTTGCTAAGATGAGGTTTCTCGATTCGAGCATTCTCACATTCGAAAGGTCATAGGAGATGTCAGCCAATACGGAATCGCGTACGAACTTCACGCCATTGGAAACCTTAGACAGACTCGAACAACTCTTTACGCTGTCCCATAATCAGCCGGTCATCCTCTTCAAACATAGCCTGACCTGCCCCATCAGCGGAGCAGCCTATCAACGTCTGACGCAACTTGATGATGCTATCGCGCTCGTCATCGTCCAGACGGCGCGGCAGATTTCCGACGCCATCGAATCGCAAACCGGCGTGCTGCACGAATCGCCACAGGCGCTCGTGCTCCGCAACGGTTGTGTCGCCTGGCATGCATCGCACCGGCAAGTGACAGCAGAATCAGTCACCGCCGCTTTACGCGAACACCAATGATCGAGGCGCTCCGGCGACCGCTTACGAAAGGACGAAGCGAATGGATTATCAAGAGGTGATGCGAGAACTGGAAGCGGCGGGCAGCGAACAGACGCGCAAGACCTATCGTCGTCACGGCATCGGCTCCAATCAATTCGGCGTGCTGACTTCGGCTCAGGAAAAGTTGCGCAAGAAGATCAAAGTGGATCAACAACTGGCCGAGCAACTCTGGGCTTCGGGCAATTATGATGCCCGCTATCTGGCTCTGTTGATCGCCGACCCGGCGCAATCCGGCCAACGTTTGCTGGAACGGTGGAGCAAAGATTTGGATAACTACGCTATCGCCGATGCGCTGGCCGGGTTTGTCGCCAAAACGCCGCTTGCACAGAAGCAGATGGAGAAGTGGACGAAAGCCAAGACCGAATGGCTCGGACAAACCGGTTGGGTTTTGCTGGCGCATCTGGCGATGAAAGATAATAGCCTTGATGATGCCTACTTTACTGCCTACCTCGACATCATTGAACGCGATCTTCACAAGAGCAAAAATCGGGTGCGCCATGCGATGAATTCGGCGCTCATCGCCATCGGCATTCGCAATGATAAGCTGAAGAAACGCGCCGTTGCGGTCGCCAAAAAGATCGGCAAAGTCGAAGTGGATCATGGCCAAACCAATTGCAAGACGCCTGACGCTATCGCTTACATCGAAAAGGCGCGGGCGCGCAAACGCTGATCGAGAGGGGAAAGCAATGCCGTCCGCCACTCAAACGTCTCAGCCGACGATTGCCCGCAATCCGGGTTCGCGCCTCTGCGTGCGGCTTCGCGCCTGTGCGGATTTGCGACACCCCGGCATCGCCTACGCGCTTTGTCTTTTAGCCCTAACGCTTGTCGCCTGCGGCAAACCCTTCACCGTGCAACCCGGCCCCGATAAGCCGATTCCGCCGCTCGACGCCAAAGCGGAAAATCAAACGGCGAGCCTCGAAGCCGAAGCGGTCACCGATGAAGATTATTTGTACGACACGTTTGAAGCGAACCTGATCGCTGCGGGCGTCTTGCCAGTGCGCATTCTGCTCACCAATCGCAGCGCAGCGCCGCTCGATTTGCGCAAGGTCGAGTTTCAACTGAAGACGCCGGAACCGCGCACCTATAAATTTGTGGACGGGCGCAAAGCCTTCAAACGTGTCTTCCAGTACTATGACATCACCTTCTACAGCAAAGATGGTTATCAACAATCGGCAAACGATTTCACCGCCCATGCTTTTGACATCCAATCGCCCTTGCTGGCGGGCGAATCGCGGCACGGGTTGGTCTTCTTCCTCTTGCCGGAAGAGGCGACTCAATTGCGCGGCCTGATTTTCGTCGCCCGACGGCTGGATACAGCGGAGAAAAAATCGGCTGCCGGATTGGAGCTAAAACTCAACTGAGCCGCAACCTGACGTGCGGACGAGGGGTACCGTCATGACAAACCGCCACTCGCTTATTACCATCGCGCTGCTCACCCTCTCTCTGCTCTGCTTGCCCGTCGGTCTCTTCGCGCAAGAGACCTTTCGCAATCCGGCGATGGAAGAGGACAACGAATTCGAGCAGACCTTCGCCGTCGCCCGCAGGCTGGCGCGCGACGGATTGAAAGAAGAAGCCATCAAGGAGTTCAACAAAGCGGCGAAGTTGAAGAACGGTAATTGCGCCGAGTGCTTTCGCTTGATCGGTCAATTGCATCTGCAAGACCGCGAGTTCGCGCTAGCCGCCGCCGCTTTTCGTCAAGCCATCGCACTCAAGCCGGAAAAAGAGGCCGAACTCAACAATGCGCTCGGCGTCGCCCTCTATCAACAGAACGACAAGGTGTCGTTGCCCGAAGCCGAAGCCGCTTTTCGTCAAGCCATCGCGCTGAGTCAAGACCGACTGCCGAAAGCGCATATGAATCTCGGCTATACGCTCATTCGATTGGGCAAAGAAGAGGAAGGCATCGCAGCCCTCAAACGCTA
>CAYXVU010000333.1:0-4886 GCA_964468725.1 uncultured Clostridia bacterium
TTGACGGCACAACCATAGCCATTTGAGGTTCGCGTTCGGCCTTCGTTGAGAACCTTTGGTTGGGCGGCAGTCTCTGACTGCCGCCCAACCTTCTCGCTCTGATTGGTAACGGAATGGTAGCTCCAAACTCTTAAAAGAAGATCCAGCGTTTCGGTTTTTTTGGCATCTCCGGTGCGGGTCGCGCGGGGATGGGTCTGCCTTCGATGACCGCTTGCGGATTGTCAACGGCCATCGCGCGCGCAAAGTTCGCTCCGACAAGTTGCGTGATAGCGGCAACCGCTTTCGACATACCGGGCAAGCGATTGCGAGTGTTGTGACAATCACTGCCAACGATGTGCAAGAGGCCGTGTTCGAGCAGCCGTTCGGCTGTCTGCTTCACCCTCTTGCCGAATTGGCCTGTGAACGAGCCGACATCGGCCTGACCGAGTACTCCGTTTTCAACCAGCGCATAAAACTTTTCTGGTTCATGCATCAACATCTGGTTGCGCTCGGGGTGCGCAATGATGGGGCGGATTTGATGGCTCATCAATTCGAACAGTGCGCGCTCCGTGCCCGGCGGCACAACCATGTGCGGAAACTCCACCAGAACATACGGTCCGTCGGCAATCGTCGGCGCGGTCTTTTGGCGACAGATTTGATTGACGATGTCGTGGGTGAAGCGCAACTCGCATCCTACATGGATGCGCGGCTGCCCGCCGAGCCGTTGATTGAGTTCGGCAACCTTGCCGCGTAGAAACTCAGGAGCATGGGTTTTATGTATATCATCATGCGCGTGCGGAGTGGCGACCATCGCCCGAATGCCGTCGGCAGCCGAAAGACGACACATCTCCAACGCTTCGTCGAGCGAACGTGCTCCATCGTCAACCGCAGGCAAAATATGACTGTGTATATCAACCATCATCAGTTTTCATTCCCCTGTAGGCGATTAGGATCAGAACATACTACGATTACCATGCGCTTTCGACAAATAGCCTGACCGATTATAACAACTCGGTCGTTCCTTCTATCACGCTGGCTGGTTCTTTGAGCGGGTTGGTCACCGATAGCCCGGAAGGCGAAGCTGATAACGGTAGGTCAGTGGCGGCTAAGTTGGAGGGGAGTAGTGGAGAAGGCGCGGAGGCTGATACCAGAAGGTTTCCTTTCTCTCTCAGAAACGCATATCCGATGCGCGCCAGTCCGAAGAGTAAGAAGATCGGGCAAATCAGGAGCAGCGCCACACCCAAATAACCGAGCGGCGTGAGCAATTCGGCAGTCGGGTCATTGGGGAACCTCTCCAAATATCCGGCGAGCAAGATTTTTGCCAGACCGAAAAGGTAGCCCACGATGCCAGTGCCAGCGCCGAGGAGCAGGCTTTTGAGGCCACGTTTGATGCCTGTACGCCGCGACGATTGCTGGTCGGCGAGCGTCTTTTCAACTGCCGACCAATCGCCTTCTTTCTCTAAAAGCTGTTGCACTCCAAGAAGGGCAAAGCCACAGCCTGAGCAAAACTTTGCTGGTTTGGCCGGAGCCTGCTTGCTGCAACGCGGACAATACATCGTGACAACCTCAAAGGGGTTGATTCAATACGGACGACTTTATTGTGCCAAGCGGGTGAAGGTTAAGGGCTCAGAGCGTTGACCATTCGGATTGCGAATCGTGATAGAGACAGCTTGACCCAAAGGCATCTTTTTCACCGCTTTCTTGCTCTCCAATTCGTGTGTGGCATCGTCGCCATTGGCGGTCTTTACGGCGACGCCATTGATTTCAATCTTGGCTTTCAATTGAAAATTTTCACCCGTGACGATCAACTTCTTGCCGCTCACGAAAGCCCCGCTGATGCGCAGATCGCTGAGGCGCGAGACGAAAGCATCAGCCAGCCCATCGTTCCTCGCTTGTACGGGGTTCGCAATGGGGAAGTTGGCCGACTCCACTTTGCCGGTCACAAACACATTGTCGGCTGAAGAGACAGCGATGCCGCGCCCGAACTCTTCGTTGCTGCCGCCGAGGAAGGTTGAATACAGCAACTTGTTTCCAGTGGTGTTGACCTTTGCTACAAAGGCATCGAATCCGCCACTGCGTGCGTTCTGCACTGCCTTGACCGTCGGAAAGGTCGGCGAGTTGGTTTCTCCGATCACATAGGCGTTACCGACCGGGTCAAGGGCGATGTGGCTGACGGCGTCGTCTTGATCACCGCCGAGAAATGTCGAATAGACGAGCGCGTTGCCCTCTTTGCTCAATTTGGAGATGAAGCCGTCACCATTCCCTCCGTAAGTTGATTGCAAGGCATTCGACAGCGGAAATGAGGCCGAAGCCGTTTTGCCAACGACGTAGGCATTGTTGTCTTCATCCAAAGCAATGCCGTTGCCGGTGTCATCGTCAGCCCCGCCAAGATAGGTGGAATAGAAGAGAAAGCTGCCCACGCTGTTTAGCTTGCTGACAAAGGCATCCCGACTGCCGCCCAGCGAATTTTGCAAGGGGTTGGCGGTCGGAAAGTTGGATGAATCGGTCGCGCCCGTCACATAGGTATTTCCATTGCCATCCAAAGCGATGCTGTTACCCGATTCCGCGCCGTCACCGCCGAGTAATGTCGAATAGAAGAGTAGGGAAGCCGTCTGGTCGAATTTTGCAACGAAGGCATCTGCCGCTCCGCTCAGTTGCTCTTGTATCGCGTTGGCAATCGGAAAATTGGCCGAGGTGGTTGTTCCCGTGATGTGTACCTGCGCGAACGAATCGAGGGCGATGGCGCGACCTTCGTCATCCCCTTTGCCGCCGAAGAAGGTTGAATAGATGAAGGCGCTGCCCGCCGCGTTGAGTTTGGCAATAAAGGCATCCGATTCGCCGCCGCCAAAGACTGGTTGCAGAGGGGTGAGGGTCGGAAAGTCTGTTGAGGTCGTTTTGCCAACAATGCTGGCTTGTCCGAACGCATCTACGGTAATGCCAAGCCCCTCTTCATCGCCGCTGCCGCCGATGTAAGTTGAATAGATCAACGCTGTGCCCGTCGAGTTGAGTTTTGTGATGAAAGCATCCCGATTGCCGCTGATGTCACTTTGCAAGGGGCTTGCGGTCGGTAGATCAAGCGAGCCGGTCTGCCCAACGATATAGATGTCGCCTGCCAAATCAATAAAGATGCCGTTGCTTTGATCGTTGCTGCTGCCGCCGAGGTAGCTGGAATAACTCAGCACTGGATCAATGATGAGCGGCAGGCTCTCGTTGTATTGACCGAGTTCGAAACGAACGCGATTGCGAGATTGCCCGGTTAGCGATTGATTATCAAGGTTGGCAAGCGAAAAAGTCTCTGTTTGGCTAGCAAGCTGATACTCGCAAACAATCGGCTGGCGTGTGCCATTGACTTCTTGATAAGCGAACGGTTTGTGTTGCCGAACCTCGCCCACGTTGGTTGCCAATATCAAGTCGCCGCTTTCATCAATGCGAGCCGCCTGTGCGCCTTCGAAAATCATGCTGATGGTGTTTGGGTTGCTGCCGGGGCGAACCATGAAGTCATATTCGAGTTGTTGCTCTTTGCCGTAATAGACCAGATCAATGCCGGGATAGACGCCTTCGTATTTCACCTTGGCATACTGCGCGACATTGGTTCGCCACTTCCTGGCATCGTTGCCGGTTAGGTAGTGAGTCCGGTGCGGCATCGGATCAATGCCGACAGGGTGCACCTTCGGATTGCTGCCTGCTAACTTCATCCGCAGAGCCGTTTGGGTGGGGGATTGCGGAAACGCCAACACCGCTTCGTCGGCATGTAAGACGAGGGTATGGTTGCTGCCGTGTGCGATGAATTGAGTTGGGGTTGCCCTTTCGCTGTCTGCTTCGAACCGAATTGGCAGCTTCGTCATTGCCTCTATCGCGCGCTCTTTGGTTGCGCGGTCGGCTGCGCGCAGCGCGGGGAAGCCGGGTTCGGACGACCGGCTTGGCAAGGCCACTGGCTTGACGAACCGGATACCGAACAGCGCAGGGCAGAGAAGGAAATTGATTGTTAAGAGTCCCAGTGTGAATCGCACAGAAGGTTTCGACTGATTCATAACCCATCTCCGTTAGGCAAGGCGCGAGCCGATGAAAATAGCTTTAGCGTCAGAGTTGCGAGCGTTGATCTGCCGGATTGATCGCCTGCACAGTTGAACAACAGCCGTGAGCTACGCTTACAGAGCCTGTTTGACGAAGGCGTAGGGGCAAGTTGGTGAATGAGTTGGATGTTGTAACAAAAAGGGGCAGGCTGAATTCGCCTCGATGATAAACCAACTGGTTGACCTAATCAATCGTATTGTTTGTTGGCCTGGAGCAGAGAGGTGAACTTCAACTTGGCAACTCGGCATTCTTTCCCGGTTCTATATCTGCCACTCGTCTCTGTGCCCGCGCGTAATCTTCCGGGGTGTTGATGTTCTCGAAGAAGAGTTCCGAGCCATGCAGATGGCGAAAGTCGGCGAAGGGAAGGAAGCGCGTTGGCATGTGCTCGCATAGATGACTGACTTTGAATTTGCGGCGGGCGATCAAGTGAGTCACGGCTGCCAGCGCCGTAGCCGGATAGACTGCGCATAAAGGCTCGATCTGACCCTCTTGGTTGATCGGAATGACTGCCGTTTCGTCGGCGCAGTGAGATTGTAGGAAGGCGAAAAATTCCGTAGTGACGAAAGGCAAATCACAGCCGACTAAAACGGCGTGCGCAGTCGGACAGTTAGCGAGCGCTGTGCGGATGGCTTCGAGCGGCCCAGCCTCTCTGTGAGTGTCTGCCAATACCGGCAGTCCGAGCCGTTGATAAGCGTCGTCGTTTGCAATGATGGTGAGAGAAGAGACTACAGGAGAGAGGGCGGCGATAGCGCGCTCAATCAAGCTCTGATAGCCGAGTTCAAGCCACGCCTTATCGCGCCCCATGCGCGAACTGCGCCCACCCGCTGTAATGA
>CAYXVU010000334.1:0-4828 GCA_964468725.1 uncultured Clostridia bacterium
TCAGCGATGATGATTCGCGTGCCGACTTCCTCCAACATATCCGTAAGCTCATCGCCGATGATGCTCGATTCATCCTGCACGCCCAGCAACCGAGATTGGGATTCTATTACAACTTTGAACGCTGCTTGCGACTAGTGCCGGAAGAAGCGCAACTGATTGCGCTCTCAGATCAGGATGACGCATGGCATCCCGACAAACTGGAAACCTTGGTCGCAGGGCTACAGCCCGATACGACATTGATCTACAGCGATATGAATATCGTGGATGTCAAAGGCCGCCTGCTCGCCTCAACCTATTGGACACAACGCCCGAATAACTATTCGAATTTTGCTTCTTTGATGCTGGCAAACACAGTGACCGGAGCGGCGTCGTTATTTCCCCGATGGTTGTTAGAATACGCGTTGCCCTTTCCGACGCCCATCGGCGAGGCCTATCACGACCATTGGATTGCCTGTGTCGCACTCGCCCTCGGCAACATTCGTTATCTTGATCGCCCGCTATACGATTATGTGCAGCATCAGAGCAACATCATCGGGCATTTCAGCCCTGCGAAAGAGAAGTTCATCATTAAACTGCTCAAGTTTCTGGCTAAGCCGCGCGACTGGAAACGCACCATCGGGCATAATCTGTGGCAATGGCGCGCCATTTTTTTTCACGATCTAATCCGCGTAGAGGTGCTCGCTCAGATCATCGAAGCGCGGTGTGGCGAGCGTCTGCCGAAGGCCAAACGCCAGACGCTTCGACGACTCGCTCATTTGGAAACTTCGTGGCGCGCACAACTCTGGCTGGCGTTGCGAAGCCTACGCAATGTGGGGCGAACCAGTGAGACGTTGGGCGCAGAAAATTCTCTCTTGCGCGCTCTGTTTTGGAAGCGCTACATCGGCCTCAAATCGCGCCTCCCGCTCGCTGCCATAAACCGGGGCGCGTCTGTAGGGGAAGCTGCCCGAAAATCGGACTCGCTCTCTACGGCAACCGCAGGCAACCGACGCATCGAAGTCATTCAAGAAAAGATCGCACCACTCAAGCTAAAGATCGCCTTAACCGCAGCCGAACGCGTCAACTTGATGATTCCCGTCATTGATTTTCGCTACCTCTTCGGCGGCTACATCACCAAACTTAATTTGGCGCGTTGTCTGGCCGAAGACGGCCATCGGGTGCGCATCATTCTTGTTGATCCCTGCGATCTACAGCCAGCCATCTGGCGACAGCAATTGCACGCCTACGATGGCCTCGAACGCTTGCTCGATCAAGTTGAAATCGTTCCTGGTTTTGATCGCTCGCAGGCGATTGAGGTTTCTCACAACGACTCTTTCATCGCCACGACGTGGTGGACGGCACATCTCGCGCAGCGCGCGGTTTCGGAGCTCGGCAAACAGAAGTTTGTGTATTTGATTCAAGAGTACGAGCCGTTCACCTTTGAGATGGGGAGTTTTGCAGCACTGGCTGCCGAAACCTACCGTTTCCCGCACGCTGCGATCTTTTCGACTGAATTGCTGCGCGAATATTTCCGCGAGAATCGGTTGGGCGTGTTTAGCGAAAACCACGAAGACGGGGAACGCCATTCGCTCGCCTTTCAAAATACCATTACCACTGTCGGACGGATGCAATTAGAAGACTTGACCAACCGGCGAAAGAAACGCTTGCTCTTTTATGCGCGTCCCGAAGCTCATGCGGCGCGCAATCTGTTCGAGATTGCCGCGCTGGGGCTTACGAAAGCCGTCAACCGTGGCGCGTTCAAAGGGGAATGGGAGTTTTCCGGCATCGGCACTGCTGGTGACGGCTTTCGCGTATCTTTAGCGAACGGTATCTGGCTCAACCTCTTGCCGCGTCAAAGTCAGGAATCTTATCGAGGTGTGCTCCGACGCCACGACCTCGGACTCAGCTTGATGTATACGCCGCATCCCAGTCTGGTGCCCATCGAGATGGCTGCCGCAGGAATGCTCGTCATCACCAACACCTATGCCAATAAAACCCGCGACAAGATGGCCGACATCTCGTCAAACATTCTGGCCGTCGAACCAACGATTGACGCAATCGTCAACGGGCTGCAAGAAGCAGCCGATGGCATCGAAGATTATGAAAGGCGGCTTCGCGGTTCGCAGGTCAATTGGGCGACGACTTGGGAAGAGGCGTTCAACGCGGAGGTGATGACGAAGATCAACGCCTTCATCAGCGCATCGCGGAACGCAATTAGTCGCTAAGGCTGGAACTCTGACTTTCAGTGAGGAAGGAATCGGCATCTCTTCGCCCTCATGGCAAAAAGGCAAGGCAACCCGCCAATCGCAGTTCGGCACCTATCGCTAAAGTTGAAAGGGAAAGTAAACTAGGCGCTGTTGTCATCAAACAGTGCTGAACATCTATGGCGCCGGAGCGCGCGCCGCAAGTGCTGTGGTTTTCTTTCAGTGAACTTGCGCGCGCCCGGTGAACGTCTGGTTAGACGCTGGCAACAATGACCCGCCCATCGTGTTATAGTAGCGGCGAGAACATTGATTGGAGCTGTTCATGAATTTTATTGTTGAGACTGAAATGGAAGAAGATGGCCGCTGGATAGCTGAGGTGCTAGAACTTCCAGGCGTATTGGCTTATGGTCAGACGATTGAAGAGGCGAGGGCAAAAGCGCAAGCTCTAGCTCTTCGAGTCGTAGCAGAAAGACTTGAACATGGGGAGATAGCTCTCGCCTTAGTAAGCGTTACATTTGTCACCGCATGAGTCAATGGCCAACGACAAGAGCAAAACGTGTGCTTGCGGCACTGCTTCGTATTGGTTGGAGTATTAAACGTCAATCAGGATCGCATCGCACGCTATCAAGGCCGGGCTGGGCAGATGTGGTATTTGCATTTCATGACAAAGAGGAGATAGGGCCACGCATGTTGGCGCGCATAGCAAAGACAACAGGGCTGAAACCAGAAGATTTGTAGGGGGCAATGCCGCGTCTAACAACGTGTTTGACCGGAGCGCGGGCAGCAAGTTTCTTAACCTTCCGCCCGTGCTCTCGCCCGCGCCCGGTGAACGGATTGTTGGGCGTTACAAGTTACATAGGAGCGAGCGCACATGAAAAAGTCGAAGTGGCGAGAGTTGATTCGTGATATCTATCAGCAAGAAATCGCGTCAAAGTTATATCGAATGCACCGACACCTAGAGCCATTCGAGTATAAATACAGTTACGAGCGCCTTTACGAAGCCTCGCGAACAATCAGGTACGCGGAGCAGATCAGGGAGGAGAACTTTGACGTTACGGAGGCCATCTCACGCAGCCACTTACGCAAGGCTGTTGAAGGTCTTTGTTACGCCCATCATCAAGTGAACGAACAAGCACTGCTTGAAACTGGCATCGTGGAATCACTTGAAGTTCACATGGTCGAAATCCTTTCGGAACTCGAAGTCTCTGATCTACCCCGTGAAGATATTGAGGCACTTCGTCGCGCAGGCAGCGTTGATCCAAAGGGTGAGCTTCGTCTGCGAATCCGCAGAATTCGAAGCCACTACCAAATGACGGCCCGAAAGTTTGATAATCGGAATCTAACTTCGTCAGTCCGTGAGGCCAGTCAACATCTGGACAGGAAGCTCCAAGAACTAGAAGAACCTGAACAATCTAATCTGCGCCTTTCCGAAAAGGCACCGGAAGAGCACATCAAGCGAAAGTGGTTTAAGGGGTTGGGTTCGCTTTGCAGGGGAACGGTTCTGACTGCCGTCGATGTATCCCTTTTGGCAGGATGGTGGAACTTGCCACTATCACCAGATACAACAGTCATTGGCTCTGTGGCATCAATCGTCACAGGACTCGGAGACATTGTGATTGGTGTTGGCGAATTCCGGGGTGAGTGACGCCCAACATCCATGGCACCGGAGCGCGCGCAACTTGGCGTGTCCGTTGCTACCAGCGTCACAGCGCGCGCCCGGTGAACGTATTGTTAGGCGGGATGGCAAGGCGTGCGTAGCAATACGGTTTCGTTGTCGGATTTCGCTATGTTCCTGACCCGCGTTATCAAACAGGCGAAGCGCGAGTTTGTGCAACTCCTGCGCGAACGCAAACTGCCGCAGGGGTTGCTGACGGGCAACTGCCATTTCGGATTTTGTCCGCTCTGTGAAGCGCGCACTCTGTTTGTGATTCGTGATACGTGGCTTCGAGACCATTATTTATGCCTTCGCTGTCGCAGTATTCCGCGCTGGCGCGCTTTGATTCATGTCTTGCAAACCTATTTCCCCGATTGGCGCAGTCTGCATCTGCACGAGTCGTCGCCGGGCGGAGCCTCATCCGAAAAACTGCGGCGCGAATGTTCGCATTATGTCGCCACACATTTTTTCCTCGACACGCCGCCGGGCAAGTCGAAGCAGGGCTTTCGCTGTGAAAATCTTGAGCAGCAAACTTTCTCCGATGCGATCTTTGATTTGGTCATCACGCAGGATGTCTTTGAGCATGTGCTCAATCCGGCGAAGGCATTGAAAGAGGTTTGTCGCACGCTAAAACCGGGAGGCGCACACATCTTCACAATCCCCTGGTATGCTGACCAAAAGACGCGCGTGCGCGCCCGCGAATCGAACGGCGCGATCATCTATCTGGAAGAACCGGAGTATCACGGCAACCCGATTGATGCCAGCGGCTCGCTGGTGGTCACCGAATGGGGGTGGGATTTCTGCGACTTTATTTATCAGCAGACTGCCATGACGACCACTGTGATCTGCGTTACCGACCGGCGGCGCGGCCTCGACGGCAAGTTTCTGGAGGTCTTCATCAGCCGCAAGCCGCGCTAGCACAATCTCAAGCATTTTGAAGCGGCAGGCATTGTAGTAATACCGAGTTGCCAATCAACCTGAGATGGTTGAGCGG
>CAYXVU010000335.1:0-4826 GCA_964468725.1 uncultured Clostridia bacterium
CTCAAATATAGGCTATACTTCTTCGCCACTACCGTACACTGCACCAGCGTTGTGCCCCTCGATTTCGCGGCCCTCGCTTCCTTCGGCGTGCGCACAAAGACTTCAAATCCACGCAGCTTGGCAGGCTGGTAATCGCTGTTAGGCAGCCAGATTCTGAACAGCTACTGCCAAGAGAAATCAAAAACACTTAAACCCGCAGGTCGAACTCATACTCAACCCAATAAACTTTGGGTCGCCAGAAACCGCATCGGTTTCTGTCAGAAACCGATGCGGGCGAACTTGCTCGATCACAAACCCTCCAATCAGGTGTCGCGCTGCGAATGCGGCCTGCGCATGCCAACGCTCAGGGTCGCCTTCGGGTTAGAGATTGCCTTGCACTCGCTACTCAAAGTAGTGTTCAACCATCTCTACGAGCAGTTGCAAGAGTACCGCACCATGTCTCTCCTTGACATCAGCCTAGTGCAAGCCTGCATACTTAGGTCTCATTTTTTCGCGCTGCTGCACCACGCGGACGCGGCGAGTAGAGCAAAAGGAGAATCAACGTGTTTGTCTTACGACCCTCATCACCATTTCGCGCGCCTCAGCCGAAGCCCGTCGAGGCGCAACCTATCCGGGTGCAAGCCAAAGCCGTTACGAAAAAACGGAGAGCGAAAGCCCAAGCGGAATTGGACAAAGAAAGAGCGAAAAAGGCGGCGATTGATATTGACGCGCCGGAAGTGAGCGCAAGCGAGCCTTTCATTGACGAAGGGTTGCCCATCCCCGAATCCTATAGCACCGACATCCTTCGCGCGATGTTGCAAGATCCGTTTCGCATCTTCATCTATTGGGAGATTCGCGACGAAAGTTTGAAAGGGTTGACCCAATACTTTTCGGCGGAGGAAGCCGCGCGCTTCGCCGTGGTGTTGAAACTCTTCGAAGTCGAAGGGCGCAATGAAGCCTTCTTCGAAGTAGAGCGCAAAGGCCGCTACTGGATGATGGTCTTTCCCGACCGCGAATACGAATTCGAAATCGGCGTGCGCTCGCCCGAACACGGCTACATCAAACTGATCGGCTCGAACCGGGTGCGTGCGCCGCGTGGCACGGTGGCGCCGGTTCCGGCTCCCGAAGTCGAATACAAACTCACCCCGGCAGAGTTCACAGACATCATTGACGCATCCGGCTTTGCCGCCGAGCAAACCCTCAACGTGACGCTGGCCGCTGCCGCCGGTGATGCACCCGACCAAGCGGCGCTGCAATCGGCCTGGCAGCGACTCCCCGAACCGGTGCGCGAAGCGGTTCCCGTCGTCGCTAGCGGCGGCGCGCTCACCCGCGAGATGATTGCCGAATTGCCCGAACCGCTCAGAAGCGAACTCATGACATTATTCACCGGCAGCGATGGCAACATCGCAGGCATCGGCCTGATGCATTACTTGCCGGAGTTGCTGCGCGAAGCGTTGGATGATGAACGCGAATGGGTAGATGATCGGCTTCACCCCCTGCACCTTACTCCGAAGTTTTTCGTCGGGGCTAGTGACAGCGTTTCGTGGCCGACGGAAAAGATGCGCTGGCCGGGCTTGCCGGTATTGCCAACTAGTCCCGGCCAGCCGCGCTGGATGAAAGGAAAATGGGATGACAGCGTGAAGGGAGGGCTCGGAAAGCGAGCGGACGGCGACCTTTTCATCTGCTGGCCGCAGGCGAGTCCGGTCACCTGTCAACCGGAAACCAGAAATGTCGGAAAAAGGATTTCTCGCCATCGTACTCCACGCGCACTTGCCGTTCGTGCGCCACCCGGAGTATCCCGAATTTCTCGAAGAAGAGTGGCTATTTGAAGCCATCAGCGAGACCTACATCCCGTTTTTGAATATGTTCGACAGTCTGGCGACTGATGGCGTGCGCGCGCGCGTAACCATCGGGCTGACGCCGCCGCTTTGCGAGATGCTCACCGACAGCCTGTTGCAGGAACGCTATCTGCGACACGTCTCGAAACTTGTCGAGCTGTGCGAAGAAGAGGTCAAGCGCACGCGCAAGCAAGTCGCTCTGCACGAAACCGCTACCCTGTACCTCGAACATTTTTCGGCAGCCCGCGACCTATTCGAGAATCGCTATCAAGGTAACTTGATCTCCGGCTTTCGCGCTCTGCAAGATGCGGGCGTCCTCGAGATCATCACCTGCGGCGCGACGCACGGCTTTTTGCCCTTGATGACGCGCCGCGAAGCGCGCCGCGCCCAGATCGAAGTCGGGCGTGCCAACTATGTCAAACACTTCGGTCGCGCGCCGCAAGGCATCTGGCTGCCCGAATGCGCTTACGAGCAGGGCATTGACGAGTTGTTGGCCGAAGCCGGAATCCGCTTCTTTATGGTGGACGCGCACGCCATCATGTTCGGCACGCCGCAACCGCGACGCGGCATTTACGCCCCGACCATAACACCCACAGGAGTCGCGGCCTTTGCGCGTGACATCGAAACCAGCGAACAGGTGTGGAGTGCGGACATCGGCTATCCCGGCGACCCGGATTACCGTGAGTTTTATCGTGATCTTGGATTCGATGCCGACTATGACTCCATCAAACCCTATCTGCACGCCGACGGTGTGCGCCGCAACCTCGGCATCAAGTATCATCGGGTGACCGGCAAAGTGGAACTCGGCCTCAAGCAGCCCTACGTTCCCGCGTGGGCGCGCGACAAGGCGGCGCTGCACGCCGGACATTTTCTCCTCAATCGCCAGTTGCAGGTGCGGCAGTTGCACGACAAACTGGGGCGCAAGCCGATCATCGTTTCGCCTTACGATGCGGAGTTGTTCGGTCACTGGTGGTTCGAAGGGCCGCAGTTTTTGAACTTCTTGATTCGCAAGCTGCACTACGATCAAGAGGAGGTGAAGCTGGCGACGCCCGCCGACTATCTCAACGAATACCGTGACAATCAACGGCAACAGCTTTCCCCTTCGTCGTGGGGAGCGGAAGGCTACTATCGCGTCTGGATCAACGGCGAAAACGAGTGGATGTACCTGCACCAACATGTTGCCGAAGACCGGATGATCGCGCTCGCCAAATCCTATCCGCAGGCCGATGGGCTGTTGCAGCGCGCCCTCAATCAAGCGGCGCGCGAACTGTTGTTAGCTGAATCTTCCGACTGGGCCTTTATCATTACGACGGCAACCTCCGTGCAATACGCGCACAAACGCTTCCGCGACCACATCCATCGGTTCACCAAGCTCTACGAAATGATTACGCAAAATGCCATTGACGAAGCTTGGCTTGCTGAAGTCGAATCCCGCGACACCATCTTTTCAGAGATTGACTACCGCGTTTACGCCTGATGACATATAACCCTTGTTAGACGCTTTATCGGTAGCCATCGTACAGTTTATTCAATGGCAAGAGAACGGCGCATATTCTTAGATACAAACGCGATCATCAGCCTGCTTAGCAGCGGCAAGCTCGGAACCTATCAAGCATTTCCTGTCTTACACTTGATGACCTTTGAAAAATGCATATACGAGTGGAAGAACGGTCTCAAAAAATACTTCATTGATATGGCATTCTTAAGTACTCGGACAAATTTATGTCAGGCTAAAGTAAAGTTTGAAAAGTTTATTTTCAAACTTCTCCCGACTGCTGCCAAGGCTTGCTTAACTGTGTAAAACAAGCCTTCGGTCGTCTCATAATCCGATGGTCTCAGCCATTCATATTTCAGTTTGCGCCACAAGGTTTCTACCAGGTTTAAGTGCGGTGCGTAGCGCGGCAAGTAAAACAACTACAATCCGCGCTTCTCCCACACTCCGCGGCGCGCTTGAACTACTCCAGCGACGTGTACCGGAGCATTGTCTAAGACCACCACCGTGAGTTTCTCTATCTCCATTGACAATTGCTCCATCTGCTCGAAAACAACTTGGCTCGTTATGCTCTCACGACTCGTTTCATACCGACACCAGTTGTCGCGCCTTAAGATGGCAAAACCATTCAACCCCGCGCCTTGCGTTGAGGGCATAAAAACGTCTTCATCCGCAAACTGCCAACCATAAGGCACACACGGCTGCACTGACACACGCCCTGCATCGGTATACACCAAATCAATGACGCCCTTCTCAGACAAGCTTTCCAACCCGCCTAAAAGCTCTACTTTATAGTCATAGACTTCTTCGGTTTCCTGCTTTCGAGAACGTTTGCGGATGCGTTTATATCGGCAACGCAATTTTTAAAAACCGCCGAAGCGTGCGGTCAGAAAACTGCTTGCCCAAATTCTTCTCCAACTCAGCGCGTGCCTGCCAGAGGCGTTGGCGATGCTCGGCTACAGACAATCGCACAGCGAGGGCATCTTGGCTGAGTTTGAGGATTGGGACGCGCCCTTGTCCGGGTTTGGTTTCCAGCCCCTTGATGCCGTCGTTTTTGTAGCGCCATAGCCAACCGTTGACCGCTTGCTGACAAAAGCCCAAGATGTCGGCCACCTCTTGAGACTTGCGACCTTCAGCTTTGAGTAAGATCATCTGGCAGCGCACGCGAAAGACATGCGTATTGCCGTTGCGGTAGCCCTGTTCGAGTTCAGCGCGTTGGTTATCGTTGAGAGTAATCTTTATCGTTCTACCCATTGAGTAGATACTTTAGCATAAATTTGTCCGGGCACTTACCACTCCCAAGTAGTGCAACTATACCGTTTTTTTGGCGCAGAGAGTCTAAGTACGACGTCGCCTCAGCAGAATCAATTTTGATTAATTGCATCGTACCACCAACACGCTAAATACCAGACGTCACGATATAGATTCGGATCGCCGTATATCGGATCATCTATCAGACTGATATGAGTAGCAGCCTGAATTGACAGACCAACTTGGGATATTTATTCTGAGAGCAA
>CAYXVU010000336.1:0-4813 GCA_964468725.1 uncultured Clostridia bacterium
GAAGCGCGGCGGAGATTTGCGCCCGCAGTCGCGCTTCGCCTTTCGGGACGACCGGATACCATAGCCCTTTGATGTAGACGCCTTCGTTCAACAACTCGCGGCTCATGTCCTGTGCGAGCGCCGCTTCGCCGAGCATCACCGGCACGATGGCGTGCGTGCCTTCGAGAATCGTAAATCCTAACTTGACGATTTCGCTGCGAAAGTACGCGGTGTTCTCATGCAGTTGATTGACAATCGCCGGGTCGTTTTCAATCAAGTTCAACGCCTCAATCGAAGCCGTCACCACCGATGGCGGCATCGTATTCGAAAACGTGTAAGGCCGCGACTTCTGCCGCAAAAACTCGATGAGCGGCGCGCGCCCCGCGATGAAGCCGCCCGATGCTCCGCCCAACGCTTTTCCGAAAGTGCCGGTGATGACATCAATTTTGCCGTGTACGCCCAACTCTTCCGGCGTGCCGCGCCCGCTCTTGCCGAGCACGCCGCTCGCGTGCGATTCATCAACGAACAACAACGCGCCGTATTGGCGCGCCAACTCGACCAACTCGACCAGCGGCGCAAGGTGGCCTTCCATCGAAAAGACGCCATCGGTGGCGATGATCTTGATGCGGTAGTTTTTCTCGCGGTCTTCTTCGAGCATCTCGGCCAGATGCTTGACATCCCGATTTCGATAGAGGCGCGAGACCGTCTGCTTGGCCGTTGCGCGACACAGCCGCACGCCGTCAATGATGCTCGCATGGTTGAACTGATCGCTGTAGATCGCATCTTGATAATCGCTCTGCCCCAAATCGTTGGCCAGCAGACCGGAAAAGAAGGCTTCATTGGCGGCAAAGCAGGAGGAGTGCAAAATTGCCGCTTCGCAACCGACGAACTTGGCGATGCGCTGCTCAAGCTCGAAGTGAATGGGTTCGGTTCCGCAGATGAAGCGCACGCTCGCCATGCCGTAACCCCATTCGTCCAGCCCGCGATGGGCTGCGGCTTTGACGCTCGGATGATTCGAAAGGCCGAGGTAATTGTTCGAGGCCAGCATCACGACATCATGACCGGCGACTGTGACCGTGCCGCCCTGTTGACTATCGAGCGGCACCTCATATTTGAAGGTCTTCGCCATTTTCAGATTGTCCAGTTCGCTATTTAAGGTGTCATAGAGTTCAGTCGGATTCATCGTCCCCCCCCCATCAAATGACAAAAACAAAATACAGAATTCAGCATTCAGGTGTCAGAATGAATAAAGAAGTCGGCACCAAACTCCTCCGCGATCATTCTGAATGCTGGCTTCTGAATTCTCTATTCTGTCTCATGGTATCAGCATCAGTTTGACGGCTTGATGTGAGCGCACCAGGGCAAAGCCGCGTTCGAAATCGGCAAGCGGCACTTCTTCTTTGGCGATGATCTTTTCAAGCTTGGCTTTCAAGCCGGACTTCTCTGAAGCCAGCAGATCAAGCATCGCATACCACGTTTCGAACATGCGGCGACCGAAGATGCCGCGAATCGTCACGCCTTTCCAGACCGCATATTTGCCGAAATCGAATGAGCGCAGCGGGCGCGAAGGGATGCCAAGCAAGACGATCTGGCCGCCATTTTTCACTAAAGCGCCGCCATCGTTATAGGCCTCTTCCGCGCCGCTCATCTCCAAAATGACATCAATGCCGCCACCCCGTTCGTTGCGCGCGCGTTCGAAGAGTTCATCGCGTTGACCGGGCGCGGCCTCTTCGTTGGTATCGAAACAGAAGTCCGCGCCCATCTCCTGTGCGGTTTGAAAGCGACTCTTGAGCTTATCCGCGCCGAAGCCACCCGACGGGTTCGAATAGTCTGTGATATAGATGCGCGTCGCGCCCAGTGTGCGCGCCACAGCAGCGGCCATCAACCCTTGCGCGCCGCAGCCGAGAATGGCGACTGTCTTGCCCGCCAGATTGCCTTCCATCACGGTATGCACTGTGTTGCCGAGCGCATCGAGAAATGCGCCGAAGCGCGGCGGAATCATCTCGCGCCCGCCGAAGCGTTCGAGGTTGATGACATTTTCGCTTGGCACGACAACATATTCGGCAAACGCGCCATCGCTATGTACCCCTTTGACGCGAATGTTTTTGCAGATGTGGCGCTGACCAGTGCGGCATTGTTGGCAATGGCCGCAACTGATATGCATTTCGCTGGTGACGTAATCGCCGACGCGCACCAACCCATCGGCGACATCTTCGCCGACTTCGACGACTTCGCCGCAGAATTCGTGGCCGATGATGATAGGGCGATAGCTTTCAACATCGCCGCCGTTATAGACCAGCATCTCGTCGCGCATGCCTTGTCGCGTTGTGATTTGATAAATGCTCTGATCGGTTCCGCAGATCGAAGCGGCGTGCACGCGAATCTTCACATCCTGATGGCCGACGCCCGGCTCCTCGGCATCATCAACAAACTGCAATCCGTCTACTGCGAGACTCGGTTTTTTCAGTGCTTGCATCCTACCTCCTGCTGCTGTGAGATGTGTGGGTACGGCAGAACAGAACGCACACCATAGCCTTGCCCTTTTCCTTCTGCAAGGGCAGATCATCATAAACAAGTCTGTGCAGAAACGCGAACAATCGCCAAGCCGGTAGCTGCCGTGCCGAAGAGCCGAGCCGGGGCAGGTCGTTTTCTATGAGGCGGAGCGGAGAAGAGAATAGAGAAACCCCGTTTCGCTTGTCGCACAGGCGCGACAGAGCAAATAGAAACCGCTTCAGGATTCTTCCTATCTTTATGGTTCGACAGCAGTTCGTTTACTGATCCCCCTCCCCTATTGCCTCTGCCTTGCATTTGCGCTTCTTGCCGTGAATAATGGACGCGCTGTTGGCGGGCCATTACCCGCAGCGCGTCCACGCAGGAAACTGCAATACTTCTACGCCCTCGAATCCGGGTTCTCCCTATCTGCTTGCTTCCTGTGCATGAAAGGAGCACATGGCTTATGAATGACAAAAAGAAGGAAATTTCTCAAGAGCATAGTTCATCCGCTAACCTTCAACCCACTGCTTCAAAATCTGCAAACGTCAGCCGTCGCAACTTTCTCGGTCGAGTCGGCGGCCTAACGGCTGCGGCGATGGCAACGGGTGCAATCGCTCTCGAACCGGCGCTCGGCTCAAAGACCTCGGAAGCGCAAGCCAAAATCGGCATCGCGCTCACCCCGCAGGAACGGCGCAATGCCGCCCTACAAATTCGGCGCGATGCGGCGCAGGCGCGACGCCGACTGCCGCTGCCGCGTCATCTCGATAATGGCGATGAAATCTTTTTTGCTAATCGCATTGGCAGTTATTCGAAAGCGTTACCTCATAACGCGCTAGGTGAAGTTGACGCGGCTGCCTACAACGCTTTTTTACACGCGGTCACAACCGGGCGCACCTTTGACTTCGAAGCGATTCCGCTTGGCGGCACGGCGAAGCTTGCCTGCCCGCTCGGCGGCCAAACCTTTTCGCTCGACGGCGTAGATTCGCACGCCACCTTTTTAGCCACGCCGCCCACCTTCAGTAGCGCATGGGAAGCAGGCGAGATGGTCGAACTCTATTGGCAGGCATTGACCCGCGACATCCACTTTGCCAACTACAACAACGACCCGCTCATCAATCAAGCGGCAGCAGAGCTATCGCATGTGACCGATTTTCGCGGCCCGAAATCCGGCGGCGCGGTGACCCCCGGAACGCTCTTTCGCGGCGAAACGGCGGGCGATTTGACCGGCCCCTACATTTCGCAATTCCTCTGGAAAGACATCCCCTACGGCGCGCACACCATCATGCAGAAGTATCGCGTGCCCAATGCCAATGACAATCACATGACGTCATACAGCGATTGGCTGAACATTCTGCGCGGCGGCGCTCCGACGACAGCGATCTCGTTTGACCCCACGCCGCGCTACATCCGCAACGGCAGCGACCTCGGCGCATACGTGCATAGTGACTTCAGCTATCAAGGGTATCTCAATGCGGCATTGATCCTGCTCAGCTTCGGCGGCGCGGCGGTTGATCCAAACAATCCCTATCGTACCCTGTTGAAGCAAGGCTCATTCGTCAACTTCGGCGGCCCGCACATCCTTGATCTGGTTGCCAAAGCGGCGCTCGAAGGATTGAAAGCCGCCTGGTTTCATAAGTGGTATGTGCATCGGCGACTGCGCCCGGAAGTCTTCAGCGGCAGGGTTCACAATCACCTGACCGGCGCCAAGACCTATCCTATTCATGCAGACGTGCTCGATTCGCAAGGTGCCGATGCCGTCTTCAGCAGGCACGGAACCTACCTCCTGCCGATGGCATTTCCCGAGGGCAGCCCGACACACCCGGCCTACCCGGCGGGACACGCAGTCATTGCTGGCGCTTGTGCGACGGTGCTCAAAGCCTTTTTCAACGAATCGTTCGTCATCCCCAGTCCGGTCGAAGCGAGCGCCGACGGATTGACCTTGAACCCCTTCACCGGCGGCAACCTGACGGTCGGCGGCGAACTCAACAAACTGGCGGCCAACATCGCCATTGGACGCGATACGGCGGGCGTTCACTGGCGTACGGACGGCGTCGAAGGATTGCGGCTGGGCGAGCAGGTTGGCATCTCCTTGTTGGAAGATGAATTCGATACGCACAGCGAAGACTTCATCGGCTTCAACATCACGAAGTTTGATGGTTCGTTTGTAACGATCTAATGCGCGAGCGGTTCATCCCGCTTGTCGCAACCCCATCCGAAAAGGGCAGTCCGCGCGACTGCCCTTTGATTTTGCGAGCCACAGGGCAAGTGAACGAGCAGAAAATACTGCGGATTTGTCAGCCGAGAAGTGGTAGAGTACCCCACAGACGCAGACGAACCGGGG
>CAYXVU010000337.1:0-4808 GCA_964468725.1 uncultured Clostridia bacterium
GCCTGCCGTTCGGCGCGCTCTTGCCGCAGGCCTTCAATCCGGTTGCATAACTCCGCTGGTCGCGCACGGAAGAGTTCTCGGCACCCTCGATCTGGTGAGCCGACACGAGAGCGCCTTTACGGAAGAGGATGCGGAATTGCTGACACGAATCAGCGGGCAGATCGCCATCGCCGTCGAAAACGCCTTGAACTTTGAACGTGCCCGCCAAGCTGAACAGGAAGTGACGCGCCAGTTGGAGCGCGAACGCCTGATGTTGGAGATCAACAACGCCGTCGTATCCAATCTCAACTTGCCGGAACTGCTGGCGGCCATCTCGACCAGCCTGCGCCGCGTGTTGGCGCACAATTTTGCGGGTCTTGCTCTCTACGAAGCTGAGAGCGATGGCCTGCGCGTACAGGCGTTGGATTATCAGAAGAATCGGGAAATTTTGGGCGATGCGACGCTGATTCCGTTGCCAGGGACAGGGGCGGGAAAGGCGTTCACCTCACGAAAAGCGGTGCGGCTATCGAGTTTCAAAGACTTGGAGTCTCCGAGCGAGGTTGTGCAAGGCATCCTCGCGGCGGGTCTGAAATCCAGTTGCCATGTGCCGCTCATCGCCCGCGACTGCGTGTTGGGGACGCTCGACGTGATGAGTCTTCAGGAGGATGCTTTCAACGAGGATGATGAAGAGCTCTTGACGCAGATCGGCAATCAAGTCGCCATCGCCGTCGAAAACGCCTTGAACTTTGAACGCGCCCGCCAAGCCGAACGCCAAGCTGCCGAAGAGCGCGACCGCTCGCAACTCTTGCTCAACATCAACAACGCCGTCATCTCGCATCTGAGCTTGAGCGACTTGATGAAGGCTGTCTCCGCAGCGATTCAGGATGTGATGCAGCACGATTTCATGGGACTTACGATTTACGACGCCGAAGCCAATTGTCTGCGACCCTATTTCTATATGAGCGAGGTGGAAGATCATTCGAACTTCGTTGCCGAAGGCATGCCGATGGCGCTCGAAAATACGCCCGCGGGGTTGGTCTTCACCTCCGGGCGTCCGCTCTTAATTGATCGTTTCGACCCCGAACGTTTCTCTCCTGAATTGGTAAAGCGCATGCAGCACCATAGTATGAAGTCGGGCTGCGGCGTGCCGCTCGTCGCGCATGGTCGCAAAATCGGCACGCTCGCCGTCGCCAGTTATCGAGAGGCGGCCTTTACCGAAAACAATCTCGAACGGCTCGGACAGATCGCCGGACAAGTGGCCATCGCTGTTGATAATGCGCTGGCCTATCGCGAAATCGAAGCGCTCAAGAATAAGCTGACCGAAGAGAAACTCTATCTCGAAGAAGAGATCAACACGACCTATAACTTCGAGCAGATCATCGGCAGCAGCCCTGCGCTTACGCGGATTCTCAGACAAGTACAGACCGTCGCCCCGACCGATTCGACCGTCCTCATTCAGGGCGAAACCGGAACCGGCAAAGAGTTGATCGCCCGCGCCATTCACAGCCTCAGCACCCGCCAACAGCGCACGCTGGTCAAGATCAATTGCGCGGCCATTCCGACCGGGCTGCTGGAATCGGAACTCTTCGGCCATGAAAAAGGCTCGTTTACCGGAGCCATCGCCCAGCGCATCGGACGCTTCGAACTGGCGCATCGCGGCTCGCTCTTTCTGGATGAAGTGGGCGAGATTCCTCTCGATCTGCAACCCAAGCTGCTGCGCGTGCTGCAAGAGAAAGAGTTTGAGCGGCTCGGCAGTTCGCGCACCATCAACGTGGATGTGCGATTGATTGCCGCCACCAATCGCGACCTCAGTCAGTTGGTTGCCGAGCGGCAATTTCGCGACGACCTCTTCTATCGGCTCAATGTCTTCCCGCTCACCATTCCGCCATTGCGCGACCGCCGCGAAGACATTCCGCTACTGGCGCGCTTCTTCGCCAGCAAATTCGCGCGCCGCATGAAGAAGCCCATTGAGACTATTCCCGCCGATGCGCTGGCCGCGTTGCAGGACTACACTTGGCACGGCAACATACGAGAGTTGGAAAACTTCATCGAACGCGCGGTGATCGTCACGCAGGGCAGCGCCTTGCAAATCCCCTTGCACGAAATTCGGGCGCAGGCAAAGGCCTTTGCTTCCGCTGCACCTGCTGCAGCGGCTCAAGCGGTAATGACTGCCGCTCCTGCCGTGACCGCGTCACCCGCCGCAATCGGCGAATCGGGCTCACTTGAAGCCATCGAGCGCGAACATATCTTGCGCGTACTCAATGAGACGAATTGGATTGTTGGCGGCGCTAATGGCGCGGCGGCGCGGTTGGGACTTAAACGCACAACCTTGCAAGCGCGCATGAAGAAACTTGGCATCGCGCGTCACTGAAGCGACTCGGCACAGCGCGCCAATGTGAGCGCCGATATATTGGCGCGCGCCGCGATTTCGGCACAAAATCGGTTGGCACTTTTTTCTTGTGCGCGCCCCGCTCTTACCCTAATCCCTCTATTTTTATTGGCTTACCAGTTCTGCTGGAAGTCTCGAATCTGTGGCAAGGCGTTTGCCCTTCCTCTCTACGTCAACGCAGTCGGTTCGATCAAACGAGCGTTGATGTGGTCGCAATAGCGTCTGCGGCCACTCAGGAGATGCAGGTGTTTGCACATCTTCAGAGCGTCAACGAATCTACCGGCCTCGATGTTGCGAGGCCGCCGAATCGAGAGGAGCAAGGTTATGAAAACGATTCGAGTCTTATTCAGCTTCAGTCTTTTTCTGATGATGAGCGCGATGGCTGCCCATGCACAATCGGTGCAAACAGACTATGACCGCTCGTTCAATCTCGCCCGACTCAAGACCTATGAGTTCTATCAACAAGAGCGCAGGCCGGGCGATCCGTTGGCCGCCAGCCCGTTGAACGAGCGCCGCATTCACAACGCGCTCGATAGCCAACTGCAAGCCAATGGCTTTGCCAACAGCACACCGGCGAAGCCCGATTTCTTGATCGCTTATTATGTGACGACGCGCAAAGGATTGGACATTCAGGACAATCGCTTCGGCCTCTTGCAACGCATAGGCAGCGTCAATGTGAGCCCGGTGACAGAAGGCACGATTGTCGTGATCTTTGTTGACCGCGTCAGCGGGCAGGAGGTTTGGCGAGGTCTGGTTTCAGGCATTATTAACCCGAAGAACATGGAGAAAGATGTCAATAAAGGGATTGCCAAACTGGTGCAGCGGTTCGTCAAAGATCAAGCCGCAAAGAAGTAACTTGCAAACGCTGTTTGCCGCTACCGTGCGATGGTAAAGCTTGGCGAACCGTGCCAACCCATTACCAGTTGATAGACCGCAACTGGTCAGGTGACAAGACCTTCGATTGATCGCCCTCGATAGGGCGAGCACCCAAAACTCGCCGCGCGCCGCTTTCGGCTGCTCTTCAAGGGCGCAGGTAGGGCAACGTGTGGCTCAGATGATAAAAGGGAGAAGAGTTATGAAATCACTGCTTTTTTTCGCAACGCTCATTTTGCTTAGTATTCCTGCGGCAACGCAGGCGCAAAGCGTCAAGATCGAATATGATCATCAGACCGACTTTACGAAATTCAAGACCTACGTTTGGGGGAAAGGTCTGTCGGCAAGCAATCCGCAGATTCATGCGCTCATTGTGAGCGAAATTGATCGGCAACTGCAAAGCAAGGGATGGATACGGGTTGAAGGGGAGGCCGACCTCCGGATCAGCTACTCCGTTTCACTGGACGAGAATATCAACACCAGCGCGGTCGAATATGTGAAGTCCGATTATCAGAAATGGGGCGACCATAGCCCGGTCTACGGGCCGACGATGGTTGCTCTGCCGATGGCCAGAATCGTGCTGGAGGCGACCGATGTCGCAACCAACAAACTGGTGTGGAGCGGACGTGCGAAAAACGCCTACACCGCCAATCAAGCGCGCGGTCAACGGCGCATCAACAAAGCTGTAGAGAAGCTGTTGGAGAAATTCCCGCTGCCGTCAATCGAATAAAGGCGGCAGGTAACTGGCTGAGCAGGCAAGCGCCTATGGTTGCTAATGCGAAGGAACAAGTGGCGACAAATGCCCCTGCCGAAATATCGGCAAGCGCTAAATTTTCACTGCCCAAATGTCAGCAGGCGGGCATTCTGTTGGCACGGGTCGAAACCAGCCTACGGCGAGCTAACCGCCACCCTCTCAAGGGACTACGAGGTTTACAAGAAGCCCTTCGGAGTTTGGCTACAAGCTTGCACTAGAACTAACCGTTGGTCGCCGCGAGCAGAGCGACAGACGAAATCTTTCGGGAGGTAAGCAAGATGACTTCTCCAAAATTGGCGAAAACGATCAGTCTCAAAGCCTGTCATCGTTGCTTTGGCGAATTGATCGAGTCTGACCATTTCTGCCGGTGGTGCGGCGTCGAGCAAGGCGACATTGAGCACGGCGAAAAGACCATAGCCGACAAGTCAAGCGAACTGGCCGACTATGAAACTGTCACCCTGCGCGAGGATGCGCCCGCCCCGACATCCATTTCCCAACAACTGGTCAGCACCATGACCGCGCATGCTGCAACGCGCACCGCAACGCTTCGTAAACATCGAGTCGTGGCGAGCCTGCTGGCGTTGCTCATCGCCGTGCCCTTCTGGTTGCTGATTATCGTGCTGTCACCGCTTGATGCGTATCTGGCGGCCAGAGCTGCTTCGAGCAGCGTGCAGATGCAGTAGAAAAGAGAATAACCATGTTGATGATTACCGAACAACGAAGCGCCGAGGCGCTCACCTTTCATCTGGCCGGAATGCTGGTCGGCGATTGGGCAATCGAGTTTGAGCATTGCTGGCTCAAAGCGACAAGCTC
>CAYXVU010000338.1:0-4780 GCA_964468725.1 uncultured Clostridia bacterium
CGGCATCGCCCGACTCGAACGCGCGCGCGGAAATCTTCAAGAGGCTCATAGCTGGGCGAAAGACGCCCTCGCAATCGCCGAGACGCTGCGTACCAAAGTCGTCAGTCAGAGCCTGCGCGCTTCTTACTTGTCATCAGTGCGCGATTATTACGACCTCGAAGTGGACGTGCTGATGCAACTGCACAAGCGTCAGCCTGCGGCGGGCTATGACGCCCTCGCCTTGCAAATCAGCGAGCAGGGACGCGCCCGCAGTTTTCTGGAAAGCCTGGCCGAAATCGGCAAGGAAATTAAAGAAGGCGTTAGCCCCGCATTGCTCAAACGCGAACACGATCTCAATGCCCAGTTCGAAGCCAAATCGCAACGGCTCATCCTGTTGAGAAACCATCAATCTTCCGATCAGCAACTTGCGACGGCAGCAAAAGAACTCGGCAAGCCAATTGCGGAAGTGGAGAAAGAACTCGGTGAGCAGATCGCGCGAGTCACAAAAGAGTTGCAATCGCTCGCCCTGCAACAACGCGAACTCTACGACACGATGCGCACGCAATCGCCGCGCTATGCCGCGCTCACCCAACCGCAGCCGCTCACCCTCAAAGAGATTCAACAACAAGTGCTTGATCCTGACACGGTGTTGCTCGAATATGCCCCCGGCGAGGAGCGCAGTTACCTGTGGTTTGTCAGTCAAAGCGAAATCAAGAGCTTTGAATTGCCCAAACGCGCCGTCATCGAAGAAGCCGCCCGCAATCTCTACAATCTGGTCAGTACGCGCGAAATGGAGTTCAAAGCGACCGGCGAAAAATTTTGGCAAGCTGCGACGGCGATGTCTCAGATGATTCTCGCGCCGGTCGCCCCGCATCTCACCAATCAACGTCTGCTCATCGTTGCCGAAGGCGCGTTAGAGTACGTTCCGTTTAAGGCGTTGCCGATTAACCCTCCTGCGATTGCGGCGCGTCGCGCGACACGCTCTGCTGCGCGCCCGACGCCCTTGATCGTCCGTCACGAAATCGTCAATCTGCCATCGGCTTCGATAATGGCGGCCTTGCGTAACGAGATGAAGACGCGAAAGTCGCCCGATAAACTCATCGCCGTACTTGCCGACCCGGTCTATGACAAAGAGGATCAGCGCATCCTCACACCCGACTCGCCGTTGGCCTCGACTGCGCCTGCGCAACCGCGCGCTCTGGAAAGGGCGCTACGCGATTTGCGCTCTATCAATGGCCGATGGAATCTCGACCGGTTGGAATTCTCACGCGCCGAAGCCGAGGCCATTGATACCTTGACCAGAGGCCAAGATCGGATGATCGCGCTCGATTTTTCTGCCAGCCGCGCTCGTCTCAAAGACGATGCGCTCGCTGCTTATCGGATTGTTCACTTCGCTACACATGGGCTGCTCGACAATAAAAACCCTGATCTTTCGGGACTCGTGTTGTCGCTCTTCAATGAGAAGGGCGAAGCGCAGGATGGCTTTTTGCGACTCAATGAGATATACAATCTCAAACTATCTGCCGACCTCGTAGTCTTGAGCGCCTGTGACACGGCGCTCGGCAAAGAGGTGCGTGGCGAAGGCTTGGTCGGACTGACGCGAGGCTTTATGTATGCGGGCGCGTCAAGGGTGATGGCCAGCCTTTGGCAAGTCGAAGATGAGCAGACGGCAGAGTTGATGAAGCGGTTTTATCAAAAGTTCCTGAAAGAAAGAATGCAACCTTCAGCGGCGCTCCGTCAGGCGCAACTGGAAATGTGGCAGCGTCCGAGCAAAAACGCCCCTTATTTCTGGGCAGCTTTTGTGCTGCAAGGTGAGTGGAGAACTCCATCGAGTGAGCCGCAGGTTGCGAACCGAAACTGATGCGCGCAGACGATTCTTCGCAACGCCAAGCCGGTTGGTCGCTCGATCAAGAAAGCTTTGACCGATTGCTCGCCTGGCTCGATAGCGACCGCGAACAAGCAGGCAGACGATACGAAGAGATTCGCTTTGAACTTATCAAATTCTTTGTCCGCAAAGGGTCATCCATCGCGGAAGAATTGGCCGACGAGACCATCACCCGCGTTGCCAGAAAAGTCCCTGAAATCGCCAGCACCTATACCGGCGATCCGATGCGCTACTTCATGGGCGTTGCCCGTAAAGTTTTTTTAGAGTCGATCAAAAAGCGGCCTGCCCATCTGCCCCCGCCTCCCCCGGATGCGCCGGAGATCATCGAACGCAATCACCAATGTCTGGAAATTTGTATGCAGCAATTGACGGCCAATGGTCGCGCCTTGATTTTGAACTACTTCGTCGAAGAAGAGGGGCATGCCAAAATCGTCAATCACCAAATGCTGGCCGAGCAGCTCGGCATCAGCCTCAATACCTTGAGAATGCGGGCGTATCGTACCAAAATAGGCCTTCGGGAATGTGTACTAAAATGCGTCAACAAAGCCGATGATTGATCCGTTGGTTATAAAATGGCGCGAAAGCTCATAAGCAGGTGAGGGTCGCAGAAACAGTGGTTATGGCAACCCATGAATAAAGAAAGAGACAATCTCATCTGGCGCTATTGGTTGGGCGAGCTTAGTGAGAAAGAGCAAACCGATCTCGAAGAGCGCCTGATGACGGATGACCAATTCTTCGACGAAGTTCTGATCGTCGAAGACGAAATCAGCGCCGCCTATGAGCGCGGCGAACTCGACGCGGAGGAACGTGCGCGCTTCGAGCAGACGATTTTGCAAACGCCGCAGGGACGCGAGCATCTGAACTTCAACATCGCTTTTCGCCAATATGTCGCCGACGCGCAGCGCACAGCCGCCATCACGCCCGCGCCGCAGCCGCTTTCGCCAGCCCCATCTCTGTGGCAAGCGTTGGTCGCTTTCTGGCAAGCGCAAAAGCCTGTGGCGATGGTTTCACTGACCGCCATCGTTCTATTGATTGCCTTGTGCGCGTGGCTGGCTCTGCGCGTCGCCCGTCTGCAAGGGCAATTCGAGGCGATGCAAGACCAGCAAATCGCTCTGCAAATTCAAACACAGGAGAGCGAGCGCGAACTTGCTGAAGAGCGTGCCAAAACCGAAAGGCTGGCTAACGATGTGCAGGCGGCACAAGCCGAAAGCGCCGCGCTCAAAGAACAACTTGCCGCAGTCAAAAGCGGTGAAAAAAAAATAGATGATACGGAACCGCCGGGCAGTGGTCTGCTTGCTCAACTCACCCTCTCACCCGGCGAAGTCAGAAGCGGCAACGATCTCAAAGAAGCCGCGCTCACGCCCGAAAAGAGGACGCTGCAACTCAGGTTACGGGTAGCGCAAGACATTTACCGAAACTTTCGCGCGCAGGTCGTAAGAAGAAATAGCAGTGACAGCCCGCTCACCTACACGCCTGTCAAAGTCGAAAAACGCGCTGATGAAGTGCAGGTGATTTTGCAACTGCCCGCAGCCCGGTTGGTGAGCGGCGAGTATGTCATCATCCTCACCGGCACGACAGCAGATGGCAAAACCGAGTCGGTAGGCCGCTATCCGTTCAAAGTTACTAAACCGCCCGCGTAACCGTTCTATCACCTTCGTTCGTTTTTACCGTTCGCTTGCCGCAGCCTGCGCGTCAGGCGTCACGGTCGTCTTTCCGGCATTGACCTCAAGTCGCCAGATGCGGCGGTCGCGGAAGTATTCAATCAACTCCCGATCACGCTCTTCATTCATCGCGCGGGCAAAGACGACGCGCGCCGCATCAATATCAGCTTCGTTCTGTACCCACTCCTGATGAATAAAATGCTCTGCGCCATAGTGAACGATGACCAGATGACGCTCGCCACTCTGTGCCAGTTCGGCGATCAATCGCGCCCGTTGATAGTTCCATGCCGATTTATCAACCGGCGGACTACTTGCCCACATCTTTACCAAGATCACAATCGACAAGAGCACTATTCCGCGCACCAAGCTGCGACCCGTCTGCACTCCGCGCCAGCGCCAATGATGCAGCCAGCGCATCGCTTGCAGAATCAAGATGAAAAGCAAGCCGACCAACACGGAACTATAATGGGGTAAAAACCAAGTCTCTAAAAAAATCGCCGCCAGCGTTACTCCGAGCAACACGAATACCTCGCGCGCCTTTCGGCTCTTGAACAGCAAGAGCGGCAATAACAGCAACGGCGCGGCCAGCGCCAGCCGATCAAGATTCCAATCAACAAAGTTGCTCCGCTTATAGGCAAGCGCATCGAGAAAACCTGCCAACGTCTGTTGGCTCTGGTAATCGCTCAACTCCCAACTGCTATGCAGAGCGCGAATCACTTCGTGACGATAGGGCGGTTCCGGCTTGCGCGATTGAAAGACAAACAGCGGCGCAATGCCGTACTGCTCTTCGTGAACCGCATAGGGCAGACGCAGGGGGCTGCCAGTCACGCGATAGTTGTAAAACCCGATCCATAGCGCCGTGAGCATCAACATCAACGCCAACGGTAAGAGAGGCCGAAGGCCGAAGATCGAAGGTCGAAGAGGTAGGGTCGAAGGCTGGAGGTCGAAGGTCGAAAGTTGAAGGAGAGAGAGAGAATATCCTTCACTTTCGCTTGCCGGTTGCCGGTCGTCGGCTGTCGGTGACGATTGGGAGGCGGTTGCAATCGACGGCGCGGATTCTCGGTTCAGTGCGCCTTTGCGGGGGAAGGGATCAGCAAGTTTGCTGATGCGAAAACGCGCGACCAGCCACCAAACAATCACCAACAGACTCAGCACCGCGCCTTCGAACGGTCGCGTATTGGCTAGTATGAAGATGCCAACTCCCATCAAGAAGCCGTTGCGGGCGCGCCCGCTTTGCACCATCCGTTTCCCTGCG
>CAYXVU010000339.1:0-4720 GCA_964468725.1 uncultured Clostridia bacterium
CGGGTCTTCGTTCAAAACGACCAGATCGGCGGCCAGACCCGGAGCAATCCGTCCGAGCCGATTCGACTCTCCGAATCTGGCTGAGGGCGCGGTCGTGAGCGCGGCGAGTATTTGGCGAAAGGTCATACCGGACTGAGCCATCAGCCTGTATTCATCGCTGGGGTCATAGTCATCCATCCCGCCGACATCCGTGCCGAACAAGACTTCGCCTCCGATATTGAGCCAAGCGCGCAGTTGATCTGTAGTAATCTTGGCGCGGGCTTCACTCAACGAAGCGCGGTCATGCCGCAACAGATAAAGCCCAATCTTCAAGGTCGGAATCAATGCCACGTTGGCCTGTCGCATCGCAGTTAAGACCGCGTCATCCCATGGGCCGGACGCAGGGGTTGTGTGCGCGAGGATGTCCACGCCGCCTTTGACAGCAGCCAGTAAGCCATCGCGGGTTTGCGGATGCGCAAAGACCGGCTTATCTCTGCGATGCGCTTCGTTGACCGCTGCTCGAATCGCTTCATCCGGCAGGAGGGCAAAAGGTGGAGTCTGCGCTGCCGCATGCAGTTTCAAGCCATCTGTGCCGCGATCAAGGAGCGACTTGGCGGCAGCAGCAGCTTCTGCACCGCTCGCTACCTCCGACGAGGGAAACACCATCACGCCGATAATACGAAACACAATATCCTGCGGCAACGAGCCTTTACCGAACAGACCTTCGCCTGTCGTGCGGATGCGCGGCCCTGCGACTTCGCCCGACTCAATGCGAGCGCGCAAACGCCGCGTGTTCTCCCAAGGCGAGCCGAGATCGAATACGCTGGTGAAACCATACCGGATCAGCATGGCTTGCAGTTGGCCGCTCAGTTCAGTTGCCGGAAGGTTGGCCGCATCCGCCCACTTTCTTTCAAAGAAGTGAACATGGCTGTTCCAAAAACCGGCGGTGATAATCAGCCCCGAACAATTCAGCCTGCGCCCGCCCTTCGGAACCCGTATCGCTCCCCGCTCTCCGACTTGACTGATTATGCCGTCGCGGATGACGATGACGCCGTTGCGGATTGGGCGTTGAGTGGGGCTAGCGTAGATCGTGCCGCCTACGAGAATCAGTTGGTTGTCCGATGCAACGCGGGTTTGCCCCATCAACGAATCGCTCAGACCGAAGAGCAGAAGGGTAAGGCTCAGGAGTCTCAGCAAGACGTGGTTGCAAAGGCACACGCGGTAACCGGCGCGGGTCGCGCGCTGCACGCAACGCCTCCCGCTGCCAATATGCCGTCTTCTGTAGAGCCTTTGCGTTATCCGGTTGGGAGCCTCGCGGTTGTCGGACAAAGCGATTACGTACATCTGTAGTGATTTTCTGATCATGTTTCGCGCTACCTCTTTCGGTTCTCAGCCCGCTGTCGGGCAGGGGCAGGCCAGGTTTTAGAGAGTTGATCCCGCAACAAGCGCTGCCATGCTAGCACTCTGAGAAATTCGCTTCAATCATTGGGTCAGTGCGCTGTTTCAGTCAGAGTCGAATACAGCTAAACAAAGATTGGATGGAGGTTCAGAGAAAGTTCGGTCGTATCGGCAGTCATCCGTCTTGTCCGTATTTGATTTGCCTCAAGAACGGAATGACCATCATTTGCAACGGACATTTGGCAAAATCTTTCCGGCGGCTGTTTGACGGGTGTGAGGGGCAAAAGCTAGAATGACGGCTCGTTCGCCTCACCGATTTTTGACAGCTTGGGGATGTGGCGGAACTGGCAGACGCGAAGGTCTCAAAAACCTTTGAGATAACCTCTCGTGTGGGTTCGATTCCCACCATCCCCATTGCCATGTTTGTCCGTCGTCCGTTGTCCGTCGTCCATTACCCAGATGCAGTGCAACTGAAACAATAGACGACGGACAACGGACGACGGACTCATGAAGAAACCAGCCGTCAGTTTCGATGTCATTCCCGCTTCTGCGCGTTCGGAGATGACGCTCATCATCTGCCTCAAGTGCGCCTTTGACCTCTTCACCAAACAACTCAAACTAACGCCGCGCACCGCTTATTCGGAGCTAAAAAATCACGTTCCCGAAGAGACAGACTTTACCGGCGCATCCACGTCGCGTCCGCACTTCATCGCCGCCGAAGGACTAACTCACTGTCCATATTGCAAGGGCGCAAAGAGTTGGTTTGCACAGTTTCGCGCCCTCCGTATTGACGCGCACCCATCGTTTGAGAAGGAACGTAGAAAGCTGTGGGCGGCGCTCAAAAAGGAGGCGGAACGCTTTACGCTGTGGCAACCGGAGCGCACGCAGATGCAGATTTTTTCCGACTGGCTCGAACGCCTCAAGCGGCAGATTGATTTCGATGACGATCATTGGCTGCTGATGGTTGGCATGGAGCACGTCAAACATGCTTACCCGTCGAATGCCTGGAGCGAGATTTTGCAAAGCGGAGTGCGACGCGTTCAACTCTCGCGGCAGACGGAAGGCGATTGGCACTATGAGAATGGTTGGCTTTACGTCGCGCCCGCGCTCTACGGCGATATTTTGTTAGTCCAACATCTGCTGTCGCGCGCTCATCAACACGGCGGGCGCACCTTTGAAGGCAAGTTGACGATGCAGGAATTTATCAACCGCTTGCGGCGCATCGGCTATATGGAAGCGAAAGGCATCGAAGCGCGCGAAGCCTATGAAGTCTTCGAGCAGGCCGTAGCCAAGCTGGTTGCTTCAGCGCCTTCTGCCGTGTACTATGCGGTTGACCGCAGTGAGTATCTCGAAAAGTTAAAATCGGTCTACGAAAAGCGAAAGAAGAGATGAGCAAGAGGATTTCCCTAATCAGCGTAGTATGTTTGTTGGGCTTGGTCGTGAGCGGCTTCGCTCAAGATGCCGGTGGCTTTGTCATCGTGTTGAAGAATGGCAGTTCGATCAAGGGGCGCACCTTGTCGCGCGATGAAGCGAGCGGCAGTTTGAAATTGACCATGACCGAATCGAGTTCCGGCTCGCCGAAAAGCTACGCGGTGATTGCGATGGATGACGCGGAAGCCATTCGCACTTCGACGACCGATACGGATTCAATCGTCATTCGTCTGCTCGGCGGCAGCGAATTGCGGTGCAAAGAGTTCGGGCTCAATGGCGATACGGTGAGCGTCAAACTGGGGACGGCCAGCCGCGTGGATGTGCGGTGGGCTGAGATCGAATCCATCAGCTTCCGTTAACCGCACCAACCGGCAGAGCGCAACCCAATACAATTCCGTTGACTAACGAAGTGACGCGGGAACATCGTGAAGCAGCGATCTTTCGCCCTTCGTGCAGAGATGAGACGACAAGAATACAACCATCCGTATCGGTTTACCTTTCTTGCAACCTCGCCAGTGTGCGATTGAGTTCCCCCCATGCCAGTTCGACATGTTCGCGTCTGGTGCGCAGGTTGCCGATGGCCAATCGCAAGGTGATCTTGCCATCCAGCTTGGTGTGCGAAAGAAAGATTTTACCGGCGCGATTGACCTCTGCCATCAGATGCTCGTTCAAAGCGTCGAGCCTTTGCGCGGTTTCGCGAGATTCGTCGCCCTGCAACTCTTTTGGTCGGGCGCGAAAACAGATGACGCTCAACGGGACGGGTGCGAGACGTTCAAAATCGTCGCTGGCATCAATCCACGCAGCAAACTCTTTGGCCAGTTCGATATGGTGGCGCAGGCGCGCAATCAACCCTTCCGCACCGAAGTAGCGCATCACAAACCAAAATTTAAGGGCGCGAAAGCGGCGACCGAGTTGCGGCCCGTAATCCATAAAGTTCTTCACTTCATCGTTGTCCGTCGTTCGCAGATACTCCGGCACCAGACTGAACGCCTGCCGCAAGGTGGCCAGGCGACGGCAGAATAAGACATTCAAATCCACCGGCACGAACAGCCATTTGTGCGGATTGACGATCAGCGAATCGGCGCGTTCACAGCCTGCCAGTATCCAACGCAGTTCCGGCACGATGGCCGCCGAGCCGCCATAGGCTGCATCAACGTGCAGCCATAATCCTTCGCCTTCGCAGATGTCGGCAATTGGCGGAACCGGATCAATGCTAGTCGTCGAAGTCGTACCCACCGTCGCCACCACGCAAAAGGGCGTCCAGCCGTTGGCGCGGTCTTCGGCAATCGCTGCGGCCAACGCATCGGGGCGCAGGCGAAACTCGGCATCGGCAGGAATATGGCGCACACTTTGATGGCCGAGTCCGAGCGTAATCGCCGCTTTATCAACTGATGAATGCGCATGCTCCGAGCAGTAGAGCCGCAAGCGTTTCGGTTGCGCTGCCAATCCGGCTTCGCGCACATTGAGATCGGCGATGGCTTCGCGGGCGGCGGCAATCGCGCACAACACTCCGGTGGATGCGGTATCGTAAATCACGCCTTCGAATGTGTCCGGCAAACCCATCAGTTGGCGCAGCCAGTTCATGGTCACCTCTTCGAGTTCGGTCGCCGCCGGTGATGTGCGCCAGAGCATAGCATTGACATTGAAGGCTGCGGATAAGAATTCGCCGAGTATGCCAGGCATCGAGCCGGTGATCGAAAAGTAAGCGAAGAAGGCCGGATGATTCCAATGCGTCACGCCGGGCACGATGATCTGATCGAGGTCGGCAAGCATCTGCTCGAAGCTCTCGCCCGCCTCCGGGGCGCGGGTCGGCAGCGCCTCTTTGATGGAGCCGGGCGCAACTTGCGACAGCACCGGATAACGCTCCGGGTGGGTCAGGTAATCGGCGATCCAGTCAACGATCTGATGGCCG
>CAYXVU010000340.1:0-4715 GCA_964468725.1 uncultured Clostridia bacterium
ATAGACAATGCGGTCAATCGCTTGGCGGGAAGGCTTCTGACAAGTGCCGGATGTGCCGCAGGTGCATGAACCAATTCGGCGAATGCTCGAACAATTATTTACATCGACATAGACAATAGTGATCGAGTTGCCATTTACATCTTCAATCGAGCGCGGCATTAATTTGTTATTTGTCTCTTCGTACTTGATCAAGGTGCCATCGGGGTAGGTGAGTTTGATATTTACGCCTGCGGTATCGAGTTTGATCTGTTGGCCGTCAAAGCTTTGATATATCCCTGCACCTTGACTGATAAGAGGGATGCGTGTGCCATCCGGTTGAATCAAGAGGTAATTACCAAATTGACCGCTTGGCACATCGTAGTCACGAATAATCCGGCCATAGTTGAGCCGGAATCCCGGCGCGGGCCAGCCTTGATCGTAGTTGAAGACAATCGTGTTATTCCCCTCTTTCGTCCACATACGGCTGTTATAGGCCAAGCTCAGTCCCATACCGAGGCTGCGCCCTGCCGCACCGATGATGGGGATATTCAAACTAAAATTAGAACTGCCGAGTTGATCGTCACCGCCTGCCGCGCTGGATTGCGCCATCGCATTTGCGTGAAAACGCGGATGGCCTGTGGCATTGAACGGTTTGGCCGCATCGGCTCGGTTCGTAGGCTCTTCGGGATCAAACACCAGTGCAGGGCTGGCAGATGAAGTGCAATCTTGTGCGTGTTCTGCGTCCCACTGAGCATTCGTTAGGCGGGGGCGTTGCCCTGATCGTACATCCACAATCATATTTGCGGTTGCGCTGCCAATCGCACCTTGCAAGTACCCCTGCCCCGTAGCCATAGCCGTGATCGTCCCATCGCTGGCAACTTGAGCAATGGAGGGACTGAGAGACTGCCATCTACAGGCTACGCCATTGACGCAATTACCGCTGGCATCCACCGGCAAAGGCACACAGCCCAGCAAACTTCCCTGCGAACGCAGCCCCACAATCATTTCTTTCCCTTTGTCATTCAAATAGACAAGTTTCACCAAACCTGTCCCAACAAGATACACATCTTCTGCTTGATCGGATTGTTTTAGTAACCAATCACCTGCAGAATAGGTAACGAATATGGGCTTTTCCAAAAAGGGTTGCCTTATCCGGTTATCCCGTAACATTTTGATGTTTTCTCCATTCACAGACGAGAAATGGTTGTCGAACATCTTGCTATGCTCCTGCCTACTGAAAAGTCGGAATTGCCCGGAGAGCTACACGGGTGGCAATCTATATCAAGCTGATTGCCAGAACGGAAAAATCAGGACAACTGGCGATAATAGTCGTCAAGGTAAACTGCAACCCGACAACAAATGGCTTATCAACTGAGCCAGAAAAGCCTTGCTCAGGTGGCTGGTCTTTTGGCTATAATAAAAATCGAACTAAGCGGCCCGCTCGCGCGTTTGGTTCAAGTGATTTCAGCATAATAGTAGAAACGAATGAAACCGACGCTATCTACCATCCTGATCGCTTTACTGCTTTTGCCCGTCGCGTCGGTGAGCTATGGCGCAACCCAAGATGCACCACCCTCTCAGCAGGCTCAAGAGGCAAAGCAAGCCGAGATACGCGATATTATCAATAGCGCAGAGCGGCAATATAAAAAGGGGGAAGAAGCTTATTCTAACGGTGAATATGACGCTGCGCGCCGCGCTTTTGACCAAGCCATTGATACCATTCTTACTGCCTCTATTGATGTCCGTAGCGATGAGCAATTACGCGGCTACTATCGCGCCGTCATCGAAAAGATCAATCGCTATCAAATTGCCGCGCTCGAACAAAAAGATGGAGGATTCAATGAACAGCGTTATGAACCTTCTCCTCTTGATAAACTGGCCTCCCTCTCCGAAGCAGAGTTAGAAGAGATCGTCGCCGTTGATGAAGAGACCGAGACTCGATTCAATTTTAACTTTATCCCTGCCATTCCTGTTCGGCAGTTTATCAGCTACTTCACCAGCGGACGCGGGCGCGCCACCCTTGAAGCAGGTTTTCAACGATCCGTGCGCTACCGCGAGATGGCCGAGCGCGTCTTCAAAGAGGTCGGCGTGCCGACCGACTTGATCTGGCTTGCACAGGTCGAATCAGGCTGGAACCCATATGCGCTTTCGGTGGCTTCTGCGAAAGGCATCTGGCAGTTCATCCCTTCAACCGGCACGCGATTCGGATTGTCGCAAAGTTACTGGATTGACGAACGCTCCAATCCGGAGAAATCAACCCGCGCGGCGGCGCAATACCTAAAGTGGCTCGGCAATCGCTATCGCGGCGATTGGATGCTGGCACTTGCCGCTTACAATTCCGGAGAAGGCAATGTTGATTCCAGCATCGTGCGCTCCGGGTCGCGTGATTTTTGGCGCATTCATCGTGGCGGCTTCTTACCTCAAGAGACTCGCAACTATGTGCCAGCCATTCTTGCTGTTATCAGCATTGCCAAGAATCCGAAAAAATACAGCCTCAATGTTCCGGCAGCCTATCCCTACCGTTACGAGACACGTGTGATACCGTCTCAAACCGATTTACGCCCTCTGGCAAAGAAACTGAAGATCTCTTACGGCAGCCTGTTAGAACTCAACCCGGAGTTGCACCGCGGGATGACACCGCCGGGCAAACACGTTATCCGCATCCCGGAACAACTCCTGAAACCGACCACCGAAGTTAAAGACTCGACCTCAACGCCGTAACCCCTCCCTCGCCTCATTCCTATTCGATAAAACTATTGTCGGTCATATCGTCGTTTGTTATTCTTGGCACACCCCGAGAAGCCTCCGAAGCTTCCGCTCAGCCCGTGCCTGTGTGCCCCTTCATTAGCCCGCCTCCGAGTAAAGAGACTGTATATGCTTCTGACCATCATCATTGCCATTATCATTGCCATCTATTCCTGTTTTATCTTTCTTCCCATTGGCAACGAGCAGTCTACCGTCCGCAGAGTTCCGATCATCACCTTCACGCTGATGGCGCTAAACGTCGTCGTGTACTTTGTCACCATGCCGGGTTTGGTCGATCAAAACCGCCAAATCGTCAGTTCCGCTGAAAAGGTCTTATTGTTTTTACAGGCGCATCCCAAACTGCTGGCTGACGAAGCAATCCGCAATAAGCTTTTAGACGCAGGGTTTTCCGACTCTGATGGCATTGAAGCTCTCTGTGTTGAACTCGGAGTCAATACCAAACCTGACAGTAATCAAGAGCTCTGGTTACGGAGTGCAGAAGCCACTCAATTACGAACTGAACTTACCCCTCTCATCAAACAATTCGATGAAGCAGCAGGCAATCATTTGTATCGTAAGTATGGAATCTCTCCGAATGGCAAATGGAAAATTTATCAACTGATCACCTGGGCATTCCTGCACGGTGGAGTCTTTCACCTCTTCTCTAACCTGCTCTTCTTCTTTGCTGTTGGCTTCAGCCTTGAAGATCTATGGGGGCGCGGAACCTTTCTCGCCTTCTATCTCGGAGCTTGTATTGCATCCGCTCTCCCATCCATTCTCGATCCATCTGGATTGCCAGTTGTTGGCGCTTCCGGTGCGGTCTCGGCCACGATGGGTGCATTCCTTGTCCGCTTGTACCGAACGCGAATCACCATCTGGTGGTTCAGCCCCACCTTCACCCTCTTCTTCTTGCTGATCGGCAAGAAGCCATGGGGTAAGCTCTTCATCCCGGCGTTTTTTTATGTTCCGCTCACCTTCCTACTCGAAGTTCTAATCGTTTGGTTGGAACATCGCGTAGGAGCGACTTCTGACGTTGCCCACTCAGCACACTTTGCCGGATTCGTTTTCGGCGCACTCTTTGCCGCTACGCTGAAAGGGATGAAGATCGAAGAGACACACATCAACCCGAAAATTGAGGCGAAAGTGTCATTCGCTGCTTCCCCGGTCATTGCGCAATCGCTTGAAGCCCTCGATAAAGGCAATGCAGCAGAAGCAGAGAGAACCCTGAAAACCGCTCTCATGAAATCTCCGAATGATCTGGACATCATCATGGCATTGATTCAGGTCTATCAAACGACAGAAAATTACGAACAACTGAATGCCTATTACAGTCGCTTGATTCGTCATCACCTGTCCCGACAGGACAGAGAAGCCGCTCTCTATGCCTACGACAATCTCCTCTCGGCCTTCCCTGACAATCAGGTTGCTCCGCACATTCCCGCCCGCGATTGGCTGACTATCTGTGAATATCTCTCCGAACTCAATATGACCAGAGAAGCCGCAGTTGAGTTTGAACGCATGGCAAAGGCGTGTCCCAATGACCCAGTGACCGTCAAAGCCTGTATGCTAGGAGGCGAAGCAGCCTTAGCCGTCAACGAAAACAAACGTGCCTTACAGATGTTTGAATATGCTATGACGCTCAATCCTCCGACCGCTTATGCATCGCGCATTCACGCTGGCATCGAAAAGGTCAAACTGCGAATGAATTACCGCGCAACCAACTGGCTCAATAGCCAACGAGAGAATCAACCCACGCAACAACCGACAACCGGGCAACTGCCGCAAAACCCCAGCCTTGCCAAACCGCCGACCTCGCCGCTTAAGTAACGCTCGCCTCGTCTACCACCAAAGTTTGAGGCTGAGTTGAATCATACGCGGTCGTGCGGTTCGACGCGGAATGAGGAAGTCGGCATCATCTCGATCAATAAACTCGGAACCGAAGCTAAAGGCTGTGGTGTTGAAGAGATTAAAAACGTCCGCCGCTAACCTCA
>CAYXVU010000341.1:0-4636 GCA_964468725.1 uncultured Clostridia bacterium
TTCATACCTTGATGATCGGCGTCGGCTCCGGCTTGCCCCACTGGTTGATCTGATAAGCGTAGGCTTCCTTGAGTTTCATCTGACCGCTGTTGGTGTAGACCAGTAAACGCTTGCCGTTGGTACGCACCATAACAAGTCCGAAGGCCGTCCGCCGAAAGGCGAAGAAGCTCTTCTTCAACTTCTTTTTTCCCGTTCCAATCTCTGTATTGACTTGTCCGATGGTTTCGAAGAAAGCGACCAATTCGGTAACGAAAATCAAAGGCTCTTCGACGCGCCCATGCTTGCCGAGCGCGCCCATGATCGTCGCGCGCGGGTGCATGAAATCTTTGCGGGCATTGTCATCGCCGGAAGAGACGACGGAGACGACTGGCGCAACGGCTTGAATAAAAGCGCCGGAAAAGTCCGCCGAGCCGTGATGCGGGACTTTGAAGACATCGGCTTGCAGATTGATTTCGCCAGTGTTGTGAGCGCTGGCCAGTACCCTACCGGCTTCGTCGTTGAGATCGCCCGTGAAGAGAAAGTTGAATTTCCCATAGCGCAGACGAAAGATGATTGAGTGTCCGTTGATGGTATGCGAAGCCGAAGACCCGGTGAAGCCTTTGCTTTCAAGTTGCAGAGACTCTTGTCCGATGCGCGGCCCTTTCGGCGGATTGCCGAGAAACTTCAGCCCTTCGACATTGCCTGCTGTTGTAGTGATGGGGCCGAGAACTTCGACTTTGATCTCTTCTTCGGCAAGGAAATCGAAAGCCTTTTTCGCGGTCTGGTCATCGCCGCGTTGCAGTCGCTGAATTTTGATCGGGCCATGCTGGCGATAGCTGGTCAGCGCGTCGAACCAGTCCTGAAAAGGTTTGTTCATCTCTTCGCGGGGGAATTTCAGCAAATCTTCCACCAATTCGGTAACCAAGGTGATGGGTTTTTGGGTCGCGGGGTCTTTGACAGTTTTGGTTTTGCCAAGCAGTTCGACATCCGGCACCTTCTTCTTGTTGACTGTCCCCGGACGTTTGACCAAGCCGTTGTGATAGACCCGTTGCGGATAGATGAAGAGGCGTTTTTTAGCGGGCAGGCGGGCATCAGTCTCCGAATGATGAATCTCGGTCAAGCCGAGAAAGTGATCGGCATCGCCGTGCGTGACCAGTATGCAATCAATCTTTTTTGGATTGGCGGCAGAGGTGTTGCGGAAGCGATTGGCCAGATAGCGGGCGAACATCTTGGTATCGCCGCCGTCAATCAAAACGACCTTGCCTTTGGGAGATTCAATAACCGAGCCGTCGCCTTGTTGGACATCAACGAAGTCAATCTTCAGGATGTCGCTCTTCTTCTTTTCGACGACGACTTGATTGGGTTTGATGGATTTCGGCGGCACGATGAAGCCGTCCACGATTTCCACCTTGGGTGTGCCATCCTCCAATTCGGTCGTCTTCGCCACTTTGACTTTGACATGGTCAGAGGCAATATCAACGACCTCCACTTCATCGCCCCAACCGAGTACAGTGAGCAACCCCTTTTTGGTCTTCTGCGCTTTGGTCTTCTGCGCAAAGACGTTGGCCAGATCAACATTGATTAAATGGTTTGCAGGCATAGCAGGCTCCCCTTTCATAGCTCGCGCCTTCTCGGAAGCTCGATTCCGACGAAAGGCGAGCCGTCTATTTTTTCTCTTCTCTCTTCGGCTTCGGTTTGCCAATCGTCGCCGTGACCGATGCCTTGATGCCGTCTTTGGTTTCGAGCACCAACGGGATTTGCGCTTTGACGCCTTCGGCGATGGAGACGCCTTTGGGCAGTTTGACGACGAGAATGCCGTGCTCGGCATCGCCCAAAATTTCCGCCTCTTTGCCGAGCGCCGAGACTTTCACGACGCGCTGAAGGTTGGCTCCCCGGAGGATGAGAATGGCGCTGTCTTCATCGGGGACGAGTTCGGCTTCGATATTGGTCACGCGCGGACGCAACGGCAGGGTAATATCAATCGTTTTTTGCTTAACCGTGCCCTTACCTATTGTGATCGAAACCTTCTCCGGCTCTACTTTGCTGTCGCCAAGATCGTCGTATCGGATGTCGAAGATACGGCGATAGGCTTTACCAGTTTCGTCAATAAGCGGCTTGGCGTCTGAGTCCTGCATAGCAGGAAATACCCACGCCGCATCAATCGGTGTTTCACTAATAAACCGAACATCGAGTTTTGCTATACCGGTGGTAGAGTTGGGAACATAGCCCATGATGAAGAACGTTTGCTTCTGTTGCACAGGTAGTTTGTAAGTGAACTCATCCTCTTCGAATCCGTGTATCGCATTTTGTCTATAGAGAATGCGATACGTTGCAGGCGTGTCATCGCTTTTTCGCAGGCGCAAAAAATACTCTCCCGTGCTGCGCTCTTCGATGTACTCGCCGCTAGGTTCTTCATAGATTGCGAAGAATCTGCGAATTACTTCTTTTTCGGCTTCCATCTGTGCGTAGGCGGAGGGAAAACCGAGGAAAGAATAAATGGCGGCGAGTTGCTGACTCCTTGTTGTGATAGTAGCTCGATTCGCTGCGATGTGTTCTTTTTTTGCCTCTTCGTAGAACTCGTCTATCTCCATTAGCTCGCGCTCACGTTGTTGGCTCAATCGTTCGATCTCCTGTGCCGTTCCCGTAGGCAGTTGTGCGCGAGCATAGGCAAGTGCCAGCCTTCTTCGATAAACATCTATGTCTACGACTCCTTGCGGATTGCGAGCGCGTTCTTCGATCAGTTTCCCTCGGCCTTCATATGGCCTATAGAGCGGAAGTTTTCTCCCGTTAGCCCATATCTCAGCCCTTCTTCTGAATCCTTGCCCTTTGAGGCGAGCGGTAACATATAAGGGAGAGGTGTCGTCTGGCGATAAATCGAAAAGCTCCTTTTCAAGTTTGAAACCCGGCATAAACATCGGCTCGGTGCGCACTAAGTCTCTAAGCCGGGTTTTCGGGTTATGGCCATTGACAGTCAGGGGAACGAAGTTCAAAGCTGAAGAGTTTTCCGGCGTCGTGATGGTGATGTTTGGCGTTCCGACATAATCTTTCTTCATGGCGAACTTCATCACCATCTCTCTGGAGTTGACCAACTCGAACTGGCCGCGCACGCCGGATTCGCCTGCCGGATCATCGGCCTCCGGTTTAGAGGTGGCGGTGTGAGCGACCGAAATCGCGTTTTTCAAGGGCACGCCATCTATTAAAACGCCGACTTGGTTGGAGAGGTAACTGCCGCGTAAAACAACCGTGACCGGCTCGCCAGCGCGTGCGGGCGTGTAGTACATCTCTTTGGCTTGCCATCGTTCGGTATACTCGCTCGGAATCAACGTGATGTATTCCTTTCGGAAGACCAGTTGATCGGAATTGTCGGCGTAGTCCGCCATTTCCAAGCTCGAGGCGTAGGCGGGAGCTTTCGTTCTGTGAAAGGCAATGCCTGTGGCTTTGATCTTTAAGCTGGTCGCATCACGCGGCGCAACGACCACGGCATACATGGTCTTCACTCCCGGTGTGACGCGATTCCTTCCGGGCAGCGGGCCGAACGTCCATCCGAAGCTATTCATCCCCTTGCCAAAGCCTGCGGCAAAAATCTCTTGTTGTAAAAACTGATTATAGGTTTCCTGTTGCTTTTGATAATCGAGTTTCAAGCCGAAGCCTACCAGCAACTTCAAAATGCCAAGAAAGTTCTTCTGTCTTACCGTTGCCTGCACTTCATTCACGTTAAGCGCGCTTTGTCGCGGGATGATATCTAAGGCTCGAACAATATCGGCAGTAACCCGATTCCAGCATGGTTTCTCGCCCTCTATTTGCGAGCACTCTGATTCCTCATCCGCGTTTTGATCTTTTTTACTAGCTTGGTTATTGGCCGCCTTCTTTTCCATCTCCTTCCTGACGCTTTCCCTTTCAATACCTTCCATATAGTTGGCCGGTTCAATCTCTCTATCTTCCTCTTGGTTAGTTTCTATGTCTCCCTTCTGTTTGCGATAACCGGTCACTTTCCATTGCACCTGTGCGATGTAGTCATCGCCTTTGCAATCCACCGTGTAGATCGAAGCCGGGAGTTCAAGAAAGATGACGCGCCGTTCGGGACCGACTTCGTCGCGCAGCAGGGTCAGTTGTTTGGCGATGATCTCGTACTGCATGCCGATGAAGTTATCGAGTATCGTGGTTGCAGCAAGACGCGGCTGTGAGACCGAATCACCGATGGCTTGTTTGAGGTAAGTTTCTAAGTATTTGAAATCCGGCAAGGGTTTAGGGGGGTTGCCGCCTTCAAATTGCACTTCGCTCAGTGTCGGCTTGGTAACCGCCGCATTGGCTTCGGTTTTGAGGCTGTTTCGTTCCGTTTCCAGTTGCATCTTTTCGGCCTCTTTCGAGGCAATCTTGGACTCCAACTCTTTGATATCTTTGGCGAGGTCTTTTTCCTCTTGGTCGGGCGGCGGCACAATCAGTTTGTCTTTGTCGTTCGGGTCTTTTGTCGCCTGCGCTTGTCGGGCGGCTTGTCGCTGCGCCAAATCTTCTTCCATCCCCGCAAGTTTGCGCCTCAGCCGCCGCAGATTATCGTTGAGGGTGTCGAGGTCATCTTCTACCTCTCGTAGCTCCGCTTGCGCTTCTTCTCTCCTTTGAACTTTGCGCCGATGCTCGCGCAACTCTTCGCGGTTTTCGA
>CAYXVU010000342.1:0-4612 GCA_964468725.1 uncultured Clostridia bacterium
TCCAGTGCCAAATCGAAGACCGCGACACGCGCAATGACACGGCCATCTGCTCGCCAATCCTCACGGAGCGCAGCAAGTAGTCGCAACCGTCTGACACCTTCAGGAAATCTAGCGAGTCCGTCATCCGTAACGGATTCGCTAGTTTTTTTTCATGCTACGGGCGGGAGTTGCCTCTAACTGTCAACGAGGAGCCTTGTACGCCCTCCCTCAATCTGCACGGCTCACAGCCTCCGCAACAGGGGGTAAGAGACCGGGTAAGTTGAGCCTGTCGCAACTTCACCTATTTTCGCAGCCGGGAAGTCGTGCTATTCTAGCCAACGCCTGGAACAAAAGTTATCGCCTCACCACAACCGTTTTTCGATTCCAGATCGGATGTTTCCGCATAGGGGGTGAGCCATGTTCAGATTCGGATGTCGAGTTATCTTGCTGCTTGTCGGATTTAGTTGTTGCGCCGCTACGGCGGTCAGAGCGCAAACGCCCGGCCTCGAAGGTCGCTGGCAGATCGAAGTCGTCTTCCCCAACTCCCGAACCCACAAAATCCAGTTCGATGCGCTCGGCACCGGCGTCGGCACCTTTCTGCTGCTTGATGACGTTTCGAATCTCAATCCGCCTGCCCAATTAAACAAAGCGGCATGGAGTAGTCGCACAGCCAGCAACTTTGCGGTCACGGGCGAACTGGAATTTCCCATCGGCAATGTCGGCATTGACGCCGGAATGCTCCAATTCGAAGGAGCCATGACGGCTGCCGATACGCTCGCCGGTAGCGTGACCTTCTCGAACAAAATTGCAGGCAAAGCGACAAAGACCGGAACCTTCACGGCACAGCGCGTGGAAACGCCGCTCTTGCGCCTGCTGTCATTGAATAAAGGCAAGAAGGTGAAACGCGGGCAACTGGTCGTCATCGAGTGGCAATTCGAAGGCGCGGCGGTCATTCGTCAGCAACAACTCTCCCTCTCGCTCGATGGCGGCGAGTCCTTCACCCCTTTGTCGCCGGTACTTGAGGGCGACAGCACACGCTACGAATGGGTGGTGGCGCCGACCCATCCGCGCTCGAAACAGGTCATACTGCGCATCACCGTCATTGACGAAGGCTCTTCGGTCACAACCGATCTATGCGACAAACTCTTTCGCATCAAATGACGAAGCATCTGCATCCGGCGCAGTGAGCGTTGAGCCATTCCCCTGCTTGACCTAAACGCTCAACCGATAATATGATAGCGGCCACGTCGGCAGATTTTTTTCACAAGTATTGTTCGCCGTTTTGTAGAGATGAATCAACATTGAGTTGATTGCCGTCTCTCTTGCAGCCTACAGGGATTACAAAGGCTGTTTTCAGAATCATCTTTGCTGTTCGTTGCGTACAAAAGTTTTTTTTCAGGTTGGCTGGCTTGGCTGGTCGGGGCGCTCAGCCGCATCGCTCAGAATGACAAACCGCCCGATCATCACATTGCCTAAGATGTATTTTTAGGTGAGTCTTCATTCATTGCAGTATAGGCCGAATTTCCGACGCTTCAGGAGGATCTATGAGACATCGAGCAGTTTACTGGGGGCTGGTCTTCACGATGATGGTCGTGGTCAGTCTCTTCTCCATAAAACCGACGACTCAGGTTTCCGCACAAAATGACAAGACTCCAGAAGACCCCTCGATGAGGGAGGTCTACGACAACCCGGAACTCTTTGCCCAACTCTCCAGCGCCGCGCAAATACGGCTGGAGCGCAAGTTCGGCAAACAGAAACCGGCTTTGACAAAAGAGTCTTCCAGCCGGCGCATCCCCTCGTTTGCGCAGGGTCGCCTCAGCATCTTATCGGCGCTCACTCAACCGCTGGTCAATAACCCCTCGGCTGATCTGAGTGATCAAGATACGCAGAGTGAAACGACCATTGTGCTCGGCTCCGGCATGAACGTGGTTGGCTCATTCAATGACTCCGGCTCTTTTACCGGCATCAACAGCCACTTCACAGGTTATTCCACCTCTTCCGATATGGGTTCGACCTGGACGGATAGAGGCATCTTGCCCGACAGCACCTTCGGCGATGCGGGTGATCCGGTTCTGGCGCGCAGCAACTCGACCGGCACCATTTTTCTCTCAACGCTGGGATTTGACTCGGATGACGTGCTGCAAATCTTCCGCTCGACCGATAACGGCGTCACCTGGGGCACTCCGGTCAACGGCGCGCCCGGCGCGGGCGGCGCGGCTGACGCCCACGACAAAGAGTGGATCGCCGTAGACAATTTCGCAGGCTCCGGTCAGGGCAATGTCTACATGGCTTGGCGAGACTTTGGAACCGGCGGCGGCATGCTCTTTACCCGTTCGACCGATGACGGTCTGACTTGGTCGCCCAATAACGGACTCTCCATCAACGCGGGCAGTGGACAAGGCGCGTTTGTCGCCGTCGGCCCCGATCACTCGGTCTACTACTTCTGGTTCCATTCGGCGACCGCTCCCGACGAACTCCGCATGCGCCGCTCCACCGATCAAGGCGTCACCTTCGGCGCGCCGGTTACGGTCACCACTCTGCTGAGCACTGGCGTCAACGGCGACTTGGGATTGGAGTTTCGTTCCAGCACCTTCCCGCACGCCGCCGTCAACCCGGCCAACGGCCACGTTTACATTGTCTATGATGATAATCCTGCGGGCGCGGATCGCGGCGATGTCTTCTTCCGCTCGTCCACCGATATGGGCGCGACCTGGTCGGCTGCCACGCGCGTCAACAACGACGCAGGAACCAACGATAACTGGTCGCCGACGATTGGCGTCACGCCCGATGGCAGCGCCTTCTCCATCACCTGGTACGACCGCCGCAGCGACCCGGCCAATGTCCTCATTCAACGCTGGGGCGTCGCGGCTACGGTATCGGGTGGCGTCAACACCTTCGGTCCGAACTTCCGCATCAGCGATTCGTTCGGCGTCGCCGTCGGTCAAGACCCGGTCATCAACACTACCTACATGGGCGATTATGACCACATGGCTGCCGACAACAGCTTCTTCTATCACATCTGGGGCGACAATCGCTTGAGCGATGCCTTCTTCGCCCAACAACCCGACGTGCGCTTTGCCAAAGTGCCGCTGGGCGGCCCCGGCCCGATTCTTGATCTCGCGCCCGCGCCGTTTGCGACCGTCACTGGCGGCAATGGCAATGGCGCGATTGATTTCAATGAGTGCAACGATCTGGCCATCAAGGTCATGAACAACGGATCGGCGACGGCGACGGGAGTGACCGGCACGCTTTCGACCTCAACCCCGAACGTAAGCGTCAGCACACCCAATGCCTCGTACCCTGATATTCCGGCGGGCGGCATGGCCAGCAACACAACGCCATTCCAGATCAGCACCGCGCCGGGCTTCGCCTGCGGCACGAGCATTCAATTAACCTTGACGCTCAACTACACGGGCGGCTCGGATGTGGTGAATTTGACGCTCCTGACCGGTTCTTTGGGAGCGCCCCTCCGTTTCGACAATAATACGGTTACGCCAATCTTCGACGCCGGGCCTCCGGTCGTACCGGCAACCCAAATCACCGATATTCCCATCACCGTCGCGGGCTTTACCGGAGTCATCGGCGATGTGAATGTATCGTTCCACCTAACGCACACCTTCGATGCTGACCTCGATATTTCGCTCATCAGTCCGGGGGGCTTAGTAAGCATAGACCTGACATCGGACAATGGCGGCGCAAGCGACAACTACGGCACCTCCTGTTCGCCGGATGGTAGTCGCACGACCTTTGATGATTCGGCGGGGACAGACATCACGGCAGGGGCCGCGCCGTTTGTCGGCACCTTTAGACCGGAGCAGGCGCTTGCGGCCTTCAACGGATTAACGGCTGCTCAGGTCAACGGCACATGGACGCTGCGAATCAACGATGACTTCACCACCGATTCGGGCACCTTTATGTGCGTTTCACTATTCCTTGCGCCGCTCACCTGCACGGACGGCGGCGGCCAATGCGACGGCGAAGGCTGTGTCCTTGACATCACCTGTCCAGCCGATACCATTGGCGTTACCACGACCGGCGCATCATCGGGCACGGTCACGTACTGCCCGCCGATTGTCGGCGGCACCTGCTCCATGCCAAACGTCGTTTGTACGCCGCCTTCGGGTTCGAGCTTCCCGCTGGGCACGACGACTGTAACCTGCACGGCCAGTGCGGCTGGCGCAGAAGACGTCAGTTGTTCGTTTACCGTAACCCTGTTCAATGCTTGCCTAGAACAAGGTTCAACGGTGCTGATCTTCAACACAGCAACGGGTGATTACATCTTCTGTTGTCCGAACACCTCGCCCAACCCGGTCACCGGCAAGGGGGTGGTGAAGAAGATCGGCAGCACCTTTACGCTGACGAGTAACATCATCACGCCACCGGCGCACCGAGTGCGGGCTTCGATAACCGGCGGTTCGGTCAACAAGGGCAATGCCTCCTTGCAAAATAGCCAAGGCATCACCGTCTGCACCATCAACGATCCGAATACACTCGACAACTCCTGCGCCTGCGCAGGACTGGGCGGGGATTGTGGCGGCGGCGACAAATCCCAAACCAAGAAGTAGCAGCGTCTTGCAGTGCGCTACTTCTTATACCGAGTTGCGAATCAAGCTGAGAAGGTTGAGAGGCGGTC
>CAYXVU010000343.1:0-4593 GCA_964468725.1 uncultured Clostridia bacterium
GCGCACCCCTTCCAACCCCAACCGGTCGAGCTTATCCATGGCGCGCAAGACGGCCAGCGACAGGGCTTCGTCATCAGAGGCGATGCCAATCTTTTCCAACACGCCGTTAAGGGCTTTGCGGTTGTTGACCCGAATGACAAAGTTGCCGCGCGCGATGCCTAACGCTTCAAGCGCATCGGCCAGCACCGAGCAGACTTCAGCATCGGCGGCCATCGAAGCCGCGCCCACCGTATCAATATCGAATTGATAAAACTCGCGGAACCTGCCGGGTCCTGGTTTCTCATTGCGCCATACCAGACCGACCTGATAACGCCGAAAGGGCACAGGGATTTCGTTTTTGTATTGTGAAAAGATGCGCGACAGCGGGGCGGTCAAATCGTAGCGCATCGCAACCCAAGCCTGATCTTCATCGCGCAGCGCGAAGATGCCGCCCGCCGGGGTGTCGGCTTCGGGTAGGTATTTGCCGAGAGTTTCGAGGTACTCGATGGCGGGCGTTTCGAGAGGCGCAAAACCGTACCCTTCGTAAATCCGGCGAATCGTTTCGATCATCCGACGGCGGGCGATGACATCGGCGGCAAAGATATCACGAAAGCCTTTCGGTAATCGCGGCAGCGGGCGATCATTTGGGGTTTCTGTATTCATGGCCGAACTCCACAAACCGCCACTCTCGTCACTCATACGCACGGCACAAGAGCGAAACGGTGAACCTTCGTTGGTGGCGTGCGGGACGACGATTTGGCGGGACTAATGCTTATGCATGGCGTAACCAACAGGTTGATGAAGAGGCGTATATCAAATTTCGATTGTTGTTCGTTCGGCGATCAGAGCGAGCGCTTGTCTGTTCGCTCGCCGGATCGGCATTCGCTCAACTCTCAAATCGGCTTTGCATCGAGCGAAGCCATCCTAGCCACTACGCTAGCGGCTGTCAAATTTGTTTTCTTTCCGGCGGTGGCAAAAGAGAGTGGCCAAAAGAATTTTTTCTTGCCGCTCAGGCACACGGGCGCGTCGGCGCACGAAGCGACTCCTTTGCAAGCTGGTTCCTCTTCGTGCCTTCGTAGCCCTTCGTTCCTCAACGCAACTCTCCCTTCCCTAAAAATCGGGGGCGCGAAATGAAGGCAGGTAGAAAGGAGGATGGCGGGTAGGCTTTCTCTTTTCAACGATGAATCAAGGAAGAGACTCCGCCTCCGATGAGCCTCAATCGAGTTTGCCGATTGGCTGCCGGATTTTTACCCCAAACCGCTCATACATAATTCTGCACAGGCTCTTCATTTCGCGCACCCGCAGCGAATTTCTTCTGTGCAGCCTCACAACCACTCTGCTAGACTCCCATCAGGCCTGTGGTTCGGACGCGTGCACCCGGCCATACAAATCACCGAGTTCCGTCAACATCGGAGGAGTTATGAAGTTCTTTACCACCCGAGCAACCCTGTTGATTTTCCTGATGACCGCTCTACTGACTGCTTCGCTGCTGCCCGCCGCGCAGGTCGAAGCGCAAAGCGGACGGCAACAACCGAAAAAGAAGTTGGAGAAGAAGACCGAAGAGCAAAAAGGGCAAAAGCCGGGGGAAGTCGTAGACCAAGAGCCGTTGCCGCCGATTCCAAAAGATCAAAAAGATGAGCCGCCCATCAAGCTGTCAACCCAGATTGTCGGCGTGCCGGTTACGGTGATTGAGAAGCGGACAGGCCGCTTGGTTCCCAACCTCACGGCAAAGAACTTCACTATCTATGAAGACAACATCAAGCAGGAGATCACTAACTTCCGCTCCGGCGAAGGGCCGATGACGGTGGTCTTGCTCATTGATAACGGCTTTCAGAACCGCTATTGGAAAGGCTATTTCAATCCCTCTGATGCACAAGAGATTTTTCAATCTGCCGCCGTCTTCATTCAAGGCTTTGTCAAACCACAGGATTTCGTCAGCATCGTCACCTTCAGCTTGAAGCCGAAGGTGATTCAAGACTTCACCAACGACGGGCGATTGCTCTACAACGCATTGGTTGCAGCTTATCGAGATACGTTGAACTTCAGCGAGTCGAATATCTATGACGCTTTGTCCTTTACCTTATTGGGCGGGAAAGCCATTCAACTCTACGCCGAAGGCGAAGGTGATCAGGAGTATCGCGGTTTGCAGGAAGTCGAAGGCCATACGGCTGTCATTTTAATTACAACGGGTAGAGACACTTTCAGCAAAATTACTTTTGATAAGGCGCTGAAGATCGCCTCTAGCGGCGGCGTGCCCATCTTTACGGTCGGTGTCGGCAATCTCTTTTTTAAGAAGTATGAACATCGCATGCCGCCGGAATTGCGGCTTGACTATCTGCAATCGTTTAATCAACTGCGCGCCTTCAGCGAGCGCACCGGCGGACTCTATCAACCGATGACCTTCGAAGGCGAAATTCCAACGATCATGCGCAATATCGAAACCCTGCTGCGAACACAATATAATCTCGGCTACGACGCTTCCAACACGCGGCGCGAAGGCAAGGAGCGCAAGATCAGAGTGGATGTAGATGTGGATGGTGACGGCCAACCGGATAACAAAAATTTAGACCTGCGCTATCGCCAACGCTACATTGAGCCGGACGACAAACCGAAAACCAAATAGCGGTTGATGGGTGGTCGGCGCGAGAAAGACTTCTGTTCCGACCGCCGCCGACCGCTCTGTAACTATGCCCGATAGCTTTTCATCTCTCGAAATCCCTTGCGAACACAGCGAAGCGGAATTACAAACCCTCTTCACACGCGCTTTGCGCGAAGCGGTGACGAAAGGGCCACCGCCGCCCCTTAGCGTAGAGTTCTATGCGTACACGGGGCTTTCTTCGACCATCCGCTTGCGACAAGGGCGCGTGCAAGTGCGCGTGTCAGACCTTTTACGAACTGCGCCATCGGACGTGCTCTATGCGTTAGCGCGCATATTGATTGCGAAATTGTATCGGCGCAAAGCGCCTGCCGAGGCGCAACGCCATTATCGTGAATACGCAACGCAAGCCGGTGTAAGAGAGGCTTCGGAAGCGGCGCGGCGCGTGCGCGGCTACAAACTGACCAATTCACCGCAAGGCTATGCGTACGATCTGGAAGCCATATTTCATCAGTTGAATGCAAAGTATTTTGACGGGCGATTGGCAAAGCCGCGCCTCTCTTGGAGCAACCAACCGACGGGCAGAGTCTTCGGCCATCACGATCAGGTGCACGAAACGATCATCATCAGTCGCACGCTTGATGATCCACAGGTGCCGCGTCTGGCTGTCGAGTTTGTCCTCTATCACGAGATGCTGCACATCAAACATCCGCCGCGCTACACAAAAGAGCGAACCATTTATCACAGCCCCGCTTTTCGCCAAGATGAGCGCCGATTTGAAGGCTACGAGCAAGCCAATGATCTGTTAGAGAAACTGGCTGCGCCTGTGCGCCGTCGTCGTCGGATACAGAGGGGTCGAAAAAGAGGCTCTGGCTGACCCTCCAATTACCCAGCCCATCTCGATGGAACAAATCAGCGCGGCCTGCGTTAATAAGCAGTGAGCAGCGATTCTGAAGTGAAGAGAATTCATACAGCAGAGTCTAAGTTCAGAACAGAAAATCCTTCTCCACGAAAAGGGGCGTTTACGCAAGCGCCCCTTTTCTTTGTCCATTCATTGTGACGATTGGCAGAGGGTTGAGTCAGCGGCCCTCTATGTGAGCTGGTCGCGGCGACTCGGCAGCAGACGCCGCCGCACGCCACAGAGAAAAGAGCACTAAAAAAGAGGTGATGGCCAACGTCAGCATCAACCATTTCGCTATCAGCTTTGCCATAGGCACAACTCGACTCCTTTCGCGCAGAGAAGATCAAAAGAGCAAGGGAAAGGAGGTGGCTGATCTCGCAAGCGGCAGCATCAGGCTATGCTCCGCAGTCAGCGGTTTCAGCAGTGAGGGTCAACAGGGGACTCTATATGGCACGGCAATGCAAAGCCGGATTCGCTCCGGGTTTGCCTGCGCTCCCTAGCTTAGAGAGGTTGACAACGAGAAAAGTCGGAAACTTTTTCGCCTTTGCCAGATAGGCAGCCGCCTGAGCGGGCAGTGAAAACAACAAGCCGCAGCCCCTCTCTTGGCTGCGGCTCGCTTTCCTTGCGATTGTCAGAGGTGAGATCAGGGTTTGCCTCTTCGCTTCGACGGTTTTTCGGCTTCCACTTTGAACTCATTCTTGAGCGCCCGAAGCGAGTCTTTCGCTGCGGGGACGCGCGGGTCGTCAGCCGGAGCTTTAGAGACGAACTCCTCAAGGTAGTTAGCCGACTGTTGCAGGCTGGCACGTTCAACCGAAGCCAGATAGGTGAGGCCGAGGTTGAACAACGAATCGAGGTTGGCCGGATCGATCATCAAGACGGCTTTGTAAGCTGCCGCCGCTTCTTCCGATTTGCCAATGAAGCGATAGACATCGCCGCGCATCACGCCCCACTTCGCTTTGTTGGCGGCATCCAGGGCTTCGATTTTAGTGATGGCGTCAACCGTCGCATCGGCACGATCCGCCGCGCCGTAATGTTCGATCAATACCAACTGATTTTTAATCAAACTATTGTAGTAGATGATGATGTCATTAGCGGCGGTGGGACTGGCGCTGGCCGA